>NZ_JAXBLV010000219.1:0-41095 GCF_034097035.1 Gemmata algarum
CGCAGCCCGTGCCCGAGGTGCCGGCCGCGCCCCAGCCGCACGACCTCTCGCGGATCGCACAAGACCTCCAGATCCGCAAGGCGCAGGTCGAGGCCGTCGTCCAGTTGCTCGACGACGACAACACGGTGCCGTTCATCACCCGGTACCGCAAGGAGCGGACCGGCGGGCTGAACGAGGACGTCATCCGCCGCATCCAGGACCGGGTGGCCGCCCTCCGCGCGCTGACCGACCGCAAGCGGACCATCCTCAAGAGCATCGCGTTCCAGGGCAAGCTGAACGACGACCTGGTGCGGGCGGTCCTGGGCGCCGAGTCGCCGAAGCGCCTCGAAGACCTGTACCTGCCGTTCAAGCCGAAGAAGAAGTCGCTCGCCACCGAGGCCCGCGAGAAGGGGCTCGGGCCGCTGGCCGAGGCCATCTTCCACCGCGACCCCGCCGTCGAGAAGCTCGACGAGGTGGTGCAGGGGCTCGTCGACCCCGACAAGTGGCTGCTCAACACCGACGACGTGATGGCCGGGGTCCGCAACATCCTCGCGGACATGGTCGCCGACAGCGCCGACGTGCGCGGGCCGCTCCGCGCCTTCACCTGGGACACCGGCGTGCTGGTGTCGGTCCGCAACGAGAGCGTCGCCGAAGGGAAGGGGAAGGAGTACGAGCCGTACTTCGACTTCCGCGAGCCGGTGAAGGAGATCCCGCCGCACCGCGTGCTGGCCATCAACCGCGGCGAGAAGGGGAACGTGCTCAAGGTGCGGGTCGACACCGACCCGGTGCGCGGGCTGGAGATCACCACCTACCACCTGAACCTCGCCGAGCACCCGCACCGCGGGCTCCTGCTCGAGGTGGCCAAGGACGCGCTCGAGCGTCTGCTGCGGCCGAGCCTCGAGCGGGAGGTGCGCCGCGAGCTGACGGACCGCGCGCAAGAGCACGCGGTGATGGTGTTCGCCAAGAACCTCCGCAGCCTGCTCCTCCAGCCCCCCCTCCGGGGCAAAAAGGTGCTCGCGATCGACCCGGGCATTCGCACCGGGTGCAAGCTCGCCGCCCTCGACGAGACCGGCAAGCTGCTCGAGGACGCGGTCATCTACCCGCACAACCAGAAGCAGGCCGGCGACGCCAAGCGGAAGCTCGAGCAGCTCATCCGCAAGTACCAGATCTCGGTCATCGCGATCGGCAACGGGACCGGGTGCCGCGACAGCGAGCAGCTGGTCGCCGACCTGATCGCCGAGTTCGTCCACCGGCGGCTGAACCCGGTCCCCGAGGCGCCGCAGTCGGTCACCGTGTCGAGCGACGCGCCGGCGCCCGCGCCGGTGGCCGCCGAGGCCGTTCCGGTGGCCGCCGAAGCGGCGCCGGCGCCGGCCGCGGTCACCCTCGACTCGGGCGCCCCGACGCTGCCGGCCGAGTCGCTGACGCTGTCGGTGTCGCTGACCCCGGACGGGGCCGCGCCGCTGGCCCCTGTTGAAGCGCCGGCGGCCGTCGGCGAGACGCTCACCACCGGCGCCCCGGTCACCGCGTCCGTGCCGGTGGCGCCGCCCCCGCCCCCCGCGGCCCCGCCGATCTCGCTCGACGGGCTGCCGGAGGCGCCCGCCGACCTCGCCTACGTCATCGTGATCGAGGCCGGCGCCAGCGACTACTCCGCCAGCCCGGTGGCCCGCGAGGAGTTCCCGGACCTCGACGCCACCACCCGCGGCACCATCAGCATCGGCCGCCGGCTCCAGGACCCGCTCGCGGAGCTGGTGAAGATCGACCCGCAGCACATCGGCGTCGGGCTGTACCAGCACGACGTGAAGCCCAAGTTCCTCAAGGAGTCGCTCGAGGGCGTCATCGAGTCGAGCGTGAACCAGGTCGGGGTGGACCTCAACACCGCGAGCGTGCCCCTGCTGCGGCACGTGTCGGGGCTGAACCAGCTCGTCGCCCGCGAGATCGTGAACTACCGCGAAAAGAACGGGGCGTTCACGAGCCGCGAGCAACTGCTCCAGGTGCCGGGCCTGGGCGAGAAGCGGTTCACCCAGGCGGCCGGGTTCCTCAAGCTGCCCGACGGCGCGGACCCGCTCGACAGCACCTGGATCCACCCGGAGAGCTACGAGGTCGCCCGCAAGGCGCTCGCGGACTTCGGGTTCGCCCCGGACGACCTCCGCAACCGGGAGAAGGTGCAGGAGCTGCGGGCGAAGCTGAACGCGACCGACCTGCCCGAGATGGCGGCCAAGCTGGGCGCCGGCGAGCCGACGCTGGACGACATCTTCGCGTCGCTGGCGCGCCCCGGCCGCGACCCGCGCGAGGACCTGCCCCCGCCGATCTTCAAGACCGGCGTGCTCCGCCTGGAGGACATCACCCAGGGCATGGAGCTGAAGGGCACCGTGCTGAACGTGGTGCCGTTCGGGGCGTTCGTGGACATCGGCCTGAAGGAGAGCGGGCTGGTCCACATCAGCCAGATGGCCAACCGCTACATCAAGTCGCCGTACGACGTGGTGTCGGTGGGCGACGTGGTGACGGTGTGGGTGATGGAGGTGAAGCCGGGCGAGAAGAAGATCTCGCTCTCCATGATCCAGCCGGGGCAGGAGCGGCGCCAGCCCGACCGCGGGCGCGGGGGCCGCGCCGACGCCCCGCCGCGCGAGCCCCGGGGCGAACGGCCGCCGCGCCCGCAGCCGGCGCCGCAACCCGCCCAGGAGCAGCGGCCGGCGCCCCGCGAGGACCGCGGCGGGTACCGGCCGCCCCAGCGCCAAGGCGGCTTCCAGTCGCGGCAGGGGGCGGGCGCGGGGCAGGGGCAGCGGTACGGCAACCGCGGCCCGGGGCCGAACACGGCGCCGCCGCCCCAGCCCCAGGAGGCCGCGCCGCCGGAACCGCCGAAGAAGCCCGGCAAGCCGAAGCCGCTGCCGAACCTGACGCCCGAGAAGAAGGCCGGCAAGGCCGCGCTCAACACCTTCGGTGAACTGCTGGCGTTCTTCAAGCCGCCCGAGCCCGAGAAGAAGCAGGAGCCGCCCAAGGAGGAGCCGAAGGCCGAAGAACCGAAGCCGGAAGAAGGCGGGCCGGCCTGACGCCGACCGCCGATTACGGCGTTACGGCTGTCGCGACCGGTACCGGTGCCACGGACCTGAATCGCCTGCTCGGGTCCGGCACCGGACGGGGCGGTCGAAGGACTTGATTGGAAACAACCGCAGCCGGGTTCCGCGGACGAATTCGCCCGCGGAACCCGGTTCGGTTCGTCCTCGCCGTAGCTTCTCTCGCGTGGCTCCAGTGAGCCCGCGCGTGGCATTCCGCGCCAAACGTGTGTTTGGCACGAAGAGTTCACTTCCCTTCACCGCCCTGACGTACAATACCTCACATTCCGAACCGCGCCGCGCGGGCTCTCCTCGCGCTTGAGGGCATACGATGGCCGAGCCGAACGACCCCACTCCCAACAGCAACGGCCCCGGCGGGCCGCCGTCCGGCGCGAGGCGCGCCAACCCGCTGCTGCCCGGCGGGTGGATCGCGCTGGTCGTGCTGGGCGTGATCGCGTTCGCGTTCATCGCGTTCAAAAACAACGCGCGCGAGATCGACTACTCGAAGTTCCGCGACCTGATGGACTCCGGGCAACTGAAGTCGGTCACGCTGCTCGGACCGGACCGGGCCGAGGGCGAGGTCCGCGACTCGGATTCCGCCGTCGTCAAGAAGCTCGAACTGGGCAAGACGGGGCGGTTCGCGGTCAACCTGCCGCACTCGAACGACCAGCGGCCCCTTACCGCCGAGATCGAAAAGGCGGACCAGAAGTACCGCGAGGAGTACAAGAAGGCCAACCCCGGCCAGAACGACCCGGAGCGGGTGGTCATCAACCGCCGCGACGAACCGACCCCGTGGCTGGGGCCGCTCCTGCTGCAACTGCTCATCGTCTTCGGTCTGGTAATGGTGTTCGTGGTGTTCTTCCTGCCGCGGCTCCGCGACCCGATGGGCGGCGGGTTCATCAACAACTACATCCGCAGCCCCGCGAAGCGGTACGAGAAGGGGAAGGGCCGGGTCACGTTCGAGGACGTGGCCGGGATGGAGTCGGCCAAGCGCGAGCTGACCGAGATGGTCGACTACCTCAAGGACCCCGCGAAGTTCACCCGCGTCGGCGCCACCGTGCCGAAGGGCGTGCTGCTGGTCGGTCCCCCGGGCACCGGCAAGACGCTGCTCGCGAAGGCCGTCGCGGGCGAGGCCAACGTGCCGTTCTTTGCCATCAGCGGCAGCGAGTTCATTCAGATGTTCGTCGGGGTGGGCGCGTCGCGCGTGCGGGACATGTTCCGCACCGCGAAGGAGCACTCGCCGTGCGTCATCTTCATCGACGAGATCGACGCCGTGGGCCGGATGCGCGGCGCCGGGTACGGCGGCGGGTCCGACGAGCGCGAGCAGACGCTCAACCAGATCCTGAGCGAGATGGACGGGTTCCAGCCGTCGGAAACGGTCATCGTGATGGCCGCGACCAACCGCCCGGACGTGCTCGACGCCGCGCTGCTGCGCCCGGGTCGGTTCGACCGGCACATCACCGTGGACCGCCAGTCGTGGAAGGGCCGGCTCGAGATCCTGAAGGTCCACACCCGGAACAAGCCGCTGTCGGACAAGGTGGACCTGGAGCGGATCGCCCGCAGCATGGTGGGCATGAGCGGGGCCGAGCTGAAGAACCTGTGCAACGAGGCGGCGCTGCTCGCGGTGCGGGCGGGCCGAAACAAGATCGAGCAGATCGACTTCGACCGCGCGGCGGACCGCGTCCGGCTCGGCAGCCAGCGCGAGGAGCCGTACTCGGAGAAGGAGAAGCGGCGCACCGCGTACCACGAGGCCGGGCACGCCCTGTGCGCGTACCTCATGCCGTCCGGGATGCAGGCGCTGGACCGGGTGTCCATCATCCCGCGCGGCCGCGCCGGCGGGGTGACGATGTTCCAGCAGGACGAGGAGCGGGTGGACTACTCGCAGAGCGAGCTGAGCGCGATGCTGGTGATGTCGATGGGCGGGCGGGCCGCGGACAAGCTGGTGCTCGGCGAGCCGCTCTCGGGGGCGGTGGGCGACCTCAAGCAGGCGACCCGCGTCGCCCGGGTGATGGTCACCCAGTTCGGCATGAGCGACCGGGTCGGCCCGGTGTACCACCAGCAGGGCGAGGAGCACGTCTTCCTGGGCAAGGAGATCACGGAGTCGCGGGCGTACAGCGAGGGCACCGCGCGGCTGATCGACGAGGAGATCCAGCGCATCCTCAGCGACGCCGAGAACCGGGCGGCGGAACTGGTGAAGACGCACCGCGACAAGCTCGACCTGCTGGCCGACGCGCTGCTGCTGCACGAGGAGATCGACCGGGCGGAGGTGGAGAAGCTGATGAACGGCGTGTCCGTGGCGGACCTGCGCCCGGAAACGCCGAAGCCGGTCGCCGCCGCGCCGGTGCCGCAGCCGGAGCTGGCCATCACGCCGGAGGTTCCGCCCAAACCGGGGCTGGCGTTCGGCGGGGCGTAATCTGAGTCTCAGGTCCACAAGTCGCAAGTCCCAAGTCGAAGGCCGCAATTAGTGCCTTCGACTTGGGACTTGCGACTTGTGGACCTGAGACCACTCAGGACTTGTGGACCTGAGACCACTCAGGACTTGTGGACCTGAGACCACTCAGGACTTGTGGACCTGAGACCACTCAGGACTACTCCGACAAAGGCAGCCACTCGGTCACATCGAACCGGGCGTGCGGGGCGGTTTGCGGCGCGGCCAGGGACTGGTAATAGGCCGGCTGGCACACGGCCAGCAACTCGGCCAGTTCCGTCGGCAACAGGTTGGTGCGCTCGCGGCAGAACATCAGGTCCGTCGCGGACCCGCTCACCGGGATCATCAGGGCGCTCGGGACGGCCTTCTTGACCAGCCCCGCGAACGCCTTTCCGGACTCGCTGTCGGGAACGAGCACGAAAGACTGCGCCCCCGCGTCCGAGCCGCACGGCGGGACGGCGCGGGCGTAGTAGTCGCGGATCCGCGTCGGGAGGTCCGCCTTGCGCGCCCGCGACGCGGAGACCTCCACCTCCGTCACGTCCGTGACGGGCAGCAGCTCGCTCAGGAACGCCGTCGTCTGCTCGACGATGGGGGCCACGAGCGTGCGGCTCATGTCGGCGTTCAGGAGGCACAGCGCGGTCAGCCCGCCGCGCGGCTCCAGCACCAGCTTCTGGAGCGCGATCTCCAGCCGCAGCACGTCGTCCGGCTTCATCGACTTGACGACCCGTCGCGCGGACCGGTCGAGGTGCGTTTCGCCCGACGGCAGCACCACGTTCAGCGTGTTCGTGGGGTGCAGCGTCTGCTGGAGGGCCTCTTCGGACATCGCCGCCACCGGGGTGTCCGAGGACACCGGCAGGTTCGCGATCGGACATTCCAGGGTGGCGAGCAGCACGTCCATCCGGGTGCGGCAGTACCCCAGCTCGCTGACCCGCTCGTCCACTTTCGTGCGCAGCGCGCGGTAGAACTTGGCGGTCGCGTCCGCCAGATCCTCCTGGAGCCGGATGCGGGTGAACGCCCGGAGCTGGTCCAGGAAGTGCCTCATGCTGCGGCCCGACCGGCCGCCGAAGAAGCTGAACGTGCCGCTGCCCGCCTGGCACACGTCGAGCGCGGCCTGCACGTCGGCCCGCACCTGGCGGGACTTCACCTCGAGCTGCTGGGTGCGGACGTCCGCGGCGGCGGCCCACTCGCCGCACACCGCCGCCAGCCGCCGCAGCGCCGCGCCGATCGCGCCGAGCCGGCGCCCGGGCAGCTCCTCCAGCGGCCGCACCACCGCCTCGAACTCGTTGCCCCACATCTCGGCCACGCGCTTCACCGCCTCGTCCCACACCTTCGACGTGCGGCTGCGGCGGACGGTGCTGTCCTGGTCCCCGGTCGGGCGGACCCCGATGAGGTCGCGGGCCTGCTCCCACACGGCGCGCGACCACGCCGCAGCGTCCGGCCGCCGCCCGGTCGAGTTGAGCTGCGCCTCGAGCCCGTTGAGCCAGCGCTCGATCTGGTCGCCCGGGCCGCCCTCCGGGCCGCGCACGGCCTCCTGCTCGAGCTGCCCGCGGACCGCGTCGGGCTTGAGGCGCGGGTCCGCGGTCGCGCGGTTCACCGTGTGCTGAACGGGGGTCGGGTCGAGCGGGTTGGCGTCGGACTTCCACTCCCGGAGCAGGCCCACGCAGATCTTCTGCGCGGCGGCGCGGAGCAGCAGCCCGCGCGGGAACCAGACCCCGTAGGTGCCGAACGAGCGGAACGGGCTGCGGTCGAACCCCACCGGCCGGGCGCGCATCTGCTGGAGCGCCGGCCCCAGCGGGGTGGTCATGTCGTGCGACACGTACCCGGCGAGGTGCGACAGACAGTCCCGGAAGGCGCCGGCCGTGCGCTCCGGCATCGGCATCAGGTACGTGGCGGTGAACGGGAGCCCCTGGCTCTCGACCTTCGGCCCCTCCGGGCCGCCGTAGTGCGCGACGAACTGCACGTCCGGGTCCGCGTAGTGGTTCAGCTCGGTGACCGCGGCGTACAGGTTCGCCAACTCCTGGTCCGACATGCTGGGGTCGTTGGGCGCGGACGCGTACACGAACGCGGTCACCTGGGCGTCGGCCGGGGTGACCCGGGCGAGCACCCGCCGCACCGCGTACCCCAGGTCGATGAGCATCCCCCCGGACCCGCCGGCGGCGCTGGCGAACACGTACACCTGCGGTGTGTTGTCCCGCACCGGCAGCCCGGTCTGGTCGGACGACTGGGACAGCGACTCGGGGTGCGTGGCGATTTGCAGCTCGCGCCGCAGGCGGGTGACGAAGCGGAGGTAGTTGTCGCAGAACGCGAGCCGGCCGAGGGCGCGCGAGCCGCCCGCGTGGAGGCTCCGCGGGATCGCGTACAGCTTCTCCCGCGGCAGCCAGTCCAGGATCTGTTCGAGCTGGCGGCGGCGGTACTGGGTGACCGGCTGGAGCGGCACCGGGAACACCTCGTCGGTGCCCAGGGCCACGTCCGGCGGGGCGCTGACCGCTTTCGTCACCGCGTCGGGGTCGCAGTCGACGTACAGGAACCGGAAGCACGGCACCTGGACCACGTCGCCGACGCGGTCGGTGAGCCGGCACCGGAGCTCCTGGAGCGCCCGCCGCCCGAAGCTGCCCACCCCGATGAGGATGGTGGGGCGCAGCACCCCCACTTCCTTCTGCGGCGCGGTGGCGCCGAGCAGGTGCTCCTCGTCGATCTCCGGGTGCGCGTCGAAGTCGGCCGACCGGTGCGACGGCTTGTCGAGCACCGCCACGCCCCCGGCCGCGCCGCGCGGCGCGGCCGGCGGGGTGAGGTCCACGTCGTGAACCGTGCGGCCCGCCTTCGCCCACGAGCCGGGCTCGCGGACGCCGCTGCCGGACCCGCTCCCGTTCGGGTCGCGCGTGCCCAGCGCGCGGACGAACGCGGTGCAACTGGGCCACCGCTCGTCCGGGTTCTTCGACAGCGCCCGGGCGACCACCGCGCGGTCGGCCTCGGGCAGCATCGACAGGTCCGGCGGCTCGCTCATGTGCTGGAGCGCGAGCTGCCGGATGTTCTTGCCCGGGAACGGCCGCTTGCCGGTCAGCAGCTCGACGTACACGATGGCGAGGCTGTACTGGTCCGAGTGCTTGCTGATCTTGTTCTGGAACGTTTCCGGCGCGGCGTAGATGGGTGTGACGCCGCCCATCAGCCCCGACGAGCTGGACCGCTCGAGCTGCTTCACGAGCCCGAAGTCGGCCACCTTCACGCGGTCCGCCACCATGAACAGGTTGCGCGGCTTCACGTCCAGGTGCTGGAGGTTGTGCTTCTCGATCAGGTGGTCCAGGCCGACGGCCGCGTCGTCGAGGAACCCGAGCAGGATGTCGCGCGGGACGCCGGGCCGGCCCGCCTCCTGGTACTCCACCAGGCACTCGTGCAGGTTGCGGTCGGCCAGCTCCATCACGATGACCAGCTCGCCGCCGACATCCTCGATGCGGTCGATCTGGCACACGAACGGGTGGCGCACCTGTTTGACGCGCTCGAGCGCCTTCATCTCCTGGACCGCGCGGGCGTCGTCGCCGTCGAGCGCGTGGAGGTTGCCGTACACGAACTTGATGGCCTTGTGGATGCCGCCCGGGGCGATGCACTTCCACACCTCGCCGAACCCGCCAGTGCCGATGGGCTCGAGGAGCCGGTATCCGGGCAGGGGTTCGCCGTCGGGCTCGCGGAGCCAGTTCATAGCTGGGGTGCCCTATAACCCGGTCGGCGGACGGACCGTCCCGGCTGCGCGTTCCATAAAATTCCCGGTTGAACCGTAAGTCACTCCCCGCCAGAAGTCCAGTCGGCCGATTGAAGTGAGGCGGGGGCAGAAGTTCGGCCAGGGTTTGGAGCGTTGAGCCTCGGTGGAACGCGAGGACGTTGTTGCCGTCGATCGATGCGGGTGGTCTGATACGAAAGATCGTGTGCCGGCGACGCAGCGTAATCGGTCCTGCTCGTGGGCGCGCCGTTCATTTCCGGGTTCCGGCACGCGCGCTGCTACTGTCTGACGGCGCACCGCCGGAGCCGGGTGGTTATTGGAGTACGCTGATGCGTCTGTTGCCCCTGTTCGCGCTCGTTGTCGGGTTGTCGGCGCTGGGGTGTAACAAGAAGCCGCCCGCACAGTCCAAGGATGTCGGGCCGCCCAAGGTTACCGTCGCCGCCCCGCTCGTGCGCCCCGTGACCGAGTTCACCGAACTGACCGGCACGCTGGCGGCGGTCAAAACGGCCGACATTCGCGCGCGGGTGAACGGGTACGTTCAGAAGGTGCTGTTCCAGGAAGGGGCCGAGGTCAAGGCCGGGGCGAAGCTGATCGAGATCGACCCCGAGCCGTTTCAGGTCGCGCTCGGGCTGGCCGAGGCCGGGGTCAAGAGCGCGGAAGCCCAGCGGGAGCAGGCCGCGGCGAACGAGGCGCGGGTCAACAAGACGTTCATGGCCGGGGCCGCCAGCAAGGAAGAGTACGACCAGGCGCGGGCGAACCTGTTGGTGTCGAAAGCGAACGTCGAGAAGAGCCAAAAGGATGTCGAGCAGGCGAAGCTGAACCTTTCGTACACCACGGTCGTGGCCCCGTTCGACGGGCGCGTGGACCGCATTTACGTGAACGAAGGGAACGTGGTCACCGGCGGCACCGGGTCGGGCACCGTGCTAACGCGGGTGACCACCGTGGACCCGACCTACGCGTACTTCACGGTCGATGAGCAAACGGTGCTTGCGTACCTGCGGCGCGCGCAGCGCGAGGGGCGGGTGTCGTCGGCCCCGGGCACCGGCCCGCCGGTCGAAATCCAGTTGCGCGACGAAACCGGCTACCCGCACAAGGGCACGATCGACTTCGCCAGCTCCGAGCTGAGCCCCTCGACCGGCACCCTCCAGATCCGCGGCACGTTTCCGAACCCGGCGCCGCGGCTGCTCCGGCCCGGCCTGTTCGTGCGCGGCCGCATCCCGCTGAGCACGGCGACGGAAGCGACGCTGATCCCCGACGACGCCGTCCAGAGCGACCAGGCGGAGCGCGTGGTGTACGTGGTCGGCCCGAACAACCGCGTCGCGGCGAAGCACGTCAAGCTCGGGCCGCAGTCGCTGGGGCTGCGCGTCGTTGAGGGGTTGGCCCCGACGGACCGGGTCATCATCAACGGTTTGGCCCGCATCCAGCCGGACATGGAAATCGACCCCCAACCCGGTGAGATCAAGCCGCGCCAGACCGCGCCGACCGGCGCCCCGGGGCAGGGCGGGGCGCCCGGCGCGGGCGGGACCGCGCCCGACCAACCCAAGTCAAAGTGAGCGCCGCGCCGACGCGCCCGGGGCCGCGGCCCCGGCCTTACCCGCCCGACCCTGTCTCATAACTCCGAGTGCCCATGTTCGCGCGCGTGTTCATCGACCGGCCGGTGCTCGCCTGGGTCATTTCGCTCGTCATCGTGCTGTTCGGCCTCGCGGCGCTGTCCCGGCTGCCGATCGCGCAGTACCCGGAGGTCGCGCCGCCCACCGTCACGGTGTCGTGTACGTACCCCGGCGCGAACGCGCAGGTGGTGTCCAACAGCGTCGCGGCCCCGATCGAGTTGCAGGTGAACGGGGTCGAGGGGATGTTGTACATGTCGTCCAACTCCGGGAACGACGGCTCCTACTCCCTCACCGTCACGTTCGCGCTCGGCACCGACCTGAACATGGCGCAGGTGCTGGTGCAGAACCGGGTCCAGCAGGCCACGCCGCTCCTGCCCGAGGAGGTGCAGCGCCAGGGCGTCGTGGTGCGCAAGCGCACGCCGGACATCCTGCTCATCGCCAACCTGTTCTCGCCGGACGACTCGCGGGACCAGTTATACCTCTCGAACTTCGCCACGGTGCAGGTGCGGGACGAGGTGGCGCGCATCGAGGGGGTCGGCGACGTGACCGTGTTCGGGCAGCAGGACTACAGCATGAAGGCGTGGCTGGACCCGGACAAGCTCGCCGCCAACAGCCTCTCGGCGTCGGACGTGGTGAACGCGATGCGCGAGCAGAACGTGCAGGTCGCGGCCGGGCGGGTGGGGGCCGAGCCGGCGACGCCCGGGGTGGCGTTCCAGTACACGCTCAACGCGCTCGGGCGGCTCGAAACGGTCGAACAGTTCCGCAACATCGTGGTCAAGTCCGGGGCCGCCCCGTCGTCGCAAGCCGGTTCCGCCCCCGCGGGCGGGGACCCGGCGGGGGCGACGAACGGGGGCGCGGCCGCCGCGCCGAGCAGCCCGACGCCCGCGCCGCCGTCCGACGCGCTGCTGCGCCCCGTCGTGCTCCTGGGGGACGTGGCCCGCGTGGAACTCACGGCCCGCACCCAGGACATCACGAACACGCTGGACGGCAAGGCCTCGGTGGGGCTCGCGATCTTCGCGCTGCCCGGCGCCAACGCGCTCGACGTGGCCGACCGGGTGAAGGCCAAGATCGAGCAGCTCAAGAAGCGGTTCCCGCCGGGCGTCGAGGTGGCGGTGCGGTACGACACCACCCCGTTCATCCAGCAGTCCGTGGAGGAGGTGTACAGCACGCTGTTCGACGCCACACTGCTGGTCGCGGTCGTGGTGCTGCTGTTCTTGCAGGACTGGCGGGCGATGATCCTGCCGATGATCGACGTGCCGGTGTCGCTGGTGGGCACGCTGGCGGTGATGTACGTGTTCGGGTTCTCGCTCAACAACCTCACGCTGTTCGGGCTGGTGCTGGCCATCGGTATTGTGGTGGACGACGCGATCGTGGTGCTGGAGAATGTGGAGCGGTGGATCGCGCAGGGGCTGAACGCCCGCGACGCCACCCTGAAGGCGATGTCCGAAATCACCGGGCCGATCATCGCGATCACGCTGGTGCTCAGCAGCGTGTTCCTGCCGAGCGCGTTCCTGGGCGGGGTGACGGGGCAGTTCTTCCGCCAGTTCGCGCTTACGATCTCGGTGGCGATGATGATTTCGGCGCTGAACGCGATGACGCTGACGCCGTCGCGGGCGGCGGCGATCTTCCGCGGGCGCGAGAAGACCGCGCACGAGACCACAGAAACGCTCCCGCGGTGGGGGTGGGCGCTGCTGATCGGTTACGCGGGCTACCGCCTGCTGGTCGCGGTGTTCGGCCCGCTGCCGCTGGTGCCGCCGCAGACGCCGGCGGCGGCCCTCAACCCGGCCAGCGTGAAGCTGTGGGCGCAGTGGGTCGGCTCACACGCCCTGTACATGATCCCCGGTGCGGTCGCGGGCTGGTTCGTCGGGCCGCGGGTGAACGCCGTCCTGCGGCGGTTCTACGCGCTGTTCAACCGCGGGTTCGACAGGACCGCGCACGGGTACACCTGGGCCGTGCGCCAGGTGCTGCGCGGGTCGCTGATCGTGCTGGCCATTTACGCCGGCCTGCTCGCACTCACGTACACCGGGTTCGCCCGCACCCCCACGGGCTACATCCCGCCGCAGGACCAGGGGTACCTGCTCGTGTCGGTGCAGCTCCCGGACGCGGCGTCGGCGCAGCGCAGCCGCGCGGTGATGCAGCAGATCGACGACATCGTCCGCGCGCAGCCCGGGGTGTCGAACACGCTCACGGTGACCGGCCAGTCGTTCGTGCTGGGCGCGACCGGCTCGAACTTCGGCACCATGTTCGTGATCCTGGAGCCGTTCGAGGCGCGCAAGGGGGACGTTTCGCGCAACGGGTTCATGATCCTGCGCGACCTGAACGCGAAGATCCTCCGCGAGGTGCAGGACGCGCAGGTGCTGATCCTGCCGCCCCCCCCGGTGCGCGGGCTGGGCTCGGCGGGCGGGTACCGGATCATGGTGGAGGACCGCGGCGACCTGGGGCCGGAGGGGCTCCAGCGCGAAACGAACGCGCTCATCCGCGAGATCAACCAGACCCCGGCGCTGGGGGCGTCGTTCACCGTGTACCGGGCCAACGTGCCCCAACTGTTCGTGGACGTGGACCGCGTGCGGTGCCGGCAGATGGGCGTCCCGCTGGCCGACGTGTTCGCCACGTTGCAGGTATACCTCGGCGGGACGTACGTGAACGACTTCAACCGGTTCGGGCGCAACTGGCAGGTGACCGCCCAGGCGGACGCCCCGTACCGCATGAGCGCCGACACCATCCGCAACCTGCGCGTCCGCAACGACCGCGGCGAGATGGTGCCGCTGGGGTCGGTCGCGAAGATCCAGGACGTTACCGGGCCGGTGGTGATCCAGCGGTACAACACGTTCCCGGCGGCGGCGGTGAACGGGAACCTGGCCCCCGGCACGAGCACCGGCACCGGCATCCAACTGGTTACCGAGGCCGCGGAGCGCTCGCTGTCCGGCCAGGCGGGGTACGAGTGGACCGACATCTCGTTCCTCCAGAACCAGGAGGGGAGCACGGCGATTTACGCCTTCATCGGCGCGGTGCTGCTCGTGTACTTGGTGCTGGCGGGGCTGTACAACAGTTGGTCGCTCCCGTTCGCGATCATCCTCGTGGTGCCGATGTGCATTCTGTCGGCGATCGGCGGCATTTACGGGTTCGCGCTGCTGGTGCCGGCGGTGGCGCCGGAGATCAACATCTTCACGCAGATCGGGTTCGTGGTGCTGGTGGGGCTGGCGTGTAAGAACGCGATTCTGATCGTGGAGTTCGCCGAACAGCAGCGGCACGAGGGTAAGGCGCTGCGTGAGGCGACTCTGGAGGCCGTGCGGCTCCGGCTGCGGCCGATCGTGATGACCAGTTTCGCGTTCATCCTGGGCGTGGCGCCGCTGGTGCTGGCCCAGGGGGCCGGGGCGGAGATGCGGCGCACGCTCGGCATCGCGGTGTTCAGCGGGATGCTCGGGGTGACCTTCTTCGGGCTGGTGCTGACGCCGGTGTTCTACTACCTGATCGAGCGCTGGCTCGTGGGGGGAGAAACGGCGAAGCCGCCGGCCGGGGCGCAAACGCCTCCGGACATTGGCGGGCCGAACCCGCCCGAGTCACCGCATCCGGCTCCCGCGGCCGAACCGAACCCGCCCGCGCCGCCACACGCTGGCTGACCAACGGACGAAGCGACTGTAGCCGCTTCACAGACGGGCGTGAAAGCGGCCGACGGTCTTCTGCAACCGGACTGTGGGCTCGCGACGGAATGGGAATCGCTCTTCAAACGAGCGTGAACGGGGGGATCAGCCATCATTGCAACACGTTCCTTGGCACAGCGGTTGCATTGATTACGGCCGCCGGGGACGCAAGGACATGATTCCCGGGCGTCACACAAACGCAGAGGCCGTATCATGCAGAACGACACCGTCGACCGCACTGATCTGTACCGCCTGGCTGATGACGGCTGCCCGAACGTGCCGGATCGTGACACCACGGTCCACGACCTGTCGGCCCTGTGGGCCGCGCTCGGTAAAGATGCCCGAGAGGACGTGTAAGAGTTCCCGCTCGCGATTGCAAAGAAAGACTGAAGACCCGCCGGCGCTCGCGGCGGGAGCCCCTAGAACCCGACCGCCGCATCTTCTCCCAACTCATCACTCAATTGCCGAATTTCTGATCCGCGGGCATGTTCAGCGGTATCGGGCCGTCGTTACGCAGTGAACCCGCCATCGATCGTCAGGCTGGCCCCGGTCACGAACCCGGATTCCGGCCCGGCCAGGTATGCGACCATCGCCGCCACCTCATCAACGTGCCCGTAGCGGGGTAGTGCCATCAGCGCCTTCAGGGACTCGGCGAACGCGCCGTTGGCGGGGTTCATGTCCGTGTCCACCGGCCCCGGTTGCACGTTGTTGACCGTAATGCCACGCGGCCCGAGGTCTCGCGCCAGCCCCTGAACCAACCCCACCAGCGCCGCTTTGCTCATGGCGTATACCGCGCCGCCGGTGAACGGCATCCGTTCGGCGTTGCAACTACCGATGTTGATGATCCGTCCGCCCTCCGTCATGTGCTTCGCCGCAGCCTGTGTCGCCACGAACGCGGCCCGCACGTTGACCGCGAACGTCCGGTCGAAGTCCGCGAGGGAGAACGAATCGATCGGCCCCATCGTGGCGACCCCGGCGTTGTTCACCAGGATGTCGAGCCCGCCGAACTCCTTCGCCGCCTGCTCGACCGCTCGAATGACCGCGTCGGCGTCCGAGGCATCGGCCTGAATTGCAAGCGCCCGTACACCGAGGGCCTTGACCGTTTCGGCCGTCTGCCCGGCCTCGTCTGGCTTGCTGACGAAGGTGAGCGCCACGTCCGCACCCTCCTTCGCGAGGCGCTTCACGATGGCGGCCCCGATGCCACGGCTCCCGCCGGTGACCAGCGCGCGTTTTCCCTTGAGCGGCTGACTCATTGACTTGCTCCTCGTTCGCACGACTAAGGCGGCAGACAGTTTATACGACCCGGAACGCGACTTTCCCGTGCCGGGCTTGTATTCGGAGGCGGGTCGCACGTCCGGGAGAGGGGCTTTACTGCCGACCTCCGCCGGGCGGGGTTCAGGTTTTTCGGTCCTGCGGGTTATGCCGGCCCCGCTTGTCGAGGGCACCGGCCCGAACCGACCGGCTCGCGTCTTTGTGGTTACCGGTCGGCAGGTTAGAATGGGTGAATGAAACCCACCGCGACACCCGGTCCGGCGACCTCGGACCCGACACTCACGTTCTGGGGCGCCGCCGGTGGCGTCACCGGCTCGATGCACCTCATTGAGGCCGGGAACCACAAAATCTTGCTCGACTGCGGCCTCCACCAGGGCCGCCGCGAAGAGGCCCGCCAGCGGAACGGGCACTTCCCGTTCCACGCCCATCAGATCGATGCGGTCATCGTCAGCCACGCCCACATCGACCACTGCGGGAACCTGCCCACGCTGCTCCGCCAGGGGTTCGACGGGCCGATCTACTGCACGCCCCCCACCCGGGACCTGCTCCGGGTGATGCTGGCCGACAGCGCCAAAATTCAGGAAGAGGACGCGGCGCACATTAACATCGCGCGGAACTATGCGGAGCCGTGGGTGCAGCCGCTGTACACGGTTCACGACGTGGAGAAGGTGTTCACCCGGCTGGTGGCGGTGCCCTACGGCCGCGACGCCGACGCGACCAAGACCGTGCGGTTCCGGTTCATCGAGGCCGGGCACGTGCTCGGCTCCGCGATGGTCCACGCGACGATCGCCGCACCGGACCGCGACCGCACCCTCTCCTTCAGCGGCGACATGGGCCGCCGCGGGCTGCCCATTCTCAAACCCACCGGGGCCGTTCCGCCCGCGGACGTGCTGGTGTGCGAGAGCACCTACGGGAACCGGACGCACCGCTCGTTCGCGGACACCGTGGAGAAGCTCTACGCCGCGATCCGCGACACCGTCGAGCGCGGCGGGAAGGTGCTGATCCCGGCGTTCAGCCTCGGCCGCACGCAGCTCATCATCCACGTGCTCCAGCAGGGGCTCCGCGCGGGCCAGATCCCGAAACTGCCGGTGTACGTGGACAGCCCGCTGGCGTCGGAGGTGGCGGAGGTGTACCGCGGGCACCCGAACAGCCTGTCCGCCGAGATCGCCCAGGCGCTCCGCGAGGGGCACGGGCTGCTCGGCGGGGACGGCGTCACTTACGTGCGGGACTTCGAGGAGAGCACGCTGCTGGCGAGCCGGTCCGGGCCGAGCGTCATCATCGCGTCGAGCGGGATGTGCGACGCGGGCCGCATCCAGCAGCACCTGAAGCAGTTGGTGGACGACCCGCGCTGCACCATCATCCTCGTGAGCTACCAGGCGCCGGGGACCGTGGGCCGGAAGCTGATGGAGCCGAAGCCGACGGTGCGGTTCCAGGGCCGGGACTGGAACAAGTGGATCGAGGTGGTTCACCTGGACGGGTTCAGCGGGCACGCGGACAAGAACGACTTCACCGCGTACCTGAAGGGGCTGGCGGGGCGGGTCGGGAAGGTGCGCCTGATCCACGGCGAGCGTGAGCAGGCGGAAGCGCTCGCGGACACGCTCCGCGGGCTCGGGTTCGACGACGTGGCGGTGCCGGTGCCCGGTGACCGCGTGGCCATCGGGTAGCGGCCATGCTCCCCGACGAAGAGGCCCTCCTGCGGGCGGTGTGCGACGGCCCGGACGACGACACCCCGCGGCTGGTCTACGCCGACTGGCTGGACGACCACCCCGACGCCCCCGGCGGCACCCCGGACGGCCGCCGCGCCCGGGCTGAGCTCATCCGCCTGGACGTGGAACTCGTCCGGCACGCCCAGACCTACGACGACCCGCGGTGGGCCGAGATCGTGCCGCAAACCGAGGCGCTGATCCGCGCCCACTGGCCGGAGTGGGTGGCGCCCCTCAAGGCGGTGCCGCGGGTGAAGTGGCCCGGGCAACTGGCCTGGCCCGGCGGGTACGACCGCGGGTTCGTCGATATGGTCGAGTTCCCGACCGCCCGGGCGTTCGCCGAGCAGGCGGCGCGGGCGTACTCCCTCACCCCGGCCGGGTACCTGTACTTCTCCCGGCTCACCCCGCGAACGGCCGGCGCGCTGCGGCTCCCGCACATGCGAACGGTTCACACGCTCAACCTGGGCCAGGGGGTGCGGCAGCACCCGGGCAGCTACCAGCACCGGCCGCAGGAGATCGGCCCGGCCGGGGCACAGGCGCTGGCCGCCAACCCGACCCTGACGCGGTTGCACACGCTCTCCCTCGCCGGGTGCCGGATCGGCGACGCCGGCGCGGAGGCGCTGGCCGCGGCGGCCGACGCCGGCTGCTTCCCGCGGCTGAACGAGCGGCCCACGTACCTCGCCGAACTCGATCTTTCCGCCAACGGCCTGACCGCCGTCGGGCTGGCCGCGGTGCTCCGGTCGCGGTTGGTCGCGGGGGTCGGGCGGCTGCGACTGGCCTGCAACCCGCTCGGGGGCGCCGGCGCGGCGGTGCTGGCCGCCGTGCCGCTCCCGGAAACGCTGTGGGAGCTGGACCTGAACGACACCGACCTGACCGACGCCGGGGTGCAAACCCTCGCGGCCGCTCCGCTGTCGGAAGGGTTGGAGGTGCTGTGCCTGATCTACAACGGGTTGACCGACGGTGCGGTCGAGACGCTGACGCGCGGGGCGCGCCCGCGGTTAAAGAGCCTGTACCTCGGGTACAATCGGATCACGCCCCGCGGCGCCGAGCGGCTGGCCGGCTGGTGCCAGGGGCGCAGCAACGCGCACGTCGATCTGCGGGGCAACGTGCTCGGCGCTGACGACCGGGCCGGGCTGCGCCCCCTGTTCGGCGACGCACATGTCGACTTTTGACCGCGACCGCGGGAGCGGCCATGAACCCGGACAACCCGTTGCTCCAGGCGCTGATCGCGGACCCCGGGGACGACACCCTCCGGCTCGCGATGGCGGACTGGTTCGACGAGAACGACGATCCGGCGCGGGCGGAGTTCGTGCGGGTGCAGGTCGAGCTGGCGCGCGGCGTGCCGGATCGCGCGCGTCGGCGCGAGCTGGAGTTGCGGCAGCGGGATCTGCTCGTCGCGCACGACCGCGAGTGGGTCGCGCCGCTGGCCCGGGTGCTGAACTGCGAGCGGGGGCAGTGGGGCGGGTGGGTGTTCCGCCGCGGGTTCGTCGAGTACTTCAATTTGCCCGCGCCGAAGGTCAACGAGCACGGCGACCGGCTCGCGCGGCTCACGCCGGTGCGCGAGCTGTTCCTCCGGCCGTGCTCCTCCGGGAGCGTGTTCGCGCTGTGCCGGAACCGGCCGTGGGTCCGGAGCGTCACGCACCTGTACCTCGACGTGCGCGGGCTGACCGACACCGCCGCGATCGCGCTGGCGGAGTGTCCGAGTTTCGCCGGGGTGCGCGTGCTCTGGTACGCCGAAGGGGGCATGTCCGACCGCGTGCGCGAGCGGTTCCACCAGCGGTTCCCGTTCGCAACATCCGGCGGATTCTGAGCGGGTCGAACCCATGAACGACCACGACGCGCTGCTGCGGGCGATCGGGGAGCAGCCCGAGGAGGACACCCCGCGCCTCATGTACGCGGACTGGCTCGAAGAGCAGGGCCAGCCCGAGCGGGCCGATTTCGTGCGCAACCAGGTGGAACTCGCCCGCCCCGGGCTGTCCGCGATCGAGCGGTACCGGGCGGTGAGGCGGAACGTTCATTACCTGTCCCATTTCGTCAAACGGTGGCACGCGGAATTGCCCCGCATTCCAAACGTCGAGTGGGGCGACTTCAACCGGGGGCTGATCGAAGAGGTAAGGGCCGCGAACGAACGGGCGATTGTCGCGCGTGCCGCCGAGATTTTTGCAGTGCCGGGTGTTCACGTCGTTCGGTTGTGGAGCTTGAGCGACGGTGGGGCACTGGCCGCCGTGCCGGAACTGACGCGGCTCCGGTCGTTCCGACTGCTGGGCGGTGCGCCGGCCGGCACGCTGCGCGATCTGTTCCGCTCACCGCACCTGGCCCGGCTCGCCGCGCTGGACCTGTACAACAGCCGGGTCGACGACGCCCTCGCCTCCGAAATCGCCGACGGGCGGTTCCGCGAGTTGCGCGAGCTGCTGCTCGGGGCGAACGCCGTCGGGAACGTCGGCGGCCGCGCGCTGGCGGCGTCGCCTCATCTCGCGGGGCTGCGCAAGCTCGACCTGCGCGGGAACAGCCTCGACCACCCGACCCGGGCCTTGCTGCTCACCAAGTTCGGGTCCCGAGTGAACCTGTGATTCGCGCGAGGCGCCCCATGACGGACACCGAAGCCGCGCTCCTGCGGGCCATCGCCGCACAGCCCCACGAAGACACCCCGCGCCTGATCTACGCCGACTACCTCGACGAAGAGGGCGCGCCCGCTCAGGTCGCCCGTGCGGAGCTCATCCGGCTCTCGGTGCAACTCGAGCGGATGAATGCCAGCCACCCGGACCGCGAAGACATTCGCCAGCGCGTCTGCCGCCTGCTGTATCGCTGGGACGTGGTGTGGCAGACGGAACTGCCGCCGGGGTTCACACGGCTGGCGTTTTACTGCCGCGGCTTTCCGTACCGAGCGGCACTGACCGCGTCTCTGGCCGCCGGTGCCGACGACCCGCGGTTGCTGCTCATCGAGTACCTCGAACTGACGCCCGATGTGACCGCGCGCCAACTCGCCGCCGTGCTGAAGTGGCCCATCTTCGGACGGGTAACCGAACTCGTGCTCCGGGGGCACGGCTTGCTCAACAAATCTGGAGCCGCTGCGCTTGCGGGTGGAATGTTCCCGAAGCTGGTGCGGCTCAGGGTTCAGGGACAGCAGATCGGCGACCGCGGACTCGCCGCGCTCGGTACCAGTTCCGGGTTCCCGCGACTGCGCGAACTGGATGTGAGTTACAACGGGGTGTCGGCCGCGGCGCGACAGGCGTTCGGCCGGTCCCCGCTCGGCGCGCGGCTGGAGCGCGTGTTCGGTGGGGGCGAGGCGGCGCAGTAACTCGTTGCGTCCGGCCGCCGGTCGGGTTATCGTTGTGGTATTCCGGTTGGCGGTTCAGCTCGTCGCTCTGCGACAGGCCGATGTTGCGTCGGCCGAGCTCCTGCCTTCGCACCCTTCGCGGGGAGCGCTGTTCCAGCACCGCTTTCGGCGGGGACCGCCGGTAACCGGCGCGTGGCTGGGGCAACCCCGCCGGTCGTGGTTCACGCGCCGGTTACCGGCGGTCCCCGCCGGCGGTGCTGTGAGCGCTCCGCACCCCAGGAAGAGAAGTAAACCGCGACCGGAACGCACGCGGGCCGGGACATCCGTCCCGGCCCGCGCTGTTCTCGCACTCCCAGAGCCGTCCGGCTCACACCAGACCGGTGAGCGCGCCGGCGGCGCAGTGGTTCGGGTTGCCGAAGGTTTTGACGTGGTGGCCGAAGCCGTGGGCGAGCGCCATCAGGAGCCGGTTGTGCGGCACCTTGGGGTACTTCAGCGACCGGCCCGTCTTGAAGTCCAGCCCACCGCCCACCAGCACGAACGGGATGTTGTCCATCGTGTGCGAGTTGCCCTTGCCCAGCTCGTTGGTCCACACGATCAGCGTGTTGTCGAGCAGCGACCCGTTCCCGCCCGGCTCCTTGGTCTCGCTCAGCCGCTTGGCCAGGTACGCGACCTGCTCGCAGTACCACTTGTTGATCTTCACCAGCTTCTCTTGGGCCTTCTCGTTGCTGTCCGGCTCGTGCGACAGCTCGTGGTGCCCTTCGTTGATGTCCAGCCACTTCATCCGCGGCATGCCCACCGAGTTGGTGATCTGGAGCGACGCGACCCGGGCGAAGTCCGCGGCGAAGCTGTTCACCATCAGGTCGATCTGCGCCTTGGCGATCTTCGGCATGTTGTCGTTGTCGCGGCGCACGCCCGGTTCCAGTTGCGGAACCGCGTGGCCCACGGTGGACGCTGACGCGGCCTTTTGCTCCTTCAGCTCCTTCTCCATCTCACGCACGAAGGCGGCGTGCTCGTCGAGCAGCTTCTTGTCGGCCGTTCCGACGCGGTCCCCGACCTTCTTGAGGTCGTCCTTCACAACGTCCAGCACGCTCGCGAGCGCCTCGTTGTCCTTGGCGCGACCGTAGAGCTTGTTGAACACTTGGTACGGGTCGTCGATCGGCGCGATCGGCTTGTTGGCGCCGGCGTAGCTCCAGCGGGTCCAGGTGTCGGCGCGGTCCGGGACCATCACGCCGAGTTCGAGCGAGCCGAAGCGGGTCTTGGTGGCCGGGTCCTTTTGCAGGTAGTTGCGGATCTCCTGGTCGATCGAGATGCCCTTCGCCCACCCCGCCGGCGTGTCGGAGCCGCCCTGCACGTTGCCCGGGTACAGTTCGATGCCGGTGAGCAGGCACCCGATGCCGCGCATGTGGCCGTCGCCGTCGCCGCGGATCTTGTCGCAGACCCCGTGGAGCGTGAGGAGCTGTTTCTTGAACGGCTCCAGCGGCTTGAGGATCTCCTTCAGCTTGAACTCCGACCCCTCTTCGTCGGGCCAGAAGTCCTTGGGGACGATCCCGTTCGGGCTGAACACGAACACGATCCGCTGCTTCCGCTTCCCCTGGTTGGCGAAGCTGAGGCTCGGCAGGTTGAGCAGGAACGGCACGGCCGCGGCGCTGATTCCGAGGTCGCGCACGAACTCGCGCCGGTTGCGGGTCAGGGACATGCAAGGCTCCGCAGGTGGGGTCGTATTCGGTAGTGCCGCCGGGCGGCGCGGCGTACTGTTCAGGAGGGCTACTTGGGCGGTTTATCGCCTGTCTTCGGCATAGCACCGATTACGGCGATTTCCACTATCAATTTTCGCACGTTCAGCCCGTTCGCGGCAAACATTTTCCGCAGCTCTTCGGGTTTCGCGAGCCCGTAAGCCCGCACGGGCTGTTTCACAAAGTAGTGGAACGCCTGCTGCGCGAAGGCGTAATGAGCCTCTTCGCTGCCGGCGACGAACTTCGCCAGTTCCTTCGCGCCGGTGAATTTTGCGGTGGAGCCCGCCCGGGTTTCGTACAACCCGCTGGCGTCCACGGGCTTGTTGTTGTCCTTCTCGCGAAACTTCCCAACCGCGTCAAATTGTTCGAGGGAGAAACCGAGCGGGTTCATGACCGTGTGGCACCCGGCGCACGCCATCGGGCTGGTTTGCTTCAGCACCCGCTCGCGGGTAGTCAGGTTCGGGTGCAGGTCCGGGGCGAGCGGCGTGAACGCCTCCATCGGCGGCCGGATGGCGATCCCCAGCAGCCCGCGCCCGACGAACACCCCGCGGTGGATCGGCGAGGTCTCGGAGGCGTACGCGAGCGCCGCGAGGACATACGGGTGCGTCAGCACGCCGGCCCGCTTGTCGGTCTCGTGCTTCACCTTTTTGAACCCGGAATCGGCCGGCACGTTCGCGCCGTAGAACTTCGCGAGCCGCCCGTTCAGGTACAACTCGTCCGCCAGGAGCAACTGCCGGAAGTCCGCGTTCGGGCTGCTCAGGAGATCGTCGAGCGACAGTTCCAGCGACGTGCGCAGGTCGGACGCGAGGTCGTGGTCGAACCCCGGGAACCGTTTCGCGTCCTTGGGTAGTTCTTTCACCTGATCGAGTTTGAGCCACGTCAGCAGGAACTCGCGCATCTTGGCCTTGGCCCGCGGGTCGTTGAGCATCCGCTCGGCCTGGGCGCGCAGTTCGGCCGAGGTGCCGAGTTTGTTTTTGGCGGCGGCGTCCAACAGTTCCTTGTCGGGTGGAGCGTCCCACAGCGAGAACGCGAGCCGCGACGCCGTCGCGTAAGGTTGTGAGGTGCCGTCGGCGTCGGGGTAGAGGAACCGCGGCGACTTCAGCACGACCAGCACCACCCGCTTCACCGCCAGTTCGAGGTCGGCCCCGGAGGCGTCGAACTGCCGGTCCACGAACAGGACCTTTTCGGGCTCCGAGAGTGGCCGCCGGAACGCGCGCTCGGCGAAGGTGCGGCAGAACGCCTTGAGCTTCGCGGCGCGGTCCGGGGCGTTCGGTTGCGCGCCGCTCAACTCGGGGAGCTTCGCGAGGACGTAGGCGGCGGTTTCGATCGCGCCTTCGGTGGTGGCCGCCTCCCACTCCTTCGAGATGGTCGCGCCGCGCTCCCAGCCGAGGCTCCTGTCATCAGGCGGGAAGGGGGACTCGATCACGGCCGCTTCGGGGAACTTCTGCGGCGTCAGGTAGCGCGCGGCGATCGGCTCGATCGTGCGGTTGGGCCGCTTCCAGTTGAGCGACACGAACGCGGGCTTCACCGGCGGGTTCGGGTTCGTCTTCGAGTCGTCCACGCCCTGTTTCGCCTTCGAGAACTCCAGGCGAATGGGGTACGCGCGACCGGCGAGCAGGTACACGCTGGTTTTGAACTCGGTGTCGGTGCCCGATTTCACCCAGGCGTCGATGGCCGGCTTCTTGTTGTCGTTGACCCACAGGCGCAGCGCGTGATCGGTCTTCACGACGAACTCGTAAACGCCGGTTTCGGGCGCCCACACGGAGCCGTCCCAGCGGATGCAGAACGTGTGGGCGTCGAACTTCTCTTTCAGTTCGGCGTCGGCTTTGGGCGGCCCCTTGCCGAAGTCGAAGTTGACCTCGGGGTCGAGCCGGTCGATCTGGCGCTTGTTGTTCTGGAAGTTGCGCGCGTTGAAGTACTCGCCGCGGAGCCCCTGCCGCTCGTCCGGCTTCGGCGCCGCGGGCCGGAACCCCGCCAGCGTGTCGGCGATGCTGTTGCGGTACTGCTTCACCGTGAGGCGCGACAGCTCCACGCGCGGCGGGTTGAGCTTCGCCTGCGCGGTCGGCGAGTAGAACGCGTCGTACATGTACTCCGCGACCCGGCGCGACTCGGCGGCGTCGAGCAGGTCGGGCGACCCCTCGGGCATCGTGTCGTCGATCACCTTGGCGAGTTGCGTCAGCGATTTGTCGCCCGTCAGCGGCACCGGGTAGGCTTTGGCTCCTTCACCCTTGGCCCCGTGGCACTTCGCGCACATCTGGCGGTAGATCACCTCGCCGCTCTTTTCCTTTTTCTCCTGGGCGAGCGCGGCCGGGCTCAGCGCCGCGAGCGCGAGGAGCGCGAGACCGGAGTGCGGGAGCGTGTGCGACATGCGAAGGTGCCTGAAACGTGGCGCGGGCAGGGAGGATAAAATCAGTTTCGGTCGGCCGGGAGCGGAAGTCAAGCCAGCGGCCCCCCGTGTACGTGCCCTCGGGCGCACAAGACAGCCGCGCCGCCGGGGGCTAAGAATGAGGTTTGTCCGTGCGGCCGGTCCTGCAAGGGCGAAGGTCTTGCAGCCAGGGGCGCGAGCCTGATTCTTTGAGGTTGTGTCATGTCGCTTCCCCGCGTTCTCGCCGACCTTCCGGTTTCGCAGACGGTACTCGATCTGCTGGGCGGGCTCGTCGAACTGGTGCCCTGGGACGCCGCGCCCGGGCGTGTGGACGCCGTGTACACCTACGGCCACCCGCCCGTGGGCGCGGAGCTGATGGACCGCTTTCCGGATCTGAAGGTCATCAGCAACTTCGGCGTGGGCGTGGACCACATTGATGTGAGGGCCGCGGCCGAGCGAAGGATTCCGGTGGGCAACACGCCCGGCATCCTCGACGGGGCGACGGCGGATCTGGCGTTCGCGCTGCTGCTGGCCGCGGGGCGGCGGGTGGTGGAAGGCGACCGATACGCCCGCGGTCCGGCGTTCACGCACTACGACCCCTCGTTCATGCTGGGTCGCGAGGTCCACGGAAGCACCATCGGCATTTTCGGAATGGGGCGCATCGGGCGGCAGGTCGCCAAGCGCGCGAACGGCTTCGGCATGAAGGTGCTGTACCACAACCGGAACCGGAGCGACGAGGCGGAAATCGTTCTCGGCGCGCGTTACGCGCCGAAGGACGAACTGCTCGCGACCGCGGACCACATTGTCCTGACGCTCCCGCTGACCCCCGACACGCGCGGCTTCATCGGCGCCGCCGAACTCGCGCTCATGAAGCCCACGGCGACGCTGGTGAACGTAGCCCGCGGCGCGGTGGTGGACAAAGACGCGCTGGCCGACGCGCTGGCCGCACGGCGTCTGTTCGCGGCGGCGCTGGACGTGACCGACCCGGAACCGCTGCCGCGCGACCACCCGCTTCTGACGCTCGACAACGTCGTCATTACGCCGCACCTGGGCAGTGCGACGGAGGAAACGCGGCGCCGGATGGCCGAGCTGTCCGTTCAAAATCTGTTCGCCGGACTGAGCGGCAAACCGTTGATGTTCTCGGTGACGTGAATTGTCCGGTTCTGGGCGTCGTCCTGGTTTGCGAGAAATGTGCATCCTGTGGTCCCGAATAGCACCTAAGCTCGCCCTTTCCGAACGGAGGCTCGCATGTTTCGCTCAATGGCCGTCATGTCCGTGGCTGCCCTGGTGATCGCGTTCGCCCCGGTGGCCCGGGCCGCGGACGAGCCGAAGGACGTGATCGCGAAAGCGATCAAGGCGCACGGCGGCGAGGAACTGCTTACCAAGCAGAAGGCCGGGCAGACCAAATCGAAGGGCAAGCTCGACCTGCCCGGGGTGGGGGAGGTGGACTACAGCCAGGACATCATGTACATGCTCCCGAACAAGTTCAAGGACCAAATGGAGCTGAAGGTGATGGGGCAGACGATCAACGTGCTGACCATCATCAACGGCGACAAGGTGACGCTCGAGGTGAACGGGAATGCCATTGATCAGACCGACAAGGTGAAGGACGCGGTCGCGGACATGGCGAACGTGATGGAGGCGGCGCGGCTGGTGAACCTCAAAGACAAGGCGTTCGAGCTGAGCACCATCGGCGAGGATAAGGTCGGGGACAAGAAGGTGGTGGGCGTGCGGGTCGCGAAGAAGGGGCAGAAGGACGTGAGCTTGTACTTCGACAAGGAGACCGGGTTGCTCGCGAAGCTGGAGTTCCGCACCACCGACCAGGCCACCGGCAACGAGGTTACCGAGGAGCGGCTCCCGTCCGATTACGCAAAGAACAAGGACGGCGTGCTGGCCCCGCGGAAGATCGTTGTGAAGCGCGACGGCAAAGCGTTCCTGGACGCCGAAATCACCGAAACCAAGTATTTCGAAAAGCTCGACGACAGCGAATTTAAGAAGTGAACTGCCCGGCGGAGCGGGTGTTGAGTGCGTCGGGGACTCAACACCGAACGGCGCGCTCGACATCTCGCCATCTTTCACCGGAGGGGGCGTCACATCGCCCCCCGTAGTTTCCAGTTCGCGCGGTCTTGGCGATCGCGTGGGAAATCGGAGCACGCCGAGGCTAAACCCACCTGCGTCGGCAAGCGGGGGCACACACGTCACCAACTGGAAACGACTGGACACGGTCGCGGTGCCATCTGCTTGGTTAGAGGAGCCGCCGCTACGGGGGCGCCGTTCGCTCTCGCCTGCGGCGCTGTAACGGGGGTTACAGCGCCGCAGGTGAGGCACTGCTGGGGGCGCAACGGTACACCTGCGGACGCTGTGGTGCCGGTTCGCTACCCGCTCGCGGGTACGTTACTACCACCGAATCGCGCCCTTAAAACCGGAGGAATGCTCCCGGGCGAACAAAAAACGGTTACGGATCGATTCGGTTTATATTTCGTAACATGAATATGCGATTGCGTTTGTGACTTGTTCGGTGGCGGCCGTTGTCCGGGCCATGTAACTCGAAACAGACGAACTCATGCCGCTTCGCATCTCCGCGTTCCCGAAGTGCTACCTGGACGCCATCGCCGGCACGCGCACGATGACCGTTTTCGAGTGGATCGAGGCGGCCCGCACGCTCGACTGCGACGGTCTCGAGATGTACGAGGGCTTCTTCACCTCGCTCGAACCCGGTTACCTGGACTCCGTCGGCGAGGCTATCGCCCGGACGGGGCGCGCGATGCCGATGCTGTGCTGCTCCCCGGACTTCACCAATCCCGACCCGGACGCCCGCAAGCGCGCGATCGAGAAAGAGGCCGATATGGTGCGGGTGACCCGCCGGCTCGGCGGCCCGCGGGCGGTGTGTCGGGTGCTGAGCGGCCCCCGCTATCCGGAGGTTTCACGCGCGCAAGGGCTCGCGTGGGTGATCGAGTGCATCAACGCGGTGCTGCCGGTTGCGCGCGAGTACGACGTGATTTTGGGGTTGGAGAACCACTACAAGGACGGGTTCTGGAAGTATCCCGAGTTCGCGCAAAAGAAGGACGTGTTCCTCGAACTCGTCAACGCGATCCCGGACCGTACACATTTTGGCGTTCAATACGACCCGTCCAACGCGATCGTGGCCGGGGACGACCCCGTTGAACTCTTAAAGGCCGTTGCCGACCGCGTCGTGAGTATGCACGCGAGCGACCGCTATTTGGCGGACGGCGCGACGCTCGAAGAGCTGCGCCAAGCTGACGGCAGCATCGGTTACTTCGACAAGTTGCGTCACGGCGTGACCGGGAAGGGGCTCAACGACTTCGACTCCATTTTCCGCATCCTGGCGGAACACAACTATCAAGGGTGGGTCAGTATCGAGGACGGGATGAACGGGATGGAGGAAATGGCCGAATCGCTGGCGTTCCTGCGCCAAGTTACAGCGAAGTATTTCCCGTGATGATGAGAGGGAGTTCCCACAGCGTGGCACGTTTCGTTTCACCAGCGCACCCAGCGCGGGACAATCGCCGGGCGTGGCAGAAGGAGGTGCTAGCGGAAGAGATTCAGGTCGGGGCGGTCGATCTACACGCCCGCGCGAAAGCACTTACCCAGGTACACGGGTGCCTGAATCTCGCGCCGAGACCAATCACTTCGCGGAAACTACCGCGCTGAACAGTTACGGGACTTGAGCTGTAAGGCACTCATTAAGCCATTGCCGATCAGTGCGGGTGAATCGGTTCGGGCCAGTGCGGGAGTTGAGGCCGAGGATGAACGGGCTCCGAAAGTCGGCTTGACGCGCGCGCCGCCGCAGACCATATACACACGTGAAGTAACAAAAACGCTGAGTTTTAAAATCGCTGGCGCGAATAATGCTGAAGATTCTTGCGCATTTTACGAGCCCAGCACGGCGGCCCTAGACATGAACACGCGAAACTGTGCCGAATGTGGCCGGAAATTGCTGAATGCGTTTTTCTGCCATTACCGGCGGCAGGCCTTTTGTACCCCGCAATGTTTGGGGAAAAACACTCCCGCGGACCGGCCTGTTCTGGTCGCATCTCCTTCCAGTGCTAAATCGTCGCCAGTAGCTCCGACAATAGGCTCGGGTCGACCGGCTTTACAAGGTGTGCGGTGACCCCGATCTGACTCGAACGTTGCCGGTCACTGTCGCGCCCGAAACCCGTCAAGAGTACCAGAGCGGTGCGCTCGAGCCCGACCGTTCCCCTGATCCGAAGGGCCAGCTCGTAGCCGTCCATGCCGTGCGGCATGGCGACATCAAGCAACGCCACATCTGGGCAAAAGTCTGCCGCCGCTGCCAGCCCTGTAGCCCCATCGTGGGCGGTGCGGACCTCGTATGGTCCGATCAGCCGTAACAGCTCCGCCAGCGACACGGCAGCGTCAACGTTATCGTCTACAACCAGAACTTTGAGCGGTTTGAGGGACCGCCCGTCCTCGGGCGGCGTGTTCGTCCGGCCGGGCGAACACGGTGCCGGGGTGAGCAGCGGCAGGTGAACGACGAACTCGCTACCCCGGCCCGGACCGTCGCTGTGAACGCCGACCCGGCCCCCGTGTAGCTCGCAGAGGCCCCGCACGAGCGACAACCCCAACCCGAGCCCGTCGGCGAGCGCGCCCGCGGCCCGATCGGCCTGGGCGAACATGTCGAAGATCCGTCCCACCATTTCTGGGCGGATTCCGATCCCGGTGTCCCGGACCCGTACCGCCGCTTCCTCCTCTTCGGCCCTTGCCGACACGCAAACCCGGCCACCGGGTTCGGTGTACTTCGCGGCGTTGGTGAGCAGGTTGCCGAAGATCTGGTCGAGGCGGGCCGGGTCCCCTTCCACCAGGAGCGGGTGCGGGGGCAGATCCAGTTCGAGCTTGTGCCCGCGGTCGTCCATGCGCGGCCGGGCCGCTTCGGCCGCTCGGGCCAGGACGGTGACCAGATCGACCGCCTCCCGCCGCAGCTCGAACTTGCCACGGGCGATGCGCGACACGTCGAGCAGGTCGTCAACGAGTCGCACCATGTGGTCTAACTGTCGCGCCATCATGGCCCGGGGGCGCTCGACCGCCGGCTGATCGCCGGCCGTGCGGCGCAGGATCTCGAGCCCGGTGCGGATCGGGGCCAGCGGGTTCCGGAGCTCGTGTGCGAGCAGCGCGATGAAGTCGTCCTTGTTGCGGTTCGCCTCGGCCAGTTCCGCGATCAGGCGGGCGTTCTCGGCCCGCTCGCGGGCCACCTGCGCGGCCAAGTCCGCCTTGCGGATGGCGTCCCGGACCGTCTGACAGAACACCTCGGCGGTGAACGCCCCTTTGACCAGATAGTCTTGTGCCCCCAGCTTGATCGCCCGGACCGCGATCGCCTCGCTCCCTTGGCCGGTCAGCACCACGACCGGGACGGCCGTGGTGCCGTCCGGACCGGTGAGCCGCTCGAGCAGGGCGACCCCGGTCGTGTCGGGCAGGTCGTAGTCGAGCACAAGACACGTCGGCGGGGCCGCGGCGATCCGCGCCAGCGCCGCACGACCGGTGTGCGCCTCAGCGACGACGAACTCTCCGGCGGCGTGCCCGGACTCGAGGTAGCGGCGGACGACCCCACAGTCTTCCGGACTGTCGTCGACCACCAGAATCGTCTTCGGCACGTCCGGACCCATGCGGTCACGTCCTCCCGGGCGGCAAGCGGACCGCACCGAACCAGTACGCCACCAGCGTCGCCACCGTGGCGACGAACTGGCGATAGTCGACGCTCTTGACCACGTAGCTGCTCGCCCCGTCGCGGTAGCACGCCGCGACATCGTCGGGGCTGGTGGAGGTGGTGAGCACGACGACCGGCACGGCCGCCGTCGCCGGGTCCGCCTTGATCGCCTTGAGCACCGCCCGCCCGTCCGTGCCCGGCAGGTTTAGGTCCAACAGGACTAGGTCCGCGGGACGGGCGTGCGCGAACCGGCCGCGGGCGTGCAGGCAGTCCAGCGCTTCGCGGCTGTTGCGGCACCGCACCAGCGGGCGCGGCGAGCCAGCCTTTTGCAACGCGCGTGCCGTGGCCTCGAAATCCTCGTCGCTGTCCTCGACGACCACGATCATGTAACCGCCCTCCGTGGCACCAAGTGTCGGGGCGGTCAGCCGCCGAGGGTGAAGTGGAACGTCGAGCCGTGCCCCGGGCGGGAGTCAACCCACACGGTGCCGCCGTGGTGCTCGACGATCTTCTTGACAATGGCGAGGCCCACGCCCGTCCCGCCGCCGAACTCGTCGCGGGCGTGGAGCCGCTTGAAGAGGCGGAAGATCAGGTGCCGGTGCTCCTCGTCGATCCCGATGCCGTTGTCGCGCACGTAGAACACCGGCGGCGCCGCGCTCCCGCCCGGGCGCCCGACCGGCTCGTCGTACCCGACCTCCACCCACCGCTCGGCCTTATCGGTGTACTTGGCGGCGTTGACGATCAGGTTGGAGAACACCTCGCCCACCTGGACCCGGTCGCACCGGACGGTGGGCAGCGGGCGCGGCACGCGGACCGCGACGCGGCCCTCGGCGAGCCGCCCCTTGAGCGCGTCCAGCACCCCGCGGAGCACTTCGTCGAGGGCCACCGGCTCGAACGTGCCCCCGTCCCGCCCGAGCCGCGAGAATCGGAGCAGGGACTCGATCAGGTCGTCCATCCGGCGGGTGAGCCGCACCAAGGTGTTCAACTTGTCCACCCCGCTCGCGTCCAGCCGGCCGGCGTAGTCCTCGAGCAGGAAGGTGGCGTAGTTCGACAGCCCGCGGAGCGGCTCCTTGAGGTCGTGGCTGGCGCTGTAGGCGAACGCGTCCAGGTCGGTGTTGCTGCGCCGCAGCTCCGTGTTCAGCCGGGTCAGCTCCTCGGCCCGGCGCACGACCACGGCCACGACCGCGTCACGCAGGAGCCGCGCCGCCTCGACCTCGGCCGGCTGCCACGGGAGCGACTTGTTGTGCACCTCCTCCTTCCACAGCTCGAACGACCGGCGCGGGCTGAGGCGGCCGGTCGGCCCCGGCTCTCCGACCGGCTTGTACGGGTCGCCGCCCCACCCAACCGTCTGCACGACCTCGGGCCGGAACCACAGCACCCAGTGGCCGGCCGCCCGGCTGGTGGTGACCGCGAGCACCCCGCTGGCCACGTCCTTGAGGTCCGCGAACTCGGGGGCGAGCCGGGAGAGCGAGTCGGTGTGGAACACGTCCCCGTCGGCGTGCACCCGGAGCCACGCCACCAGTTCCTGGATCCGCTCGGTGGCGGGCGCCCGCCCGGCCGCCGCGCACCCGCCGTCGGACACCACGGCCGCCCCCTCCGCCGCGGCTAGGCCGAGGAGGTCCGCCGGGTCCCCGGTCAGGGCCCGGGCCAGGTCCGGCTCCTCGGCCATGCGCTGGAGCAGCCGCTCGCGGACCGCCTGCAACCGGTGCCGGTACTCGACCCCCTCGCTGTCCTCCTTCACGGCGATCTGCACGGACACGAGCGTGCCCAGGAACTGGCACGCCGCGCGGTCGGCAAAGGGCAGGTACTTGGCGCCGCTGTAGTGCATGCACGAGATGAGCCCCCACAGGCGCCCTCCGCGCATGAGGGACACGGACATGGAAGCGGTCGCGTCCATGTTCTTGAGGTACTGGACGTGGACCGGCGAGACGCTCCGGGACACCGCGAACGACAGGTCCAGCGGCCGGCCGGTGCGCGGGTTCACCTCCGGCACCAGGGGCACGGGCTCATACCCGACATCGGCAATCAGCCGGTACGGGTTCAGGTGGTACAGGCGGCGGGCCTGCTCGGGGATGTCGGACGCCGGGAAGTGGAGCCCGTCGAGCGGCGTCAGGTCCGCCCGCTTGTCCTCCCCCACCACCTCGCCGTTCCACGCCGCGTCGAACCGGTAGATGGTGGCCCGGTCGAACCCGCCGATGGCACGCGCCTCGGCCGCGGCCACCTGGCAGAACTCGCGGAACGTGCCCGCGTCCTGGAGGCGGGTCATGGCCCGCTGGAGGGCCCGCGAGTGGTCGGCCGCGCGTGCGGCCGTGCCGGGCGGCCGGGGGTTTTCGAGCTCGAGGACGAGGACCCCGTCGTGGCGGTGGGCGACGCCATCGAACGTGACGCCCGGCAGCTGCAACTGGAGCGGGTTGCGGTCGCGCAGGTCGGGGGCGGAGAGCGCGTCCCGCAGCGGGCCGCGGCCGTCGGGGTGAACGTGATCGAGGAGCCGCGATCCGACTAGGTGCTCCGCTGCCGCCCCGAAGTGGCCCGCAGCGTTCGCGCTCGCCTGCTCGATCACCAAGTCCGGTTCGGACAGGGCGAGCAGAATTCCGTGCGGCTGAACACGGCCCGGAATGTGGATCGGCTCCCGGTCGCAGTTCGCGAGGTCGACCGCGTGCCCGGCCGTGTCGTGGCTGATCGTCATCCGGACCCGCCTTATGAGGCTGTGAGGCGACGGACCCGGAGCGAGCCGCCCAGGGGCATCTTACAGAGTGCGACCAACTCAAATGTTGGTGCTCCCGGACGTTCGTGGCTCACTGCCGCTGAACTGTTACCGAGGTGGCTCGCCGAAACGGCCGGTTATTGCCGTGCGGACCTTGGAGCGGCTTCGCATCGACGATACAACGCAACATGTGCTAACCGCACCGGGCAAGCGCACACAACAGCAAAAATAAAAGATGTCGATTGGGATTCGCTCCACCCTGGCTCGTGAGCTTCTGCTGCCGCATGGGCGCGGCTGTGAGGTGGTAACCGTGTGCCGGTCGGCAGTTCCATTAGGCCCGCGCCCCGCGGCGCTAACTTTTCTCTGACCAGATGGGGTGTGCCTGACACCGCTTCGGTTGGTCCCGGTCGCGGCGAAGGGAGTAAGGTGCTGAACTGTTCTGCCTATGCCTGCCTCGCCTTCGGCACGCCGGACGCTGTCGGGTTCATTCGTATCGGAAAACAGACGCCGCGACCGGCTGGTCGGGCCGGTCGCGCGCGTGGCACTTCAGCTCAGTGGGTTACTTCGGCATCAGAACGGTGTCGATGACGTGCACCACGCCGTTACTCGCCTTGAGATCGGCGGCCGTCACCTTCGCGTCGCCGACCGTCACGCTCTTGCCATTCACCGCGATCTTGAACTTCGTGCCCGAGAGCGTTTCAACTTCTTTGCCGTCAAGCTTGACGACCTCGCCGGCGACCCAGGTGCCTTTGACCGCGTGGGTCAGCAGGATCTTCTTGAGCAACTCCTTGTCGCCCTTAACCTTGTCCAGGGTCTCCTTATCGATCTTCTTGAACGCGGCGTCGGTCGGAGCGAACACCGTCCATTCTCCCTTGCCGCTCAGAGTTTCTGCCAAGCCGGCTTCCTTGACCAGTGCGAGCAGGATGGTGTGGTCCTTCGATCCGGCGACGATTTCGGCAATCGTCTTCGGTTCCTCGGCGGCCTGTGCGGGAAACACGGCCAGCGATAAAGCCAGGAACGACGCCGCAGCAATCAGCTTGGTCTTCATCGGGTGCTCCACGGGCGATGACGGTGGCACCGGCGGAGGTTCGCCGGTCGCCGAGCGGAACCCGGCGGCCTCAGGTGGCCCGTTCCGTTCGACCGCAGTGCTTCGCAGGATTTTTTGAAGCGGATTCACAATCGAGAAACTTTTATTTTCTCGGTTGCCCACGTTCATTCTGCACGGTTACAGGTCAATTCTCGCTGCGCTAAGGTGTGGGGCACCACGACGCGGCGACGTTCGTTTGTGCCGAGTCGTCTCGGTTTTCGATCGGAGCGGACGGTGTGGGCGGGGGCAACCCCGATGCCTATCGCGACGGGATTTCAGGGACGGGATTCCCGGTCATTTCGAGACGCTTTCCAGAATGCGATCGAGCTCGGAAACGTCGGCCGGTTTCACGAGGTGGTGGTCGAACCCGGCCTCCTTCGTGCGCCGCCGGTCCTCCTCTTGGCCCCATCCGGTCAGCGCGGCCATGCGGACGGATCGGAGCTCGCTGCTCTGGCGGATGCGACCCGCGACCTCGTAACCGCTCATCCCCGGCAGCCCGAGGTCGAGCAGGATGAGCTGCGGGCGGTAAGACGCGAGCAGGCGCAGCGCCTCGGGGCCGTCGTGGGCGGTGCGCACGTGGTGGCCCCGGAGCTCGAGGAGCATGGCCAGGCTCTCGGCCGAGTCGCGGTTGTCGTCCACGACAAGAACTTCAAGGGCTCGCTGCTTCTGTGCCGCGCCGGGTTGCGCGGAGGGGCCGCCCCCGCCCGTGAGGGCGGGCTCGGCCATCGGGAGGCGCACGGTGAACGTGCTCCCCCGGTCCGCGCCGGGGCTCTCGACGGTGACGCTCCCGCCGTGCATCTCGACGAGGCGCCGCACCAGTGTGAGCCCGATGCCGAGCCCGCCCTGGGACCGCTCGAGCGACGTGCCCACCTGGGTGAACATGTCGAACACCCGGGGCAGCATGTCGGCCGGAATCCCCACCCCGGTGTCGGCCACGCGGACAACGGCCTCGCCCCCGACCGCTTCGGCCGTCAGCACGATCCGCCCTCCGTGCGGCGTGTACTTGGCCGCGTTGTTGAGCAGGTTCGCGAGCACCTGGACCGTGCGGGTGTGGTCCGCGTCGATCGTGACCGGGCCGGGCGGGAGCTGCACCACCAGCTCGTGCCGGGCGGCCTCGATCAACTGCCGGGACGTTTCCACGGCCGCGTCGACAACGGCGCGCAGGGAAACGCGCTCGCGCCTCAGCACCACCTTCCCGCTCGACACCCGGGACACGTCCATCAGGTCGTCGACCAGATGCACCATCTGACCGAGCTGGCGCTCCATCATGCCCAGCGTGCGCGACAGGCGCGGGTCCGGGGGGAGGGCCGCGCGCAGAATCTGGACGCCGTTGCGCACCGGGGCCAGCGGGTTCCGGAGCTCGTGGGCGAGCGTGGCCAGGAACTCGTCCTTGCGCCGGTCCTGCTCCTGGAGCGTGCGGTACAACTGGGCGTTCTCGATCGCCACCGTCACCCGCTCGGCCAGGCTCCGGGCGACGCGGAGCTCCTCGGAGCCGAACCGGCGCCGGGGCGAGACGGCCAAGAACGTGATCCCGCCGAGCGCCCGCCCGCGCGACAGCAGCGGCATGCACAGGTACGAGCGGACGCCCAGCTCCTTCAGCTTGGTGACCCGCTCCTTCCCCTGGGCGGCGGTCTCCGGGTCCAGCTCGTTGATGTCGGGGACCACCTCCGGCTCGCCCGTCTTGAGTACGTGCGGGATGGCGCCTGCGCGGGCGTCGGCCGGTTGGAACGCCGCGTCGGCCGCCCGCGCGGCGGCCACCTCTTCGGGCTCCCGGGCGGTGACGGTGAGGCGCCGCGGGGTGCCGCCCTCGTCGATGATGTCGACCACGCACCAGTCGGCGAACCCCCCGGTGGCCAGGTTCGCGATCCGCTCGAGCGTGCTCCGGTAGTCGACCAGCTCGGCAAGGGACGCGGTGGCGTCCGCCACGAAGTGGACCCCGTCCTCGGCCCGCTTGCGCGCGGTCGCGTCGCGGAACACCTTGCCGAACCCGCGCAGCGTGCCGCCGTCCCGGAGCGCGACCGTGACCCCGTCGGCGAAGAACGGCTCGCCCCCCTTCTTCTGGTGCCACCGCTTGTCCTCAGCCCGGCCGGTCGCCGCGGCGGCCTCCCGCTCGCGCGCCGGCACCCCGGCCGCGCGGTCCTCCGGGGTGTAGAACACGTCGGCCGGTCCCCCCAGCACCTCGCCCGGCGTGAACCCGGTGATGGTCTCGGCGCCACCGAGCCAGTCGAGCACCAGGCCCTCGGGGCTGAGGACGATCACCGCGTAATCCGCGGCGGACCCGAGGAGCAGGTTGAGCCGCACCTCCTTCTCGCGCAGCAGCGCTTCCGCGCGCACCCGCTCGGTCCGGTCGGCCCCGTGCATGATGATGCCGGCGACCGCGCCCGACGGGTCCCGCACGGGCTGGAACACAAAGTCCAGGTTCCGCTCCTCGACCCGCCCGTTCCCGCGGTCGAGCTTCACCCACACCCCGGAGCCGATGTACGGCTCGCCCGTTCGGTACACCCCGTCGAGCAGCGCCACGAACCCCTGGTCGACCACCTCCGGGAACGCGTCGCGCACCGCCCGCCCGATGACCGCCCGGTCGCCGACGAGCCGCTGGTACTGCGGGTTGGTGCGCTCGAACACGTGCTCCGGCCCGCGCACCACGGCCACGAAGGAGGGGGAGTGCTCGAACACCTCGGCGAGCTGCCGCTCGCTCGCCACCAGGGCGTCCTCGGCGCGCTTACGGGCGGTGACGTCGGTGAACAGGACCCCCACCTGCCGGCCCCCCGGGGGGCCGACGCGGAACGCCGAAACGTCGAACCACCGGTTCAGGTCGGCGACCCGGTCGACGCGGCGCACCGGCTCGCCGGTGGCGGCGACCCGGGCGTACGCTTCGATCCAGTGGGACTCGTGGGTGGGCATGAACTGCCGGGCCGTCTTGCCCACCGCGTCCCGGAGCCCGGTGTGGGCCTCGACGGCCGGGTTGACGAGCAGGTAGCGGTAGTCGACCGGCCGGCCGCCGGCGTCGAGCACCGGTTCGACCACGCAGTACCCCTCGTCCATCGACTCGAACAGGGACCGGAACCGCTCCTCGCTCTCGCGCAGCCGCTGCTCCATCGCCTTGCGGTCGGTTATGTCGCGGGCCGTTTTGGACGCCCCGACAATGTCGCCGTGCGCGTCCCGGAGCGGGGCGACGCTGACCGAGATGTCGATGCGCGTCCCGCATTTTCGCACCCGTACTGTCTCGAAGTGCTCGATCCGCTCGCCGCGGCGGACCCGTGCCAGGATCTCGTCCTCCTCGTGGAGCCGCTCGGGCGGAAGCAGCGCCCGTATCGAGCGGCCGATCATCTCCCGGGCCGTGTAGCCGAACACCCGCTCGGCGCCCCCGTTCCAGGTTTGGATCACCCCGTCGAGGGTCTTGCTGATGATGGCGTCGTTGGACGACTCGACGATGGCCGCGAGCCGCGCCTGGTCCCGCTCCGCGCGCCGGCGGTCGGTGATGTCACGGAACACGAGCACCGCGCCGCTGACCGCCCCGCTCGCGTCGCGGATCGGCGCGGCCGAGTCATCGATCGGGTACTCGGCGCCGTCCCGGGCGATCAGGACGGTGTGGTTGGCCAAGCCCACGATGGTGCCGGTTTGCAGGGCGCGGAGCGCTGGGTTCTCGACCGGGGACCGGGTCGACTCGTTGACGATGCGGAACACTTCGGGGAGCGGCCGCCGCCGCGCGTCGCCGAGCGCCCATCCCGTGAGCCGTTCTGCCACCGGGTTCAGGAACGTGACGCGCCCCTGCACGTCGGTGGAGATGACGGCGTCGCCGATGCTGGCGAGCGTGGTGCGCCACAGCTCCTGGTGCTCGTTCGCCTCGGCCGCGGCCACTTTCTGCTCGGCCCGCCGGACCTCACTGGCCCGGCGGAAGAGGTCTGCCAGCACGGCCACCTTGGCACGAAGGGCGGCCGGCGGTACCGGCCTGATCAAGTAATCGACCGCGCCGGGTGCGTACGAATTGTCCGCGGCAAACTGGTCGAAGCTGTCAACCAAAACGACGACCGGTGTGTCTTCGGCCCGGGGATGCGCTCGAACGATACGAGCCATCTCGGTCACCGCCGCTCCCGGTGCGTTAAGGTCAAACACGACTGCGGCGAAATCGGTCGCTGCGAGGTGGCGACCCACTTCTTCGGCCGAGCCCGCGTGCGTAAGACTGAGGTTCGAATCGCCGAGTGCGCCGTTAAGAGCAATCAGGTTCTCAGGGCGATCGGTCACGAGGAGAATGTTTACGCGGTCGTTTCTGGTCACCGAATCCTCCGCCCGCCGAGACGTAATGGCTGGAGTCCTAACGCTTTACTCGTAAATTGCTTGCAAATGACTTACGGCGAGGTCAGTCACGTCTCGTGTTGCGAACTCCGTTGAAAGTGCCGTCGCAATGCAAATGGCGTGCCGGATTAACATATGGTTTGCGTCAGAATAAACGGCGTTTTCAGTGCCAAAACTTAACCGGTTGCTCCCTTCGGCGGTGCTCCTCTGTTACTCCGTCAAACCGCTCACCGCGATGGCGGAACGTGAGGCGAAGCCCGATCAGTCGCCTTCGAAGAAATCGTTCCGGTGGGGAACCGCGTGGGGTATGTCTCATCCCTCACCCAGCGACCCGGTGTGGGTCGCAATCTCCGCCGCCAGCACCGTCAAGAACTCATCTAGCCCCTTCATGTCGCCCCGCACCAGCCCGAGCTTCGATCCGTCCCGTAACCGCAGCTCGTAGCCTCGGTTCGAGGTGCCCATCATCAGGTCCGCCAACGCGTTCTCCATCGGCCCCATGTACGTTGAATTCAGCGGCTTCACGGCGACGATGTCGCTGACCCGGTGAACGACGATTGTTCGCCTGAGGAGCCGACGCGCGCGCGGAGTACACCGTCGTTCAACTCCACCCACTGCACACTCGACGACATCGCCCACGTCATGACGCCCACAAAGCCGATCATGCCGGGCACCAAGTACGTGCTCACGTTCGCAGGGGCGAAGACGGCGACCAACACGGCGGCAGCGAGTGGCCCGATCAGGAAGACCGTGGAGCACCCGAGGGCCAGTACGACGAAAACGGGGCGGAGGTGGATCGTGTATGGGGAAGGTTGCATCGTTGCATCAGAAGGCTGGGTGCCGTCGCCCAAGGTCCGTTGTACAGCAACTCGCAGACACACGCCAGCCGCCCGAAACGAGGAGGGCCGGTGCAACCCGGCCTCAGAGTTCAGCTCTTTTTCGCCTTGGGCTTGCAGCTCCCCTTCGTGAAGGGCTTCTTTCCGGGCGTCGGCTCGTAACTGGGCCAGCACCGTGACGTTTTCTTCTGAGCCTTCGGTTTCGGTTCGGCGGTCGGCATGATGCGCCCCCTGAGTTAGTCCCCGTTCTGATCGGTCGCTCCAAACTTGGCAAAGCATGTGCCGCCCCGGCGGGAATGCTTCCGTCGTTCGTCACTTCCGAAATCCCGACGCGCGTAGGGCTTTTGTTTCTCAGCGTCGGGAGTGCCCGCAGCGGTTCAAGCGCCTCCTGGTCGGGCACTTGGTCTGCACATCTGCCCAAGTCGCCCCTCCCATCATGATTCACCCAGGAGTTCGTCGTGAGCTGGACCCGCCGCAACGCTTTGGCCGCCTTGCCTGCCGCCGCTTTTCTGCCCGCCTTCGCAGGTGCGCAACCCACTGCGCAACCGATCGCCGCCCCTCCCAAGGACCCGCTCCTGGCCCCGTGCCTGCTGATCGGTGGACGCAAGCAGATCGAGAACTGCTCCTACGCCCTGAAGAAACTTCAGTCCGATGAGGCGAAGGCGTTCGCCAAAGCCGAGATCGACGAGCACGAGACCATCAAGAAGAACCTCAAGGGCCTCGGGTACGACTACCCCGTGACCGCGGCTCCTGGCACGCAACCGAACCAACCGACCGCGTGGTCCGTCACCGCGGGCGCAGCCAAGTTGCCGACGGAGGCCGCCGCGATGGTGGCCGTGGACCACGAGGTGGCCGACCGGTGCATCCTCAACTACCGGTCGGAGATGGACAAGCTCAGCGGGAAGGAATTCGACAAGCGGTTCATCGGGCATCAGCTCGACGAGCACATGACCCTGTTGGACAAAGTGCAGACGTTCCGCCGCCACGCCTCCCCAAAGATGGAAACCGTGCTAGCCGACGGGCAGAAGACCATCGAGACGCACATCGCGACGCTGAAGAGAATTATGGCCGGCCTCGACAAGGGCAAGGCGGAGTAAGCGCCCGTCGGGATTCCGGGCGATGCCCCCGTGCCGGCGCGGCGCGGTACATCGGATGCAGCGAAGGCCGAGCCATTCCACCCGGCAAACGACCGGGTTCACCACAGGAGAAGCAGCTATGAAATCGTGCGCATTCGCGGCCGTTGTGGCCGCTGGGTTACTGTTCACGTCTGGTGCGGCCGACGCCCAGTTCTTCCGGGGCGGCGGGTTCTGAAGCGGGTTCGGTGGAGGAACGGGACGGGGCTACAACTCCTTCCCGGGCTACGGGTACTCCAACTCGGGTTACGGATATTCCTACCCCGGTTACAGCTACGGGTACTCGGGCCGCTCGAACTGGGGCTCCCCGTACTCCAACTATGGCCACTCGAACTACAGCTACCCAAGCTACGGTTACTCGGGTTCCAGCTACTCGGCTCACAGCGATCCGTGCTGCTGCGGTTCGAGCCCGAGTTACCACAGCAGCGGCGCCACCAGCGGAGTGACGGCTGCCGGATACACTAGATCGCATTCACGATAGCTGCGTATTCGTAGTGTAGTGGTGCAAACGTTGCCGTTGTGAGTGGCTCATGATTGCGCGCCTGGACAACCTGCCTGTACTTTCCGCGAATCGGCCGCGCTCAGGCGGCTAGGC
>NZ_JAXBLV010000022.1:0-11981 GCF_034097035.1 Gemmata algarum
TGGGGGGTCGCGCGCCCCCCCGCCGGGGGCCCGCGGGGGGCTCGACTGTGGCTCGTCGAACCGCCGGCGTCAGCCAGCGGGTGGCGCACACATGTGGCCAACTTGAAACTACCAGAACCTGCTGGCGGATAGCGCGGTGCGTGGCAGAAACCCTCTTCCGATCGCCCGGCGCGAGCGGGTAGGATAGCAGGCCTGCCGGCACACACTCGGAACCGCCATGCGCCTCACTCTCCTCCTCGCGCTCGCGCCGTTCGTCAGTTCCACGGCCGCGGCCAGTGACGACCGCGCGAAGCCGCCCGCGGCCGATTTCGTACGCGACGTGCAACCCGTTCTGGCGAAGCACTGCGTGTCGTGTCACGGACCTGACAAGCAGAAGGGCGGGCTGCGCCTCGACCGCGGCCCGGACGCACTCAAGGGCGGTGACTCGGGCGCCGCGATCGTTCCCGGGAAGCCGACCCACAGCCCGCTCCTCCAACGATTGACGGCAGAGGACGCGAGCGAGCGCATGCCGCCCGACCGCGATCCGCTCACACGCGCGCAAATCGAAACGCTCTCGAAGTGGGTCGAAGCGGGCGCGAAGTGGCCGGCTGCCACCGGGACCGCCGAGCAGCACTGGGCGTTCGTGCCGGTCAAGCGCCCGCCCCCCGATCCGAAACACCCCGGGCGCAACCCGATCGACGCGCTCGTAACCGCGAAGCTCAGCGGCAACGGGCTGTCCCTGTCCCCGGAGGCGGACCGCCGCACGCTCCTGCGGCGCCTGAAGTTCGACCTGCTCGGGCTCCCGCCCACGCCGGAGGAAGTGGAGGCGTTCGCCGCGGACAAGAGCCCGGATGCCTACGAGAAGCTCGTGGACCGCTACCTAGCGTCGCCGCACTACGGCGAGCGGTGGGCGCGCCACTGGCTCGACGCCGTCCGGTTCGCGGAGTCCAACGGGTTCGAGACCAACCAGCCCCGGCCGAACGCGTGGCACTACCGCGACTACGTCATCACAGCGCTGAACGACGACAAGCCCTACGACCTCTTCGTGCGCGAGCAACTCGCCGGCGACCTGCTGGGCGCGGACGCCGCGACCGGCTTCATCGTCGGCGGCGCGTGGGACGAGGTGAAGAGCCCCGATACCACGCTCACGCTGAACCAGCGGGCCGACGAACTGCACGACATGGTCGGCACCACCGGGGCCGCCTTCCTGGGGCTGTCGGTGGCGTGCGCGCGGTGCCACAGCCACAAGTTCGACCCCATCCCGCAGCTCGACTACTACCGGATCAAGGCCGTGTTCGCGGACGTGCAGCACGGCGAGCGCCCGGTGCGAACCGGCGATCCCGTCGCCCGCGCGAAGGAAGCCGACCGCCTGCGCGCCCAACTCGCCACGCTGGAGCAGCAACTCGCGGCGCTGGAGCCGCTCGCCGACCCGGTCGCCCCCGACGCCCGGCGCGCCGCAGTCAACCCGAAGCGGAACACCGACCGTATCAAACCGACGCGGGCGAAGTTCGTGCGGTTCGTGGTCTTCGAGACCAACAATCTGGAACCGTGCATCGACGAACTGGAGGTGTTCTCCGCCGGGCCGCAGCCGGTTAACGTTGCGCGAGCGTCGACCGGGGCGAAGGCGACCGCGTCGGGCACCTACCCCGGCGCGCCAAACATCCACGCGCTCGCGTTCCTGAACGACGGCCGGTACGGAAACGGCCGGAGCTGGATCTCGAACCGGAGCGGCCGCGGGTGGGTGGAACTCGAACTCGCCGAGCCGGCCCTCATCGACCGCGTCGTGTGGGGCCGCGACCGCGAGGGCCGGTTCGCGGACCGGCTCCCGACCCGCTACCGCATCGACGTCTCGCTCGACCGCGAGTCGTGGAGCGTGGTGGCGTCGTCGGACGACCGCGCCCCGTTCGCGAAGGACGCCGCTCTCGTTCCCGGGGGCCTGACCGCCACCGAAAAAGCGACCTGGGTGGCGCTCGCGCAGCAGATCGACGGTTTGCGGCAGAAGCTGACCGACCTCGACCGCGGTCCGGTGGCCTATGCCGGTCGTCTGGTGCCGCCCGAGGTGACGTACCGGCTCCACCGCGGCGACGCGACGCAGCCGCGCGAGGCGGTCGGCCCGGGGGCGCTCACCGAACTCGGGCCGAAGTTCGACATCCCCGAAGGCGCGAGCGGCCCGGAGCGCCGGCTGGCGCTCGCGCGGTGGATCACCGACCCGCGGCACCCGCTCACCGCGCGGGTCGCCGTGAACCGGCTGTGGCAGCACCACTTCGGGACCGGGATCGTGGACACCCCGAGCGACTTCGGCCGGAACGGCGCGAAGCCGTCGCACCCCGAACTGCTGGACTGGCTGGCGTCCGAACTGGTCGAGCGCGCGTGGTCGCAGAAGGCCGTTCACAAACTCATCGTGACGAGCGCGACCTACCGGCAGGCGTCGGCGGCGCGGGCGGACGGGCTCGCGAAGGACGCGCAGTCGCGGCTCCTGTGGCGGTACCCGCCCCGGCGCATCGAGGCCGAACCGCTGCGCGACGCGGTGCTGTTCGTGAGCGGGAAGCTCGACCTCACGATGGGCGGCCCCGGGTTCGACCTGTTCGAGCCGAACGGGAACTACGTGAAGGTGTACGCGCCGAAGAAGCAGTTCGGCCCCGCCGAGTTCCGCCGGATGATTTACCAACACAAGCCGCGGATGCAGCTCGACGACACGTTCGGCGTGTTCGACTGCCCGGACGCCGGCCAGATCGCCCCGAAGCGCAACGTGTCCACCACCCCGCTGCAAGCGCTCAACCTGCTCAACAGCAGCTTTGCGCTCCAACAAGCCGATTTCTTTGCGGACCGGGTCCGGAAGGAAGCTGGGGCGGACGTGGGGGCGCAAGTGAAGCGCGTGTTCGCGCTGGCGTTCCAGCGGCCCCCGAGCGCGAAGGAGTCGAGCGCCGCGGTCACGCTCGTGCGGGAGCACGGGCTCGCGGCGCTGTGCCGCGCGGTGCTGAACGCGAACGAGTTCGTGTTCGTGGACTGACGTGCGGAACGCCCCACCTGTTGATGTAGGGGCGAACCCCTGCACCTGCCACCGATCAACCGTCGCGAACGAGGTAACGAAGCCGCAGACACATTTCGGTTCGCTCAGCGCGGCGCGCCAGTTGGCTTCGCCTCCCGTCCCGAATGGTGACGCATGGCTTTGGTCCGGCGGGCAAAGCACGGCGTTCGCACTCTCAGTCGGCATCCGAACGCGCGGACTGTTCGATTCGTCGCGCCGGGGCGTAACCTGATCGAATGGCTCCTTAGCGTGTGGGTAGACGGGAACAGTCACCGTTGAGACCCGATTACGGGACGGCACAGCGCCAACGTGGGGACAGGGCCGGTTTCTCGGCCGATGGCAGCACGCATGAGCGCTCCGTACCGCGGTTCGATTTCCTGGCATAACCGCACTGCACGCGGATGACGAAGAGAAGGTTACGCCAGCGGTGAAGCGGTCGCTGCGACCGGCGGCGCACCCGTCACGTGATGCTCAGCCGCGCGGAGTGCGGCGGCCAGTTCGAACGACCGTACCCGAGCGGCGTGGTCGTACACCTGGGCGGTCAAGATGAGTTCGTCGGCCCCGGTCGCATCGGTAATCACCTCCAGCGCGCGGCGAACGGAATCCGGCGCGCCGACGGCCGAGCACACGGTCATCCGGTCAACGTGAGCCCGTTCGAGCGGGTTCCACAGGCCGTCCATCGAGTCCACCGGCGGCGGCAGCAATCCGGGAGCGCCCCGGATCAGGTTCAGGAACGCCTGCTGGACCGAAGTGAACAGCTTCCGCGCCTCGGCATCCGTGGCCGCCACCACGACGTTCACCCCCACCATCGCGTGCGGCTCGGCGAGCGCGGGCGACGGCTCGAACTCCCGGCGGTAGAGCGCCAGCGCTTCGTGCAAGTAGTCGGGCGCGAAGTGCGACGCGAACGCGAACGGCAGTCCGAGCCGGGCCGCCAGGCGCGCGGAGAAGTCGCTCGACCCCAGTAGCCACACCGGCACGTCCAACCCCTCACCGGGGATCGCGTGGACCCCGTTCCCGGGGCCGCCGCGGCGGAAATACCCGCGCAACTCTTCCAGATCCTGTGTGAACGTGTCCGCGGGTCCGAAGTTGCGGCGCAGCGCCCGGGCGGTGCGGTGGTCCCCGCCGGGGGCACGTCCGATGCCCAGATCGACGCGCCCGGGGAACAGCGCTGCGAGCGTGCCGAACTGCTCCGCGATCACGAGCGGCGCGTGGTTCGGCAACATCACCCCGCCGGACCCGACCCGAATGCGCGACGTGGCGGCCGCTACCTGTCCGATGACAACGGCGGTGGCGGCGCTGGCGACACCCGGCAGCCCGTGGTGCTCGGCCAGCCAGTACCGGCGGTACCCCAGTCGGTCCGCGTGCCGCGCCAGATCGAGCGTGTTGCGGAGCGACTCGCCCGCCGTGCCGCCCGCCCGCACCGGAGACAGATCGAGAACGGAGAACGGGACCTCGGAGAGCGGTTTCATCGGGTGCCTCGCGAGCCGGGCGCCGGGCCACACGCCCGCTGCGAGGGATACCACTCGCCGGCCGACATGTTACGCCGGGAGCGGAAACGATCGGGCACTCGCAAGGACACCGGCGCTCAGCCGGGCGGGCTCAGGAGGGCGGCGAAGTCGTCCTCGTCCCACCCGTAATCGATCATGATCTGCTCGCCCGCGGTGATGTCGCGCGTGGCACGGATCACGATATCGGTCCGCGACTCACGCGGTGTGAAGCGGGCGTTCGGGCTCGACGAGTGGTTGTACAGCGACCCGTAACCGAGCGCGATGGCCCGCCCGTTTTCGCCCCACCAGAACACGTACCGCTCCAGCACCCGCCCGGGGTCCGTCGGGGCCGGGTCCGGGAGCGGGATCACCGGGCACACCTCGATCACTTCACCGCGGTGGTAATCGCGCCCGGCGAACACCCCGCGGCCCATGCCGCGAACCTTGCGGATGTACAGCGCGGAGCTGGAACTAACGGAACTCATACACGGGCCGTCGGTGATCGGTTGATGTCGGTTGCTCTCGCTGTATCGACCGATCGGGGTGGCGAGCTTGAGCCCGCTCTGCGCGCAACACAAGAGCGTAACCCTCGTTACACGCACAAAATTTGAAAGTTGGTTCGGGTTTGGTGAGATCAACCGAGAAGTGTAACAGCACAGCACAAATGAAAGAACCGGCCGCGAACTACCGAACTGTCGCCCATTCAGTTCGATGCCCGCGGCCGGTCTGAAGAAATTGTACCCTGTCCTGGTGCAAGAGTCAACAACCATCCCGCAGAAAAATCGCAGAACCGGCACCGCGCGAATACGGCCCAGGTGCGAACGCCCAACAGTATGCGGTAAAACGCTGCCGAACGAACGCGCGACGCGGGTCGGGGCGAGACGCGGCGCGCAACTTGGCCTTCCCCTCTTGCGCGGCTTGTGGCATTCTCCCGCCCGCATGGACGCACCCGAACTCCCCCCCCCACCGCCGCCGGCCCCCGTGCGCCGGCTGACCCGCCGCCGGCTCCTCCAGCTCGCGGGCGGGGCCGCCGCGCTCGGCCTCGGCGCGGAGGTGCTGCGGGTCGTGGTGCGGACCAACGAGCACACCGTCATCCCGGGCCGCGTGTACCGCACCGCCCAGCTCAAGCCGGACCAGCTCCGGGAGCTGATCGCCGACAAGGGCGTCCGCACGGTCGTGAACCTGCGCGGCGTGTGTACCGACACCGCCTGGTACCTCGGCGAGTGCCGCACCACGCACGCGGCGAACGTCAACCAGGAGGACATCACGTTCTCCGCCAAGCGGTTCCCGGCCCCGGCCGAGGTGCGGCGCCTCGTCGAGGTGCTCGACCACACCGCGTACCCGATCGTCTTCCACTGCCAGCGCGGGGCGGACCGCACCGGGCTGGCGTCCACCGTCGCGGTGCTGCTCCACACCGACGCCGACCTCGCGACCGCCCGACGCCAGTTGTGGCCGCGGTACGGGCACGTCGCGGTCGGCCGCACCGCCGTGCTCGACGCCTTCTTCGACTACTACGAGGCCTGGCTCGCCCGGCGCGGGGAGCCGCACGCCCCCGACCGCTTCCGCCGGTGGGTGAACACCGACTACTGCCCGGGGCCGTACCGCGCCGAGCTGACCCTCGCCGGCGGCACCCGCTTCCCCACCGGCCAGGGCCTCCGGGTCGCCGTCCGGGCGCGGAACACCTCGATCGAGCCGTGGCGGTTCACCACGGGGCGCGGGGGCATCCGGCTGTGCCACACGGTCACCGCGGCGGACGGCACCAACATGTACCGGTCGTACAGCGGCCACTTCGCCCGCGTCGTCCCGCCGGGCGAGGCGGTCGAGTTCGCCTGCGGGGTGCCGCCGCTCCCCCCGGGCGCGTACCAGTTCCACGCGGACCTGATCGACGGCGAACCGATCGAGCTGCTCGACACCGCGTTCGTGCAGTACGGGTCCGAGCCGCTCGCGGTCCCGCTCACCATCTCTTGAGGAGCCCTCCGATGGGCCTGCTGTCCGTGGTCGTGCCGGTGAAAGACGAGCGGGACAACGTGCGCCCGATGTTCGACCGCGTCCGCGCCGCCCTCGACGGCGCGGGGGCCGGCCCGTGGGAGCTGGTCTTCGTGGACGACGGCAGCGCGGACGGCACCTTCGAGCAGCTCGAGGCCGTGTCCCGGGGCGACGCCCGGGTGAAGGTGGTCCGGCTGCGCCGCAACTTCGGCCAGAGCGCCGCCACCCAGGCCGGCCTCGACGCCGCGGCCGGGGACGTGATCGTGACGATGGACGGCGACCTCCAGAACGACCCCGCCGACATCCCGCTGATGCTCGCGAAGCTGGGCGAGGGGTACGACGCGGTCCTGGGCCAGCGCCAGAAGCGGCAGGACAAGCTGCTCCTGCGCAAGGTGCCGAGCTTCGCCGCCAACTGGCTCATCCGCAAGGTGCTGGGGGTGCCGTTCAAGGACTTCGGCTGCACCCTGCGGGCGGTGCGGCGCGAGGTGTTCGACGGCCTCGTGCTGTACGGCGAGATGCACCGGTTCATCACCGCGCTCATCATGCAGCAGGGGGCGAAAGTGACGCAGGTGCCGGTGCGGCACCACCCGCGCACGGCCGGCCGGTCGAAGTACAACCTGACGCGCTCGGTGCGGGTCATGCTCGACCTGATGACGGTGAAGTTCCAGGGGAGCTTCCAGACCCGCCCGATGCACCTGTTCGGCGGGTTGGGGCTGCTGTGCGTGTTCGCGGGGCTCGTGAGCGTGGCGGCGAGCGTGGTGATGAAGTACACCTCCGGCCCGGGAATGACGCAGAACCCGCTCTTCCTGCTGGGCGCGGTCGCGGGCCTGATCGGGGTGCAGTTCGTCTCCCTCGGGCTGATGGGCGAGGTGCTCACCCGCGTGTACTACGAGAGCCAGGGCAAGCGCCCCTACGTGGTGCGCGAGCGCCGGAACCTGGACCGCGGGCCGCTCCCGTCCGGGCGCATCGCGGCGTGAGGGCGCCGGCGGGCTCACCGGGAGGCGTTGAGCGCCGGGCGACCGCACACACAGCCGGCCGTATTCCAACATCGCCCTCATTTCTTCACCTGTGGTAGTTCCGGCTGCCCGCACTGCACGTTTGGGGGCCGTTTTCTCGTGCGGCCTGCCCGCAGGGCGGGCAGCGATTTGTGCGTCAAATCGGCCATATCGTGTTCTCATTCAAGATGTTGCGCCGCTCGTGGGGCGAGTCGACCACGCTGAAACCCGGCGCCCAGGGTGTGGGATTCGTGGGTAGCGACCGACCCGCGAATGGGTAGCGGACCGGCAGCGAACGTCCTGTCGGTGGCCCGCTTGTGTACCACCGGCGTTGTGCTGTAACCCCCGTTACAGCGACTCGCGTGAACCGCAGACGGCGCCGCCCTTCGCATCACGATTCCCGCCTTCTGTATTGAGCCGTGCGCGAAGCAGATACCCGGTCGCGCTGAAGCCGGTGGCCTGTTCCCTGGGACCGCGGACGTCCCGTCCGCCGCTGTGGGATTCGATCGCTCGGCGGGGCCGCCTATCCCACACGCATATCGGTGCGGTGGATGGGACGCCACGGGTCGGTGAGCGACCCCGTCCCGCTCGACGCCAACGGGGTCCGCACGCATACCGGCGGACGGGACGTCCGCGGTCCCAGGGAACAGGCCACCGGCTGCGAGCCCTTAGCCCGTGCGCGCGCGACGGCCCCGTTAAATACCAGATGTCACGCCACGTGTCCCACGCTCCCAGCCCCTCGAACTTCCGGGGAATGGCTACGTGAACGTGGTTCCAACGATGCGATCAAAGAGAAACCCAATGCGTTTCGGCAAGGTGAACCGGGGCGACGGACTCCCCTTGGTGTGGGCCGAACGCCCGTCCTCGCCCTGCGCGACCCGCAAAACTCGTCCGGGTTGCCGTTGGCAGCCGCCGTTCGAGCTGCTAAAAAGAATCTACCCTCGTGAACGCGACCGGTACTTCTGGCCGGTCGCGTTTGCGTTTTTCGCCCCTTGCCATCTGGTCGCGGGGCGGTAAATTGCGTAAATCCAGAACCAGTGTGTAACTGAAACGTCGTTTCGTAACTGATGGCAGGAGTGCGACGCGGCGGGATAGCGGAGATCCGGGACGATGTCGATCACGAAGGAAGAGAAGTCTGGGCTTATCAGCCAGTTCCGGCGCGGCGACACCGACACCGGTTCGCCCGAAGTGCAGGTCGCGCTGCTCACCAAGCGGATCAACTCCCTGACGGAGCACATGCGGGCGCACAAGAAAGACTTCTCCAGCCGCCGCGGGCTGCTGAAGCTCGTCAGCCAACGCGCTGACCTGCTCAAGTACCTCCGGCAAACCGACCGCGATCGCTACCTCGCGGTCATCGGGAAGCTCGGGCTCCGCAAATAGCCGCTACGGTCGTCTCGAGGTGACGCACCCCGGGTCCCAAGTCATTCGGCTTGGGGCTCGTGGACGTATTCACCGAGACCCCGCGAACCGCTCCTGCCGGCAAAACGGAAAGGGTCACCTCCGTGCCGGTCAAGCCAGCTCGTGTCGAATGTGAATTCGGCGGTCGCACGTTAGTCCTCGAAACCGGAAAGTTCGCGAAGCAGGCCCACGGGGCCGTGCTCGTCACCTACGGCGACACGAGCGTCCTCGTCGCCGCGGTGGAGGGAACGCCCATTCCGGGGCGCGACTTCTTCCCGCTCCAAGTTGAGTACCGCGAACGCACCTACGCCGCGGGCAAGTTCCCCGGCGGGTTCATCAAGCGTGAAACGCGCCCCAGCACCAAAGAAACGCTGACCTCGCGCCTGATCGACCGCCCCTCCCGCCCGCTCTTCCCCGCCAACTACTTTAACGAAGTCCAGATCCACTGCACGGTCATCTCCTCGGACCGGGAGAACGACGCGGACATGCTCGCGCTGATCGGGACGAGCGCGGCCCTCCACGTCTCGCACATCCCGTTCCTCAAACCCTACGGCGGGTTGCGCCTGGGCCGCGTGAACGGCGAGCTCGTCGTGCTGCCGACCGTGACCCAGATGGAAGAGAGCGACCTCGACCTCATCGTCGCGGCCACCCGCGACGCCGTCTGCATGATCGAGGGGTTCGCCCGCGAGATGCCCGAGAACGAGATGGGCGACGCGATCATGGAAGCGCACAAGCAGTGCGCCGTCCTGATCGACCTCATCGAGCGGCTGCGCACCGAGGCGGGGCTCCCGACGAAGGTGCTGCCCCCCGCGACCGCCGACAACCCGCTCCTGGAAGAGCTGTACCACAAGTACGGCACCCAGTACCGCGAGAAGTACCTCACGCAGGGCAAGAAGGAGCGTAACGCGGCCCTCGACGCGTTCAAGGACGAGATCAAGAAGGTGTACCTGCCCGAGGGCGAACTGAACCCGGCGTACACCCCGTCGCAGGTGTCGGGCGCGCTGGCGGCCCTCCGCGAGCGCATCTTCCGCGAGATCACGCTCGGCGGCACCCGCATCGACGGCCGCGCCCCGAAGGAGCTGCGCGCGATCGGCGCCGAGGTCACGGTGCTGCCGCGGACACACGGCACGGCGCTGTTCCAGCGCGGCGAGACGCAGGCGCTGGTGGTCGCCACGCTCGGCACCGTCGCCGACGAGCAGAAGGTGGACGGCCTGCAAGACGAGTACAGCAAGAAGTTCTTCCTCGACTACAACTTCCCGCCGTACAGCGTGGGCGAGTGCAAGCCGATCCGCGCCCCGGGCCGGCGCGAGATCGGCCACGGGATGCTGGCCGAGCGGTCGCTGAAGGCCGTGATCCCGCCCCCGTCGCGGTTCCCGTACACCATCCGCCTCGTGTCGGAGATCCTGGAGTCGAACGGCTCGTCGAGCATGGCGAGCGTGTGCGGCGGCACCCTGGCGCTGATGGACGCGGGCGTGCCGATCAAGCGCCCGGTCGCGGGCATCTCGGTCGGCCTCGTGATGGAGAAGGACCACTTCTCGCTGCTCACCGACATCCAGGGCGACGAGGACCACTACGGCGACATGGACTTCAAGGTGGCCGGCACCCAGAAGGGCGTCACCGGCATCCAGCTCGACATCAAGGTGGACGGCATCAACGAGGCCATCGTCCGCGGCGCGCTGGAGCAGGCGAAGGAGGCCCGGCTCCAGATCCTCAAGACGATGCTGTCGGCGCTGTCGGCCCCGCGGAAGGAGATCAGCCGGTGGGCGCCGCGCCTGATCCAACTGAAGATCAACCCGGAGATGATCGGCAAGCTCATCGGCCCGGGCGGCAAGATGATCCGCGCCATTCAGGAAGAGACCGGCGCGAAGATCGACATCGAGGACGACGGCACGGTGTCGATCGCGTCGTCGGACGCCGAGGGCGTCGAGGCCGCGCGGCGCATGGTCGAGGGGCTGACGGCCGAGGTGAAGGTCGGCGCCGTGTACGACGGTAAAGTGGTCTCGATGAAGGACTTCGGGGCGTTCGTGGAGATCGCTCCGGGCCGCGACGGGCTGTGCCACGTGTCGGAACTGGACACCGGCTTCGTTCAGCGCCCGGAAGACGTGGTCGAGATCGGCCAGAAGATCCAGGTGAAGGTGATCGGCATCGACGACAATGGCCGGGTGCGGCTGTCGCGCAAGGCGCTGCTGGCCCCGAGCGACGAAGCCGGCAACGGCGGGGGCGGCGGTGGCGGTTTCGGCGGCGGGGACCGCGGCGATCGCGGTGACCGTGGCGAACGCAGTGGCGGTGGCGGCGGGCGCCGCAGCGGTGGCGGTGGCGGCGGGCGCGGTGGGGACCGCGACCGCCGGCGCGACTGACGCCCGAACCCGGCAAGCGTGTTCCTGTAATCACAGTGTCCGGGCGGTTGCCCGGACACTTCCGGGTCACGTTTGAACCCGTGAAATCGAGCTGATGACGAAGCCGCGGGCAACAGCCCGCGGCTTCGTCATTTCAGTCTCTAAAAGGCAATCCTTGCTCCGGAAGCTGCGTGCTCGGCAGGTTGTGCAGGGACGCTGTCAGGTTCTCGAACGCCGTCGATGACCGAGACCGGTGGTATCGATTCATGCGCCCGGACTTTCCGGCTGTGGTTTGGAGCGGATGCAGCGGCCGCCTCCAGGCTCCCGCAAAAGACAGCAATTGAAACTTTGATATATCAATATTTTATATATTAACACATGTCGAGCTGGCACCTGCCGGTTCGGAGGCAATCTCGCGTTGCAGATTTTGCAAAATCGCCCTTGAAGACGCGAGTGCAGAGATTATGATTCCCGGAGCGAACATTCAGTATTGTTCAGCACCTCTTCAGACAATTGGTTGCCACTCGCGAGTGACAATCAATTGTTATCAATCAGTGGTCCTAATACGTCTGGGAGACATCGTGCGCACAGCGATTGGCATCTGTGGATTGATGGTCATGCTGTTGGCCTGCGCAGCACAAGCGCAAGAGGTAACGCAACCCGCTCCCGTACCGGTTGAGCCGACGACGCCAACCGCTCCAGCTGTTCCGGCCGATCCGGTGCAGAACAAGGCCGAAATAAAAACGTTCAATGCAGTCGCAGATGGAAAAGG
>NZ_JAXBLV010000220.1:0-38309 GCF_034097035.1 Gemmata algarum
GCACCACCGAGCCGTTGTTGATCGGATAATTGACATCGCTGGTCCCTAATTCCTCGCGCGGCACTTCTGGAAGTCCGCGCGGCACCGAGTGAAGCGACTGACCCCGTTACTCGCACCTGGAAGTGGAACTGTTCGCGCGAGTGGATTGGCCGCAAGTGATACCGTAATCACGTGTTGCGGCAAAGCTGTCGGGCACCGGCTTCCAGTGACTCGTCTCGAAGAGGCGAGTAATTCGGTGGTAGCAACCACCCAGCAAATTGCCAGTTCGTGGGTAGTCGAGTGGTAGCAGGAGTCCAGTCGGTACCCCATCCGCCGGTATCGCACTGTAACCCCCGTTACAGCGCCGCATCCGCTCCCCGGCCGGTCGTGCCACTTCGCTACGAACGCGGACTTGAAGGCCGCGGCCCCTCGGCCCGTTACGCCGCTTTCGCGCCCTTTGCCTTCGGCTGGTGCTTCCACCGCCGGTGGAGCCAGAAGTACTGCTCCGGGTACTCGCGGATGAGCGCTTCGAGTGCGGCGCTGTACCGCTGAGTCATGTGCTTTACCGCGTTCGGGTCGCTCGCGTACTCGCGCGGGTCGATGACGTCCGCCACCCGCACCGCGTAGAACAGCGGCGCGAGCGGGTCCGTCGGGTCGAAGTCCGGCCGCTGCGGGTACGCCGTCCGGGGCACCCGCGGTACGCCGATCACCACCATCACGGCGTCGAACTGCATCGCCATCAGCGCGACGGCCTTGTGCGTGCTCGCCGGGCGGCCGAAGAAGTCCACGAACACCCCGCGCGGGCCGGCGTCCTGGTCGGCGAGCGTCGCCACCTTCCCGCCCCCCTTCAGCACCTCGGTCAGGAACTCGAAGTCGTCGTTCTTGTCGATGATGGTTTGTCCGGTGCGCTGGCGGAAGTGGAGCGCGAACCGCTGGAGGTACGGGTTGTCGAGCGCGCGGGCGATGGCGTGGGTGCGGAACCCGCACAGCCCGAGGTGGAACCCGGCGATCTCCCAGTTCCCGAAGTGCGCGGTCACGATCAGCGCCGCCCGCCCGGTGAGCAGGTGCGGGAGCGTGAGGTTCCCTTCGGGGAGCGCAAGGTGCTTGCGCCACGTCCCCACGTGCAACTTGCGCGGGATCAGCATCAGCTCGACAACGGACTGCGCGAAGTGCCCGAACATGGCGCGCACGAGCCGGTCGGCCTTTACGGGGTCGTTCGCGAGTTCGGGGAACGCGGCGCGGACGTTTTCGAGCGCGATGCGGCGCCGGCTCTTGACCAGCGTGTACAGGAGCCACGCGAGCGCGTCCGCGACCGCGTAGGCCCAGCGCGGCGGCATCGTCTGCACCGCCGCGACGAGTAACCGCACGACCAGGTACACCGCGTAGTCCGCGGCACGGTTCCGCTGCTTTCGAGCCATTCCGAACCCTCAAAGGCGGCGGATGGTATCGCGCCCGGGTCGGCGGTGTCACCATCAGTTCGGCGCGCGCGGTCCGGCGCCGCACCGTTACCCCGAGACGACGACCCGCCGGCCCTGGACCGCGACGCGCCCCGCGGCGATCAGCCGGATCGCCTCGGGGTACGCCTCGCACTCGGCCTCGAACACGCGCGCCGCGAGCGCGTCCGGGGTGTCGGCGTCGTTCACCGGCACGCACCGCTGCACCAGAATCGGCCCGGTGTCGTAGGTGTCGTCGGCGAAATGGACCGTGCAACCGCTCACCTTGGCCCCGTAGTTCAACACCGCCTCGTGGACGTGGTGCCCGTACATTCCCTTTCCGCCGAACGCGGGCAACAGCGACGGGTGGATGTTCAGCACCTTGTGTTTGAAGTCGTCCGGAATCACGAGCAGGTGCAGCCACCCCGCGAGGCACACCAGTTCGGGCGCGAACTGGCGAACGGCGGACCACACTTCGTCCGCGAAGCTCGCGCGCTTCGGGGCCGCACGCACCACGCGGACCGGCACCCCTGCGCGTTCGGCCCGGGTCACGCCGACCGCATCCGGCCGGCTCGACACGGCCCCCACCACCTGCGCGTTCAGCGTCCCGGCCGCGATGCGGTCGATGAGGTTCTGAAGGGTCGTTCCGCCGCCACTCAGTAGGGCGACGATTCGGATCGGATCGGCCATGACACTTTCGTTCGGAGGTTCGGTGTTGCCCGGCCGTGCCGGCTGTGTTCAGCTTAGACAGTTTTGCCGCTCCCGCCGCCGCGCACCGGGGATACCTCATGCGATGGCGCTTCTGCGGATGCTTCGTGTTGCCCGCGCCGGCCGCCTTCGCTGCACTGCCGAACGTGCCGTGGGCCATCACCGACGGTCAACCGCGGTCGAACACGCCGAGCCGCACAACTCGCGCAACCGGGTGCGGTCGCGCTCCCGCGGGCGCTCGCAGACCCGTCCGGACGCTCAGCCCGTGCCGAGCACCTCGCGCGCACCGGCCTCTTCGGCAGATGGCACCGCGGGTTTCGGGAAGCGGTTTGAGGACAGAGCGGCGGGCTCAACATACTGCCCCCGAGGGGCAGTATGTTGAGCCCGAATGTGTTGAATCAAATGGCCGATTTGAATAACAAATTGCCTATCATTATTTAAGTATTTTTAAATAGTGCGGTTTATTTTTTCTTGACGCGGCCTCTGGGAGGCTAGTAATTTCGCATCTCTGATTGGACCTTGCGTTGATGCCGGGTGCTTGTCACGCCCGGTACTCGTCGGTGCGAATGGATAACGAGTTGAGTGCGGGTGCGCGTCCCCTATCGATTCCGCGGGCCGGGGGCGTCGCGCCCGGCCGTTTCCTACTGAGGTGCCGCCGTGAAGAGGTTGCTCGCGCCGATCGTCGTTGTTGCGCTCGCGTGTTCCTCATCAAAATCCTGGTCCCAAACCGACCACTCAGACACCAAAGCGGTGATCGACAAAGTGGTCAGCGGTCATAAGGAGCTTGAACAGTCGTTCGGCGGGATCGCGTTCAAAGGGTCGGTCACCGTTGCGGGCCACAAGCGGCCCCGCGAGTACGTCCTACAAGACGGCATGTTCCGCCTCGCGACGGAAGCGCCGACCGACCCGAAGGACTCCGAACCCGTGTCCAAGATCCTACTCCGGTCGAAGAAGAAGCTCTACGAGGTCCGCAAGGGTTCTGGGGCACACATCCTCACGTCCATGAGTGACGAACTTCCGAAGCCGGCGAAGCTTAACATGGATCTGTTTATGGCTTCGCCGTACAGCAGTTTCATGTTCCTGGGCCGCCGCATGACGGAGTGGATCGAGGACCCCGCGTTCAAGGTCGTGGCCGCGACGGAGCCTGACGCGGGTTCGGTGACCACCGTGTCGTTCGAGTACGCTCCTGAAGGAAAATACGTTGAAGGAGAGGGCTACCCGCGGATGCGTGGGACGGTGTCGTTCGACGCCAGCAAACACTGGGCGATCCGAAAGGTTGATTACGTGATGCCTCATCCTGCAAAAGCGGGCAAGGATATTGATATGTCGATTGTTGTCAATTACGGGCACCGCGTTGACAGCGTGGAGGCGCCTCAGACGGTTGAGTTTCGGATCGCCGGGACCGCCCAACTGCTCTGGCTGTTCCAAATGGAAGAGGCCCGACGGGTGGCGCTTGGGTACGACGATTTTACTCCCAAAGCGTATGGCATACCGGTTTCGTATGAGGACGAGTTGGCGAAGCCCGTTCGGTCGTATGCGTGGGCGGTTTTGGCGGCGGCAGGCGTTGCCGCGATTGTCGTCGCGTTCTGCATCTGGCGCTGGGGCGCCCGGTTGCCGGAGGGAGCGTGACGAATGGCGCCCGAGCGTCTGCCTCCTGGGTGGAAGGCTGCGGGCGAACGTTCATGACGGCCGAGAACGCGGAGGGTCGGTTCGCTGCGCACCGCCCGCCCGGCCCGGATCGGGTGATTTCGGTGACCGTGGGCGGCGTTTCACTTCTTGAGCCCGTGCGCGGATGGGGCGGGGCGTTTTCGCCCACAGTGCCGGGCGGGTTCCTGACCGGTGGCGCGGCGGACGCCTGCCCCGCACTCGCGACCCGCGCCGAGGCTGAAATCGTTCCCGTCACTTGACCGAAATTGGGTGGTACCGCGTATGCGCCTGCTTTCGATGTGGGTCTGCGTGCTGGTCGGGGTCGCGTGTTTGGGGCTGTCTGTCTGGTTCTACCCGCGGGCCTCGCACCCGCCAGGAGTCGTGGTCGATCAGCCCACGCGGGTCGGGCTCCGGTACCCGATGGGTGCCCGCACCGTGTCATTCGCCTTACGGAACCCACACGCGACCGCCGGGCGGATCGTCGGGGCGTGCGAGGTGTGTGAAACCAGTCAAGCGTATTGCCAGTTCCGCTTACTGACGCCGTTACCGGTGGACCTACCGCCGGGCGCTGAGCACGTGGTCGAGTGTGAGCTGGTGCTTCGGAAGCCTGGGCGGTTCGTCGGCGAGCTTCACCTCTACGTTTCGGCGAACGGTTCGCAAGAGCTCACATTCCATGTCGAAGGCGAGGTCGATCCGCTCGGCGAATGACGACCAGCATCCCTTTACATTTCCCCTGATAGTTGAGGGCGCCTGACATCGAATCCGGCAGTTCCGTATGCACGCCGTATTCTGTAGCCGGCCTCTGTCAACGAATTTCAATCCTGGGAAGCCGAATCCGGGCAACCACTTAGGAACTGAGGGCCGGCGGGCTATTTGGGCGCTCGATGGCCGGCTTGATCTCGCCCGCGTTAGAGTGCCTCAATCCCCACAGATTTCATGACCATTCGCAACTTCGGCGTCCCAGGATTGAAATTCGCTGTGTGAGGCCGGTGGTAGACGGGTGGTGTCGCACCGGCCTCACAGAGGCCGGCTACAGGAAGCCGTTACTCTTCAACCGGATTCGGTATGAGGCTTTGAAGGGCACCGATACCAAATCGGTTGAACAGTAACCGCCGCTGCTCCCTTGCAACGGGTGCCATCGAGGCTACCGTGAGGGCGAAGAGCGCTCCAGGCTGTCGAGCGCGGCTCCGGTGAGGGTGGCGATGCGGGTTCTCGACGCGGGCGCAAACGGGGCCGGGTCGGTGTGCTTCTCCCCGGATGGGAGAACCCTGGCCGTCGGCGGCCGGGCGGTCGTTGTGTTCTCGCTGTTCGACGACCGACGCTTGCCGGTCCGGCTCCGAACCGGTGCGGTCCGCCAGCTCGCCTTTCATCCCCACCTGCCGCGGTTGTTCGCGCTCGCCGGTAACGACTTCCGGGTCGACGACATCGACGACAGCGGCTTCCGCCCGCGGTTCCAGCGCCTAACTTACGCCGATCGGTTCGCGCTCGGACCCGACGGCGGTGCGGTGCTCAGCGGGCGGTTCGATCTGGAGCGGAACGGTTCCCGCCTGCGGCGGTATGCTGATGTCTCCAACGCGATCGATACGGACTGGCCGACCGACCCGGCCGGCGACGGGAACCTGCACTGGGGGCTGGCCTGGGTTCCCGGTACCGACCGCTTCGCGGTTGCGGAGTGGGAAGGCGAGTTTCCCGAATACCGCACCGCCGTGACTGTGCGCGCCGCGGCAACCGGTGGGGTGGTCGCGAAAACGGTGTGGGGCTCGTCGGCCTGCACCCTGGCGGCCGCGCCGGACGGGACGCTGATCGCGGCTGCGAAGGCGGTACTTGCGGTCTGGCCCGGGGGCGACCTCGCCCGCCCGCCGCGCACGATCGCCAACGACAGCCGGAAGCACTTTACGGGTATCGCGTTTCACCCGTCGGGCCGGTACTTCGCGGCCACGAGCAACGACGCCACCGTGAAGCTGTACGACACGGCCTCCTGGGAAGCCGTTCGCACCTTCGCGTGGGACATCGGGCGTACCCTGTCGGTCGCGTTCTCGCCCGACGGCGCGCTGGCGGCTGTGGGGAGCGACACCGGCAAGGTCGTGGTCTGGGACGTGGATCTCTGACGTGGTACCGTTTAAAGAACGATGTTAACACTCAAATCCGATCTGACACCGGAGAGCGGCTCACGGAGGCCGGCCCGGCTGGCCTTCTCGCCCGACGGTACCGCTCTGCTTACGTCCGTCGGGGACCGCGTTCAAGTGTGGCCGCGGTGGCTCGACCAGCCGCCCCGCCCGGCGGTCACGAACGAGGGCGCGCTGGAGCGGGTGGCGCTCAACCCCGACGGATCGCTCGTGTACCTCTATCGGTCCGGGAACAGCTTCACCGACGTACTCACCGTCGCCACCGGGACGACCAAGGGGGCGGGGTTACCCAAGGATGCCCCGTCGTGGGCACATTTCGACGCGACCGGCGGGTTCTTTTTGGTGTCCCACGGGCAGGGGTGGCTCACGCGGTACGATTACGCCCCGGAGCTCAAGAACAAGGTGCGCAAAGCGTGGGCGCTGGCGCGGTACTCCGAAGGCACTGGCCGGCACCGCCGCCCGCTCGGGTCGCACTACTGGTTTGGTGCCATTTGCGGTTCGGGCGGTGTATTCGTGACTCTGGAGTACAAGTTCGGTCGCGGCGAACCGTTTGATGGTCTCACCGTGCGTTCGGTGGCCGACGGCTCGGTTGTGTTTCACCGCGCGCTCAAGTCGGACGAAGCGAACAAGCTACTCGATAAGGCCGGTCTGGCGCTCGCCGTCCACCCCACGGGCGGGTACATGGCCTACCCGGACGGTCCCGACGTGCGACTGCGGGCGCTGGCCGAGGGCGTGAAGGTGCGGGCGAAGGTGACCGTGCTGAAGAAGCCCGCGGCGAAAAAGGTCGCGGCAAAAGCTACCGCGAAGAAGGCCAGAAAGCCGAAGTCGCCGCCGGAGGTGACCGCTGTGACGTTTAACCCCGCGGGCACGGTTCTGGCGGCAGCAAGCGAGAGCGGGGCCGTAACGCTTTACGACACGCAGTCGTGGAAGGCCGTCGGGGCGTTCGACTGGAAGATCGGGCCGTTGCGGGCGGTGTGCTTCAGTGCTGACGGGACCCGGGCGGCGGTGATCAGCGACGCCGGAACCGTCATGGTGTGGGACGTGGATGTGTGACCCGAGGTCGGAACCGGTATCCCGGCCTGTATTCTGTAGCCGGCCTCACAGAGGCCGGTGGTAGACGGGTGGTGTCGCACCGGCCTCACCGAGGCCGGCTACAGAAAGCCGTTACGCTTCAACCGGATTCCGGTCGTTTCCAGTTGGCGTGCCCCGCACGGGCCTTTGAGTGTGGTCCGCTCACTCCGTGAGCGGTCGGCCCGCGCGTCCGACTAGCCCCACGGGATTGCCGCCCCGTCGTTGCGCGCCGCGCCCATCCGGTACCCGGAGCGACCGCTCACGGAGTGAGCGGACCACACTCAAAGGCCTGTGCGGGGCACGCCAACTGGAAACCACTGGATTCGGTGTGACCCGAGGTCGGAACCGGAAGAGCCGTCGTGCGCATTATTCAGAGTTTCACCTCGCGCCCGCTGGACCGACTCACAATCGGCCCCGGCGGCTTGGTTGTGGCGGCTTACAGTCAGTTCACTGCGGCTGGCGGCGCGGAAGCGTGGGACGCGAGCACCGGGGCACGTGTGTGGAGAATCGCGTTCGAACTGGATGCGTTTCGGTACTGCTCGTTTTTGCTCGGCGGTACGTACCTTTTCGTCTCCAATTTCGAGTGCGATCGGCTGTTCGCACTGCCTCCGGGAAGAGAACCCGTTGAAGTGTCGCAAACGAAGGGGGGGAACGAAAATGCCGCTGCTGACGACCGGGTAATTGTGGCGCGGGGGGGAGTGGCCCCGGCCCTGTCGTGCTGGGGCGTGCCGGACATGAATGTCCGGTGGGTTCGTGACCGCGAGTACCGCTGGAACTCTGACACGTATTTTGGCTCGGTTGCTTTGGCTCCGACTGGAAACCGGTTCGCGCTCTCCGTTTACGAAGGGCTCGCGTACCCGAAGCAGTCCGTTCAGGTTCGCGACGCCGCGGGCGGCGAACTCCGGGTGTCCGTTCCAATGGATTCGGCGAGCCCGGTTCGACAACTCGCGTTCACCGCCGCCGGGGTGAAGCTGCTGGTTCGCACCGATAGCCGCACGGTTCAGATGTTCGACGCGATCACCGGCGCCCCCGTGGGCGAGCTGGTTCACCCCGGACGGTCGTTTGTAACCGGTATCGCGGTTCACCCCGGCGGCACGGTCGCGTGCGCCAGAAACGACGGCACGGTCACCCTTTGGGACGCGGAGAAATGCGAGCGGGTCCGCACCTACGACTGGAAGGTCGGGAAGCTGGTTTCGGTGGCGTTCTCGCCGGACGGCGCGCTGGCCGCGGCCGGTAATGAGGACGGCCAGGTGATCGTTTGGGACGTTGACCTCTGACCGCCCGTCGCACATATCATGAGCGGATGCTGATCTGGAAAGGGCACTCGCGGCCCGTTGACGCGCTCGCGTTCGCCCCCGACGGGAACGCGCTCGCGCTGAGCGGATACTATCTGGCGTGCAAGCTCATCGACCCGATTACCGGCGCGCGGCTCTGGACCGCGGAAACGAACTCGGCGGTCGGGTTGTCGCTCGCGTTCGTTCCCGACGGCGTGTTGTGTCGGCCGAGCGGGCTGGCGGTACTGGACCGGAACACCGGGGGCGAAATTCGGCGGTTCGGCGACCGGTGCCAGTCGTTCGCACCGGCCCCGGACGGGCGCACCGTGTTCGTCGCCGGTACGCGCAACGACCGCGTGAGCCGCTACGACCTTAACACCGGAACCGCGGGCGCCGAGGTGGAGCTCGAGTCCGGGGCCGTTAACCGGCTCGCGGTGTCGCCCGACGGGAAGTGGCTCGCCGCGGTCGGGTGTAAGCGGTTCTATTTGCTCGAAGCCGACACGCTCGAAGAGCGAGCGAGCGAATCGCACCGGGCGCTGTCGAGCGGGACGTTTGCGCTGGCGCTCAGTCCGGACGGGCGGTTTTTGGTTTACTCCGCCGGGCGCGAGATGTTCGTTCGTGAAGTGCCGGAGTGCCGCGAGATCGCCGGGGTGCAGTTGGCGGCCAAACCCTTCATGGACGCCGCGTTCAGCCCGGACGGGCGGTCCCTCTTGACCGCCAGCAAAGAAGGCGCGGTACGGGTGTACTCGACGACCTCGTGGGAGTTGGAGAAGTCGTTCGATTGGGGGATCGGCCCGTTGCGCGCGGTCGCCGTCTCGCCGGACGGCACGCGGGCCGCCGCGGCCGGGGACGCCGGCCGCGTGGTGGTGTGGGATCTGGAAGTGTGACCGCTCCTCCGGATCACTTCTTGAGGGGCGTGATCGTGAAACCGTCGAACGTGGCGTGCAGTTTCTGGCAGGTGCAGTGACTCAGGTACACGGAAACGGTCACCTCGTCGGGGAAGTCCAGCTTCTCGCCGAACGCTTGCGGCGCGGCCCAGTCCTTGCCGTCGAAGCTGTACGACACGGTGACGGTCTTGTCTTTGCGTGTGACCTCGAAGTAAACGGTTTGCCCCTGCTCCACCTCCTTCAAGCTGGTCCCGCCACCGCCCTGCGCGTCAATGAACCGGTCCGTCCATACGGACCGCTGCGGGGTGTCGTACAGTTCCCCGTTGTTGTCGTGGTTGTACAACTGAAGCAGGTAGTGCGAGAGGCTGTAACCGCCGCCTTTGATGGACAAACCGGCGTGAGAGTGCGGCTGACGGGCGTCGCCCTTGGCGGGGGTGGCGACATCGGCCAGCGTCACACGCGCCGTGAAGTCCCCGCGGACGGTGCGGGTGACGCGCATGTCGGCGGGGCCGTCCCCGGTCGCGCGGAGTGTAAGCTGCTTGCCCTTTAACTCGAACTGGCCCTCGCCTTCGGGTTTTCCCCAGTGCTTGGCGATCAGCTCTTTTTCGGACGGCGGCGGCACCGGGGCCGCCACCGCCCACGTACTCGCGCCCACGGTCGCCAGCAAAAAGGCACGCATCATGCGGCGGTCCTCGTTTTCATTCACGATCCGGCCAGTGGTGCTTGTTTCTTGTGGCACAGACATTCCTGTCTGTGCAGCACTCGGAGGTTGCACAGACAGGAATGTCTGTGCCACAAGAAACAAGCAGACACCAACAACCGAGCCGTGAATCAGTACAGTTTTTCGATGGGAAGGACACCACCCGGGAGAATGGGGTTGGGTCGGTTCGACACATCGTACACCATCGCGTGCGGGTCGAGGCCCAAATTCTTGTACACGCTCGCCAGCACGCTCGGGTACGGGATCGGGTCGTCCTTGGCCTCGCCAGCGGCGCTGTCGGTGCTGCCGATCACCTGCCCGGTTTTCATCCCGCCGCCCGAGAGGAGCGCGAAGTTCACCCGGGACCAGTGGTCGCGGCCCGCGTCCTTGTTGATCTTCGGGGTGCGGCCGAACTCGCCCCACACGCACACCGTCACGTCGTCCTGGAGCCCGCGGGTGTAGATGTCCTCCACCAGCGCCGAGACGCCGGTGTCGAACAGCGGCAGGTGGTCCTTCAGGTACTTGAAGTTGTTCCCGTGCGTGTCCCAGAAGCCGTAAGCCACCGTGACCACGCGGCACCCGGCTTCGACGAGCCGGCGGGCCATCAGGAGCTGGTCGTTCCACTGCGGGGCGCCGTCGCCGAGGTGCCGCGGCGAGCCCTTCCCGTACCGCTCGCGGAGCTTCGGGCTCTCCTTCGTCACGTCCAGCGCTTCCACCAGCTTGCTGGACGTGAGCACGTCGAACGCCCGGTCGTGGAACGTGTCGGCGCTGACGGCGTTGCTCTGGCCGGCGGTCTTGCGGAACGCGTCCACCCGTTCGAGGAGGGCCTTCCGGTCCTGGAGCTCGGCCGGGGTGACCGCGAGGTTCTTCATCACCGCCAGTTCGTCGCCGTCCACCTTCGCGGGCGCGGCGCTGCGGCCCAGGTTCGCGGGGCCGGGGGTGTTGTACGGCTTGTGCTGCATCGTGGGCGACAGGTCCACGAACGCGGGCACGGTGGGGTCGGTCTGGCCCTGCATCCGGGCCACCACGCTGCCGAAGTGCGGCTTGTTCTCGCGCCGCGCGGCGTCCATCGTCGTGGCCGTGTAGCTCTGCCAGGAGCTGTGCTCGTCCCGCTGGCCCACCAGCGAGCGGATCACCGCCAGCTTGTCGGCGCACTTCGCCAGCTTCGGCACGTGCTCGCCGAACTGAACGCCGGTCACGTTCGTGCCGATGGGCTTGAACTCGCCCCTGAGTTCTGCCGGGCCGTTGGGCTTCAGGTCGAACGTGTCCTGGTGCGCCATCCCGCCCGACAGGTACACCATGATGACCGATTTGTGCGACGTCCGGCCGCTTTTGGCCTCCGCCCGCATGAGGTCCGGGAGCGTCAGCCCGCCGACGCCGAGCGCACCGACTTTGAGGAACGACCGGCGCGACAGGCCGTCGCAGTACCGGGTGCGGTTGCCGAAGACGGTCAGCATGACGTGCTCCGTGGCGGAGGCGGGTGGCGGGAGGCGCGAGGCAGTGATTGGTGATTGTAAACGGAGCGGTTGGCACGTGCAACGGCTCGCCGAGTGGCTTGGCGGGCGGCCGGTCGTGGTTTCGTTTCGGCCCGCGCGGGCCTCGTGCGGAACGTGTGCGCCCGGCCGGCCCGAACTCGATCGATCTGAGGGGCCGCAGCTTCGCCGCCGTCTTGCGCCCTGGCTTCTCCCGGTGGACGCCATAACATCACCCGGGATGCCGCCGCGATTTCATTGCACCCCGCCGGAAGCCGTCGCCGAAACCGTTCGCGAAACGGTGTTCGTCGATGACTACACGTTCCGCATCGACCGCCCCGCCGAGGGCGACAAGCTGCTCGACCACCCGTGGTGCCGGTCCGCCTACGCGGCGGACGACTACGTCCCGTACTGGCCGACGCTGTGGCCCAGCGCGCGGATGCTCGCGAAGGCCGTGCTGCGCGAGCCGTGGGACACGTACCCGCAGCCCGTCGAGGTGCTGGAAATCGGGTGCGGGCTGGGGCTGGCGGGGGTGGCGTGCCTGGCCAAGGGGCTCCAGGTCACGTTCTCCGACGTGGACGAAACGGCCCTCACGTTCGCGGCGCGGAACGCCCGGTTGAACGGCTTCAGCCGCGGGTTCACGACGCGGCCCGTTGACTTCCGCTGCCCGCCCGACGACGAGAAGTACGGCGTCGTGATCGGGTCGGACCTGATGTACGAGGAGCGGCTGGTGGAGCCGCTCGTACACCTCCTGGAGTCGGTTCTCGCGCCCGGGGGCGTGTGCCTGATCGCCGACCCGGACCGGCTCCCGGCCCGCGTGTTCCGGTGGAAGCTCGAAGAGGCCGGGTACAGCGTGACGCCCGATTTCGCACGCGCCGGCGAGCCCGGGGGCGAGCGCACCAAGGGCACCATCTACCGCATCCGCCGCATCTAAACTCCAGAGCCGCCCATACTCGCACCGAACAACGGCGAACGGACGGCCGAAAAGGCTATCGCTGGCGCGTCACTTTTGGGTCGGTTTGCCGGGCGTGAACGACTGGAGCACCCAGACGTCCTTGCCGTTGTCGGTCATCCGCACGAGGCCGACGTTCGGTGCGTACCACGCGGAAACGGTCCGCTGCCCGTTGGCCTGGGGTTGCGCGAGATCGACTCGGACGGCGTCGAACGTTCCGGCCGCGACCGTGATTTTCTCGAGCGCCGCGATGGTTCCGGTGCCCTCCGCACCGCTGGTTTTGACCTCCCAGGTGGTGCCCACCCGAACCGGCGACTGGAGAAAGACGAGCGGCGCGTTGAACGCGCCGCCGCCCAAGCCCAGCCGGGCGAGGCCGCCGTCGGTCACCTGCATCACGTCGTCCACGGCGTTGACGCCTTGCCCGTTCGGGGCCACGACCGTCACCACCTTGGCGCCTTGCACCTCTTTCGAGTCTTCCACCCGGTCGATGATCTGAGCGCGGTCGTTGTACACCCACTTCGTGCCGGGCACGAGCGGGTAGTAGTACACGGGCTCCGGGGTCCTCATCAGGTGCTTGGGCACCGGGGCGGCCGTGCCGGACGGGACAACGGCGAACGCGGCGAGCAGGACAGCGAATCGGCTCACGGGGCATCTCCGGGCGGAGCGGGAGGGTCGCTTCGTTCCGTATGGTAACCTGCCGCGATTGGTGCCGCCAGTGGCCCCTTTTCGCCCCGCGTCACACTCCCTACAATCGCAGTTCCGAGTAATTCCGGCCGAGACGACGGGCGTCCCGGCCGACGCGAACGACCGGCCTCGGACCGCGCAACCTTTGGTGAGCCGGTGAGGGTCGTTAACCGAGTGCCGCGGGGAACCAAGTCGGGGCCGTCCGAGCCCCGCTCCCGAGCACGGAGCTGTCGAGTCATGGCCACCAAGAACAAGACGAACAAGAGCGTCAAGAAGCGGATCCGCGTGACCGCCACCGGCAAGCTGAAGTACGGCAAGGTCGGCCGGCGCCACTTGAACGCCCACATCAAGACCAAGCGGAAGCGCCAGCTCCGCAAGGCCGGGATCATCGGCGACCGCCCCCGGGTGCAGAAGAAGTACAAGATCGCCCTCGGCGTTCTGTGAGTCGCTGCTCACCCGCACTCTTGTCTCATCAACATTCTTACACCAGGGGTAGGTCATGGTTCGCGCTCGTAGTAAGGCTACAACCGCTCGTCGCAAGAAGCGGCTCCGCAAACTCACGAAGGGCTTCCGCCTCGGCCGGCACAACCTGTTCCGGATGGCGAAGACCACGCTGCTCCGCGCCCGCACGTACGCGTTCCGCGACCGGAAGGCGAAGAAGCGCGAGTACCGGCGGATCTGGATCGTCCGCATCAACGCCGCCTGCCGGATGCGCGGCATGCGGTACAGCGAGTTCATCCACGGCCTGCAACTGTCGCACATCGCGCTCGACCGCAAGTCGCTGTCGGAGATCGCGATCCACGACCCGGCCGCGTTCGACAAGCTGGTCGAGATCGTGAAGGCCACCCTCGCCGCCAACGCGCCGAAGTAAATTCAGAAGAGTGATTGGCCGCAAAAAAGCACAAAGGGCACAAAAGGGAACCGAAGACCAAAGCAGAAGAGTGAGTTCAAAACACGTCTTCTGTCTTGGTCTTCGGTTTCCTTTTGTGCCCTTTGTGCTTTTTTGCGGCCAATCCTCTTTCTATGCCTTTGTCTTCTTATGTTCTTGCGGCTGCCCCTCTTCTTGTCTTCTTCTTGAACGCCCCAGGTCCGCGAACGAAGTACACTGTGGATAGAACGCACTTACTTCCTTCGGGACACGCTCATGTCTCGCCCTTTGGTACCGGCTGAGGCGGAACTGCTCGGACGGCTCCTCGCGTTCGACATCGACGGCGGCGCGGTCGCGCTACCGTTCGCCGCCCGACTCGCCCGCGAGCACGGTTGGTCGCGCTCCTACGCCGAGCGCGTCATCGAAGAGTACAAGCGGTACGTTTTTCTGGCCGCCACGGCCGGGTTCAAGGTGTGCCCGTCCGAGGACGTGGACGCCGCGTGGCACCTGCACCTCACGTACACAAAATCTTACTGGCAGAGGCTCTGCGGCGAGTTAATTGGCCGCCCGCTGCACCACGAGCCCACGACGGGCGGACCGGCAGAGGGCGAGAAGCACCTCCGGATGTACGCCGCCACGCTCGGCGCTTACGAAGAGGCGTTCGGCCGCCCACCGCCGGCGGACGTGTGGCCCGACGCCGACGCGCGGTTCGGCGACGACACCCGGCACCGCGTCGTCAACACCGCCCGGAACTGGGTCATCCCGAAGGCTCCCATCAAGCGGGCCGCCGGTCTGGCCGCGGGGTTCGTGCTGGTCGCGGTCTTGCTGCCGGGGTGCGACGACTCGTTCAACCCGTTCGCGCTGAAACGCGCCGACATCCTCTTCCCTCTCGTGCTGTCGCTCGTCGCGGCCGTGTGCGGGGGGCGGGTGATCCGGTCGGTGCTGCGAACCCCGAACGCGACGCCCGGTGACGACGCCGTCGTGCTGAACTGGGAGCAGACCGCGTACCTCGGCGGCGGTACGGAGCGTCTGACGACCGCGGCGCTCGCGCGGGTCGTCGGCCGCGGGCTGGCGGAAGTCGCTCCGGACGGCAAGACGCTCCGCGCGGTCGGCCCGCCGCCGGAGGACGCGAGCGCGGTGGAACGCGCGGTCCTCGGTTCGCTGCCGGTGTCGAACGAGCTGGCCGCCCTGAAGCCGGTGGAACTGGCCGTAGGGGCCGCGTTCGCTCAGGAGGCCGAGCGGCTCGCGCGCGACGGCGTCACCCTCCCGGTGGCGCGGAAGATTCGCATCGCGCTGGCCTCACTGCTCCCGTTCGCGCTGGTCTATTTGTGCCTCGTGCTCCCGCAGTTCGTCTTCGCCGTTTGGGCCGGCCGGTCGGTGTTTTTCCTCGTGATCGTGTCGGTCGGCGGCGGGGTGGTGGGACTGGCCACCCTGCTGTCCGGCTCGCTCCGCCTCACCAACCGCGGCCGGGCGGTCCTTGCGAAACAGAGGACGCGCCACGAGACGCTGAAGTCCGCGGCGCGGTGGGAGAGCACCGGCGACGTGGGGATGGCGGTGGCGCTGTTCGGGACCGCGGTACTGGCGGGCACCGCGGTCGCGCCGCTCCAGGCGTGGTACCCGCGGCAAACCGGTGAGGCGTCGCCGAGCGGGTGCAGTTCCGGGTGCGGGTCGGGGTGTGGCGGGGGCGACGGCGGCGGTGGGTGCGGGGGCGGCTGTGGTGGGGGCGGCGACTGACCGCCGGCGGTGCCCGCCGCGTGACGCGCGCAGTGCCTTCCACTTTACGACGTTCAACGTGCCGACTTGAGACAACTGCGTCTCCCGTGACTACCCGGACGGTTCTCGAACGGGTACGATAGCGCAGCAGCTGAACCTCCGGCGGCGTGCGGCGGTCTTTCCGGTCGCCCTGCTCTGCGCTCCACGGACGCCCGCGAATGGACCCCGTCATCGGTATCGACCTCGGTACCACCAACTCCGCCGCCGCGTTCCTCACCGACGACGGCCCCGAGATCATCCCGAACGCGATCGGCGGCCGGCTCACGCCCTCCGTCGTCGGCGTGGACGAGCGCGGCGCGGTGCTGGTCGGCGCCGCGGCCAAAGAGCTGCAAGTGCTGAAGCCGGACCGCTGCGCGAGCCTGTTCAAGCGGTACATGGGCACCGACCGCACGCTCACCGCCGGCGGGCGCGAGTTCACCCCCGAAGAGCTGTCGAGCCTGGTCCTGCGGGCGCTCAAGGCCGACGCCGAAGCGTACTTCAAGCGCCCGGTGTCGCGCGCGGTCATCACCGTGCCGGCGTACTTCAACGACCGGCAGCGCAAGGCGACCATCGCGGCGGGGCGGATCGCCGGCTGGGCCGTCGAGCGCATCCTGAACGAGCCGACGGCCGCGGCCATCGCCTACGGGTTCCACGACGCGGGGGCCGACAAGAAGCTGCTCGTGTTCGACCTGGGCGGGGGAACGTTCGACGTGTCGGTGGTGGAGCTGTTCGAGGGCACACTCGAGGTGAAGGCGTCCAGCGGCGAGAGCGCGCTGGGCGGCGAGGACTTCACCCGGGCGCTGGCGGCGCGGCTCCTGGCCGCGCAGGGCGTGTCCTACGAGCAGGCGGAGGCCCGCACCCCCAAGCGCGTGTCGCGGCTGATCCAGCAGTGCGAGCGGGCGAAGTGCGCCCTCAGCCGCGAGGGAACCGTTACCGTTCGGGTGCCCGACGAGCACGGGGAGTTCGGCGCCGGGTGCGCGGAGGTGCCGGTCACGCGGGCGCAGCTCGACGCGTGGGTGTCGCCGACGCTGGCCCGGGCCGAGCTGCCCGTGCGGCGCGTGCTGGGCGACGCCCGGCTGACCCGCGACCAGATCGACGAGGTCATCCTGGTCGGCGGCGCGACCCGGATGCCGCTGGTGGTGAGCCGCGTCACCGAGCTGCTCGGGAAGGAGCCCCGCCGCCGCCTCAACCCGGACGAGGTGGTCGCGCTCGGGGCGGCGGTCCAGGCCGGGCTGGTCGGCCGCGCCGCCGCGGTCGAGGAGCTGGTGGTCACCGACGTGGCCCCGTTCACCCTCGGCGTCGAGGTGAGCAAGGACCTCGGCCCGGAGAGCCGCAGCGGGTACTTCGACCCCGTGATCGACCGCAACACGACGATCCCGGTGAGCCGCGTGAAACGGTACTCGACCGCACACCCCAACCAGACGTCGATCAACGTGCGCGTGTATCAAGGAGAGTCGCGCCGCACCGACGACAACCTGCTGCTCGGCGAGTTCGAGGTGCGGGGCGTCCCGCCCGGCCCGGCGCACCAGCCGGTGGACATCCGGTTCACCTACGACCTGAACGGCGTGCTCGAGGTCGAGGCCACGGTGGTCGCCACCAAGAAAACGACCTCGCACGTGATCGCGCGGCACGCCCAGGGCATGACGGAGGCGCAGGTGCGGGCCGCCGTGGCCGCGATGGCCAAGCTCAAGACGCACCCGCGCGACGAGGAGGTGAACCGGTTCGTGCTGCTCCGCGCCGAGCGCGCGTTCAAGGAGCTGCCGGCGGAACTGCGTGACGCTCTCGGGCGGCTCCTCGACGGCTTCGAGGCCGCCCTCGGGAAGCAGGACCCGGCCGTCATCGCCCAGCACCGCGAAGAGCTGGAACGGTTCCTCGCGGCGTACGACCCGCAAGGAGACGAACCGAACGGAGACGCCCCATGACCGCCGACCCCCGTGCCCGGTGGGCCGAGCAGTTCGGGATCCCCGCCGACGCGCCCCCGGACGAGGCGGCGGCGGCGTTTCTGCGCAGCCTGCCGGCGGACCTGGTGCCCATGCCCGTGCAGGCACTGGCGGCCGGTGAACTCGCCGGTGCCGAGCTCCCGACCGGGCTGGAGAACGGACGCGAGACGGCTCTCGATGCGGATGTGGAAGCGTTCGCGGGGCGGTTCTGGTCGTTGTCCCCCGCCGAGCGGCTTTTAGACTGGGACCGCCTCTCGCACCGCGGCGCGAACCCGGTGCGGCTGCGCGAACTCGAACCGGGGCTGGACGCGGCCCCCGCCGCGCTCGGCGACCCCGTTGCGGAGGAACTGGCCGAGCAGTTCCGCACGTTGTTCGTGCTGCCGCCGCGAGCGCGGGCGATCCGACGCGCGCAGTGGCTCCTCGCCCACGCCGACGGCATTGACCGGTGGCGGTCGGCGCTGCTGGTGGTGCAGCGCGACGCCCCGGCCCTGGTCGCGCTCGAGCCCCGGCTGCGGACCGCCCTCGACCCGACGTTCGACCCCGCCGCGCTGGTTGCAGGCGCGCAGGCGCCGCCTGTGGAAGACGGCATTGCGGATTTCACGCGCCGCTTGCGCCAGTCGGAAGCGAGCGAGCCGAGTAAACCAAGAACGTCGAGGAGAGCAAGAGGCGAGCAATTTGGACAGAATTTTGTTCTTATATTTTTAGCAATAATGGCCTCAGTTGCCGTTAATGCAATCAGACGCCCTAACGATGGGCGCACAAGCCATCCTCCGGTTCCCGACCCCGGAGCCGAGTTGCGCCGAGCGCTCTCGGAGCTCGCCCGAAGGGGATCAACAGCGCCGGATCGAGGGGAGGCGCGCGGGCGGAACTGGAAGCTGCCTTCCGGGCAACGAGATACTGGACCGGCGGTCGAATCCAAGCCGTCGGCCGATGGCGAATGGGCCGCGGAGCCCCGCGGTCCCGCGCTCCAAGATCCGGACCTTACGCCCGCGGACCGGATCGCGTGCATACGGTACGAGCAAGAGCTGACCGCCGGCCGCCCCGCCCGCCGCCCGCCCGCTTACGAGAGGTGGCTACAGACCCGGCCGGGCACGACCGAGCCGGTCGGGGAGCGGGTGCGGCTGGACTTGGTTCTGGTTACCGAGTGCCAGCAGTACGACCGTGGGGGCGGCGCGCGCCCGGCCCGATACACCGACTGGGTCAAGGCCGGGAAGCCGTCTACCCCCGGCGAATACACCGTTCCTCGTTAGCCACCCTCACCGTAACGGCCCGCCCGATGGACGCACCGCCGCTGCCCGACGACCCGCGAGACTGGCCCTCTGACCCGTTCGCCCTGCTCGGGGTGCCGCGGTCGGTGAGCGAGGCCGACCTCAAGCGCGCGTACACGCGGCTGATCCGCAGGTACAAGCCGGACCACGCGCCGGACGAGTTCCGCCGCATCCGCGAAGCCTACGAGGCGGCGATCGAAATGAGCCGCTGGTACCGGGACGCGCCGCCGCACGACCCGGACGTGGCTCCCCCGTTCCCGGCCGTCACGTTTTCGGCCCCGGTTCCGGAGGCCGCGCCGGCGGCACCCAACCCCGTCGCGCGCCCCGGGGCCGGGCGCCCGCCGGCCGACCCGATCGCCGCGGCGTGGGCGGACGCCGGGCGGGGCGCCTTCGCGGACGCCTACGCGGCTCTGCTGGCGGTCGAACGCGAAGGTTCCAACCGTGCCGACGTGCCGCTCCGCTTGTACTGGCTGCTCGCGCTCCGGCCCGCGCTCGACGCCGACCGCACGCGACACGACTGGCTGGCGCTAGCGCTGACGCGCGCCGGACTGGGCGGTCCGGCGGTCGAACTGTACCGGCGCGAGCTGGCGACCACCTCCGACGCCCTTTACGGTCCGTACGCGGCTCTGCTCGACCACCCCGGGGCGCACGGGCCGGCGCTCCTCGCCCTCGCGGGGTTGCGGCTGGACGCCGCCGCGGCGCACGAGTGCTGGACGAAGATCGAACTGGACCTCGAAGCGCTCGCCCGGCGGGTGCGCGACCTGGACGAGGTGCTCTGGCTGGACTACCTCGCGAACGTGATCGGCCGCATCGCGTGCCGGCAGCCCTCCGTCGCGCTGCAATGTACGCCCCTCTTGGCCAACTTAAAGCACCTCGAGCTGCGCCACCCGGAGGCGTTCGACCGGATCGACCGCGACTGGACGTTAGCCGAGCTGTGGACCCGTTCGCTGTTGGTTCCGGAGCCGATCCGGCGGGCGGTGGCGTTCGGCTGGGGGCCGGGCCGGCGCGGGCCGCTGCGGGCGGTCGCGGAGTGGGCGCGGGCGGCACCGGCCGAAGCGCTGCGGAAGTGCGACCAAGTGAGCGGCCAGGAAACGCCTTTACTGGCCGTGTTCGCGCAGATGCTTGAGGCCCACCGGGACGAAGGGGGGCCGTGGGACGAGTTCCCGCCCGAACTGGTGCGGGGGCTGGTGCGGGCGCGGCTCGCGCCCGCGCTGCGGGTCCTGTACGCACAGGCCCGCCCCGAGGTGCTCCAGTTCCTGCTCGCCGAGCGCATCGATCCGAACGAGCTGGTCGCGGCGTGTGCGGTCGATGGCGAGCCGCTGGTCCGGACGTTCGCGGCGCGCGTGCGCGAGGACGGCGCACTGGCACTGGTGTACCGGGCCGCAACCGCCTTCGGGTGAGCGGCGGGGCGCCCTCATTGCTCGCCAAGGGTTGCGGACCATACTTGACCGTCGGCAGCCGCTTCGACCCGCAGTACGCGCCCACGCATCACGTCGGCCAGCCCGATGAGAATCGGTAGTTGCAAGTGCGCCGGGGCCGTTTGCGGGTCATCCGTACAAATTGCGGTCACGTCGCTCGGGGTGAGTTCGTTGCTGAGGTCGATCAGCTTCAACCGCACGCGGCCAAGGCGGAACGGATAGCTCCCACCGAACACCCGTATGAACGGTCCGGCCGCACCGGAACTGATCCAGGTAATGTCACCGCGCAGAGCGAGTCGGGACCACACACGATGAGGTAGAACGCAGGCCGGCGCCCCGGTATCGAAGACCGCCCGCCGCATCCGGAGTTCGGTGCCGAAATACCCCCAAACGCGGAGTTCTCGCTTCGGCAGGTAAAACGTTCCCCCGCCGGCCGGCATTCCGATCCCGCCCACGTCTTCGACGCTGATTGTAACGGTGGGCACAGGCGCCTACCAAAGGGCGGAAAAGAGGTGGACTACCAGCGCGCGATCCGGGTGGATGTGGTACTTCCGGGACACATCGAGTCGTAGTTCCAGTTCGTCCAACCCTGCGCCGATGACGGCGCCGTTCAGAATGGCAACGTGCATTCCTTTGTATTGTTGGTACAGCGCCTGCGCGTTCGCCTCGAACCAGCGTGCATCAGGAACCTCATCCCCCCGCTCCGGGGGCGGGAACTGTTTACCGGCCTCCTCGAGTTCGCGAGCCAGCTCGTCGTAATCGCGCGTGGGCGGGTCCCCGCACGGCGCCGGCCGCAGACACGTCAGCGGGTCGTCCGTTGGCTCAACATTCGTCACGCCGGTCATCGCATGTCTCTCCGCGGCCCCACACAAGGTGGTGGTTCTTCCTTACTCGTGGTTCCGTTCTCACTTCTGTTTCGGGGCGGGCCACCGGCGGAGCGTGCCCCCCTCGTCGCCCGAATACACCACGTCACCGGCCGGCGCGAACGCGACCGCCCGCACCGGCCGGTCGTGGCCCACGAACGCCGCCAGCGGGAGCCCGTCTTCGGCACGGTAGACGCGCACGGTGGCGTCCGCGCCCCCGCTCGCCAGCAGCTTGCCGTCCGGGCTGAGCGAGCAACACACGACGGCGCCGTCGTGCCCGCTCAGCTTCGTGAACGCGCCCGAGCTGGGGTGCCGAACGGCCAGCCCCTCGCGCCCGGCCACCGCCACCCGCTTCGCGGCGTACGACATCGACCCGATCGCCCCCACCTGGGCCGGGAGCACCCCCTTCGACTTGCCCGTTTTCAGGTCCCACTGCCGCACGGTGCCGTCGGCGCCGGCCGAGAGGAGCGAGTCGCCGGTCACGAACGCGACCGCGGTGACCGCCGCCGTGTGGCCCTTGACGCACACCGCCGAGGTGGGCCGGCCGGCCTCGCGGAGCCACAGCCACACCATCCTGTCCGCGGACCCGGCCGCGATCCCCTGCCCGTCCGGCGACACGCCGACCCCGTGGATGTTGTCCGTCGGGCCGCGGAGCGGGCGCCCCTGGTTGCCGGTGCTCAGGTCCCACAACTGGACCCCCATGTCCGACGCGCTCAGCCGGATGGCGCACGTCGCCACCCACTTGCCGCTCGGCGCGATCGCCAGGTGCTCGACCGGCCCGAGGTCGCCGACGATCGCCTTTTGCTCCTTCAGCGTCGCGGGGTGCCACAGCTTCAGCGCCCCGTCGGCCCCGGTGAGCAGGAACGACCCGTCCGGGGCCGCGGCCATCGCGCCGATCGCGGCGTCGTGCCCCTTCGCGTACACCGACGCCACCACCGGGGCGGTCCGGGTGCCGGTTTTCGCCGGGGCCGCTTTCAGGATGTCGTCGAGCACGGCCGCCAGTTCCGCGGGCGTCTGGTACCGGTCCTTCGGGTCCAGGGACATCAGCTTGCGGATGACGGCGTCCACGGCGACGGGCACGTCGGACCGCTTGGCGGCGGCGGACGGCGGCGGCTCGGTGAGCTGCTTGCGGAGCTTCGCCGCCAGCGTCTTGCCCGGGAACGGCACCTCGCCGGTGAGGCAGAAGTACATGGCCCCGCCCAGCGAGTACAGGTCGCTGCGGCTGTCCGCGGCCCGCGGGTTCTCGGCCTGCTCGGGCGCGACGTAGTCCGGGGTGCCCACGAACACGCCCGGCTGCGTGAGGTCGTCGGTCTCGGGGTCCACGTGGTCCGCGTCCACCACGCGCGCGAGTCCCATGTCGAGGATCTTCACCTTCGGCAGCCGCCCGGTGCGGCCCTCGGCCGGCGCCAGGGGCGACGGGCTGATCATCAGGTTCGACGGCTTGATGTCGCGGTGGACCAGCTTCACCTCGTGGGCGTGCTGGAGCCCCTCGGCCACCTGGCGGGCGTAGTACACCACATCGACCACCGGGAGCGGCCCCGTTTGTTTCACCAGCCGCAGCAGGTCGATTCCGGGGACGTACTCCATCGCCACGAACGGGATTTGGCCGTCCAGTTCGGTCTGGAACACGGTGACGATGCACGGGTCGCTCAGGCGCCCGGACGCGCGCACCTCGCGCTTGAACCGCGTGCGGGAGCCGGGCTGGTCGAGCTTTCCCGGGGAGATGACTTTGAGGGCCACCAGACGGTTCACGCCGGGCTGTTTGGCCTTATAGATGACCCCCATGCCGCCGCGGTTGAGTTCCTCGATGATCTCGTAGCCGGCAATGACACGCCCCGGCCCGATCGCGGGTGGCGCCTCGCGGGCGGGCACCGCATCGGCTCCCGACGGAAGGGGCGGGCTCGGTCCGGCCGCAGGCGGGCGGACGTTTTCGCGGGTGTTCTCGCTCGCGAACGTGCAGACTGGGCAGATGGTGCGCAGGTCATCCGGGACCGGCTCACCGGTCGGGTGCTCCCAAACGTTCCCGCAAGGGCAAGTGAGGCGCGTTGCCATGCGCGGTTCCGAGCGACTGTGTGCGGAGAGTGCGGGCACCCTATTCTATCGCATTTCGCCGCGGCGCCCCCGCGCGGAATACGGTCCCTGCGGCGGTCCGTGGGTTACAGCCCTCAAGAACAGGCGCAGCGGAGGAACCGCTTCGTGGCCGCTCACATCGCGCGGCCGAGCGCACATCCGGCGCGGGACGCGCTACGAGTCAATACCGGGTGTGAGGGGAATGCGGTGTTCGATACGGGTGAGATGTCCGCTGCGGAGCGAACATTTCATCCGCAGATGGGACTGACACACGTACCCGGTACTATTGCCGCTTTCGTGACGAGCCGCGACCGCCGGGAGCGGTATACGTGGCTCCCCTCCCAGCGGTCGCGGCTCGTCACGAAAACCGACGCCGCAGATGGGTTCCTGGATGAGGATCAAGTTCCTCGGGGTTAGCCGACCAGGAGCCGGCCGAACACAAACAGCAGTCCGGCCAGCAGCATACACGCCGGCAGCGTTAAGGCCCACGCGAGTAAGATCTTACGACACGTGCTGCCCTGTACCCCGGACCCGTTTGCGGCCATCGTGCCCGCGATGCCGCTCGATAGCACTTGCGTCGTGCTCACCGGAAGTTTGATGAAACTTGCGGCCAGAATCGTCGCCGCCGCCACCGACTCCGCCGCCGCCCCCTGGCCGTAGGTGAGGTGCGTTTTACCGATCTTCTCCGCCACTGTTATCACGATCCGCTTGTACCCGACGCACGTCCCGATTCCGAGGGCCAGCGCGGTGCCGACGACCACCCACACCGGCACGAACTCGATCGCGGGCGCGATACGCATCTTCCTGACCTGTTCCAGTTCGGTTCGGAACTCCGCAGGAACACCGACACCGGCCACCGCCCGCTTGATTTCGTGATTCGTCTGAAACAGCGCCTGCCGCACTTCCCACCGCACGTTCTGCGGTCGGCCGTCCTTGTCCTGTTCCTCGCGCTTCCGCAACTCGTCGAGGCTGCCGAGCCCGTCGAGGTGGCCCGCAACGTACCGGAGGTTCCGATCCAGCGCGTCCGGCAGCGGCACGTTGTGCTTCGCGTACGCCGCACGCACCTCGTTTACGGCGTTCAGGAGGGCCGGCGCCTTCTCGGGTTCGTTGACGTTGAGCGCGTAGTGGACCGGCATGAACCCGATCAGCACCAGCAGCAGCAGCCCCATCCCTTTTTGGCCGTCGTTCGAGCCGTGAGCGAAACTGACCCCGCCGCAGGTGCAAATCAGCACCACCCGCACCCACCGCGGCGGGCGGTCGCCGTCGTGCGGCGGTTCGTACAGCTTCGGCTCTTTCAGCGTGCGCCGCATGAGCAGGAGCAGCACCGCGGCCGCAACGAACCCGCACAGCGGGGACAGGAGCAACCCCGCCCCGACCTCGCCGGCCTTGGCCCAGTTCACCCCGTTGAAGCCCTCGCCCTTCCAGAGGCTGTTGGCCACCCCGACCCCGAGGATCGAACCGATGAGCGTGTGCGAACTCGACACCGGGAGGCCCAGGTACCACGTCCCGAGGTTCCACATCACCCCGGCGAAGAGCAGCGCCAGGACCATCACGAGGGCGGCGTTGGAGTTGGCTTTGATGAGCAAATCGACGGGCAGCAGGTTCACGATGCTGAACGCCACCGCCGCCCCGCCGGCCAGAACCGTGACGAGCGCGCCGAGGAAGTTCATCGCCCCCGAATACAGCACCGCGGGCGTGGCCGAGAGCGTGTGGGTGTAAATGACCGTGGTGACGGCGTTGGCGGTGTCGTGGAAGCCGTTGATGAACTCGAACGCGAACGCCACGAGCAGGGCGATGAACAGGAAGACCAGCGGCCAGCCGCTCAGTTCACCAACCGCGTTCCAAAAATCCATCGCCGCGCCTCGGAGCGATTCGCAAGTGTCTCACCACTAGGTAGTTCGACTTGGGGCTTTCGAAACAAGTATTTGCCCCGTTTCTTCGCGCAATCTTCATGATCGGGTGTGCGGTCTCGGTTCCGGCACGCGCCTTGCAATAATTTCGACCGGCCAGTCAGAGACGGCCGCCGGACTTGATCGCCTTTTCACTCTCTCCGTTGCCGGAGCACCGATATGACCCCGCACGAACAACCGACGAGCCGTTTGGGTAAGATCCGCTGGGGACTCGCGGCCCTGCTATTGGGCCTGCCGCTGCCGGTGGTGATAATTGCGTTCCTCGCTCCCGGTTGCGGTCGTTGATCGGGGCGGTGATACGTGACATCAACGTTCGGGGCGCGGCCGCGGGAAGGAGACTTCCCGCGGCCGCGCCCCGAACGTTTCTCTTGTTAAGGACTTCCGGTCAAAAGTCCGCTCACCGAAAGTCGCAACGTCACAAATTCAGTAGGGGCAGAGCCTTGCGACCTGATCTGACGACTTCTGACCGGTCGTCCTGAGCAAGTTCGCGGCATGGCCTCTCGATGCTGACGCTGGTTTTCGCTCCGTCTAAGCAGGCGTTTTAACGAGCCGCGACCGCCCGGGAGCGGGATACGTCACCCGCTCCCGGGCGGTCGCGACTCGTTAAAACCGTCACAAGCAGCCTCGGCCGTGTGCTTAGCGATTACGAGCGCTTGACCTCTCGCGGTCGCGGAGCGGTGCGGTCCTTCTGTTTCAACGTGTCAGTGAGGTTCTGTTGTGCGGGGCCGTTCCTCGGGTTGATACTCAGGGCGGCGCGAAACTCGGCGATCGCGCCGTCGAGATCGCCCAGATCCCGAAGGGCGTTGCCCAGACCGTTGTGCCCGGCGGAGTGGTTCGGGTCGAGCGCGAGCAGCTCCCGGTACGCTTTCACGGCCCCGGCCGGGTCGTTCGCGGCTCGCAAAGCAATCCCCAGGTTGTACCGCGCTCGCAGGTGTTTCGGGTCCAGCCGGATCGCTTCCTTGTGGGCGGAAATGGCCCCCCGCGGGTCGCCCGTCTGGCGCAACAGCATCCCAAGGTTGTTGTGAAGCCCGGGTTCCGCCGGGGCGTAACGAAGGGCGTCGCGGAACGCGCCGATCGCGCCGTCCCAGTCTTCCCGGTCCCACAGCAAGTGTCCCAGGGCCGAAGCGATACCCGGGTCCGCCGGGTTCAGCTTCAGCGACTCACGGTACGCGCGGATCGCACCGGTTGTGTCGCGCTTCAGCTCCAAGGCGCGGCCGAGGTCGGCGTGCGCCACGGCGGACCGCGGGTCGCACTCGACGGCCGCGCGCAGGCTCTGCACCGCCGCGTCCAGTTCGCGGGTCCGCAGCAGGGCGTTCCCGAGGTTGGCGTGCGCGGTCGCGAACTTCGGGTTCATCTCCAACGCTTTACGGAACTTGACGATCGCCCCGCGCAGGTCGCCGGCGGTGGCGAGCGCGGTGCCGTAGTTGTTGTGGAACTCCGGGTACGGGCTGTTCGGATCGACGCGCATCAGTTCCTCGTACACCCGGACCGCGCCGGGGCCGTCGCCCTTCGCCCGCAGCGCCATCGCCTTAATGTTCAGCGCGTTGAGGTCGCGCGGGTCGAGGCGGAGCGCCTCGCGGGCCGCGGCCAGCGCCTCGTCGTACTGCCCGCCGTCGCGCAGCGCGATCCCCAACTTGTTCCACGCGATCACGCTCTGCGGGCGCAGCGCGACGGCCGCCTGGAACCACCGCGCCCGCTCGGCCGCGCCCTCCTTGGAGTTCATCGGGTACGTGCCCCCGAGTTCCATCAGCACCCGCACGCTGCCCGGCGCCCGGTCCCACTCCGCCGCCAGCAGCGCCCGCCGCCGGGCGGGCGACAGCCCCGGGCGCACCGCCGCGGCCAGCGCGATCACGAACCGCGCCGGCTGGTCGCCGAGCCCCGCCGCGGTGAGCCGGGCCAGTCCCGCCCCGTCGCGCGCCTGAACCGCCGCGCGGACGGCGTCGCGGGTCGGGTCCGGGTCCGCCTCGTGCAGGAGGGCGGCGAGGTCGGCCGTGCCGGCGGCCCCGAGCCACAGGTCGAGGGTCAGCAGCACCCGGTCGCGGATCAGCGACCCGTTCACGCGGCGGGCGGTCTCGGCCGGCGGTGCGCCCGGTACGATCCCCGCTTGTGCGAGCGCCGCCGCCCACCGGGTTTGGAGGTCGGCGGCGAGGGGCAGCAGCCCGTTCACCGGGGTCCAGGCGAAGTTCTCGACCTCATCGAGGCGCGTGAGCAGAGCGTGGTCGGCGCGGCACCGGGCGATGCGCTCACCGAACTCCTCGCCGCCGGGCTGGCCCTCCCGGCGCGTGACGTCGGCGAGCGCGAGCGCGGCGGTGGCAGCGTCGTCGTTGCGGAGCGCGGCCTCGCACCGGTCGAGGTCGGCGGCCAGGGCACGCCGGTTGTCGGCGGCGGCGCGGGCGTCCTTCTCGCTCTGTCGCTGGTCGGCGGCGGCGCGGTCGCGCTCGGCCCGCTCGGCTTCGATCCGGCGCTCGGCGGCCTTATGGTCAAGCCACCAGCCGGTTCCGGCTGCGCCGAGAAGCATGAACGCCACCGCCGCGAGTAGGGCCAGTTGCACCCGGCGGCGCTTGCGCTGTTCGGTCGCTTTCACCTCGGCCGCGGCGCGCTCCGCTTCGGCGGCCCGGAGCCGGGTTTCCACCCCGGCGCGGTAACGCGCGACCGCGTCCGCGACCGCCTTACCGTCCGCCGGGCGGTCCGCGGCCCAGGGCGCCAAGCAGCGCCGGGCAAGCTCCACCAACTCCGCAGGCGCGCCGCTCGCAGCGAGCGCGGCCAGCGGCTCGTCGAGGAGGCCCGCGGCGGTCGCTCCGATCACCTCGGTCGAGTGGCGCCCCGCGAACGGGCGCGAGCCGGTGAGCACCTCGCACAGGACGGCGCCGAGGCTGAACACGTCGGCCCGCGGGTCCACGGGCTCGCCCCGGGCCTGCTCGGGCGCCATGTACGAGGGCGTCCCGAGCACCTGGCCCGCGGCCGTCACTTCGGTGCTGTGGTCGGACGAGAACACGTCCGGCGGCCTGGTGCTGTCGCCGAGCGTTTTCGGTTCGTCTTCGGCTCCTTGTTCTCGGGTCGGTGCTTCCGGTCCCCCGGCAGTTTTGGCGAGCCCCCAGTCCATGACCTGCACTTCGCCGAACTCGCCGACCATGATGTTCGCGGGCTTCAGGTCGCGGTGGACGACGCCGCGCGCGTGCGCGAACCCGACGGCCAGGCACACGTGCTCGAAGATCTGGACGAACCGGTTCAGCTCTTCGGCCGGGGATGCGCGGTCGCGGAGCAGGGCCGTGAGGGTGCGCCCCTCGATCAGCTTCATTACGAGGAACGGCATGCCGTCGCCGAACCGCCCCAGGGCGTAAACCGGCGGGATGTTGGGGTGCGGGAGCTGGGCGGTGATTTCGGCTTCGGTGACGAACCGCCGGGCGCCGTCGCGGCCGCCGCGCGGGAGCAGCACCTTGATCGCGACCGGGCGGTTGAGCGTGAGGTCGCGGGCGGCGAGGACGCGCCCCATGCCGCCGCGGGCGAGCTCGCGGGCGACCTCGTACCCGGGCACGGCGGGCACCTCTTCGCCCAACATTTGCCGCCGCGCCGTGAGCGGATCGGCGGACCGGGCGACGGTGGCACTGGAATCGGGCGCGTGGGGCGAGTTCGGTCCCGACACGCGGGTCGCGGACAGATCGTCGGGCATCGTCGGGCCTCGGGAGGGTACTCCCAATGATAGCCCGTCGGCCGCGCCGGTCACGCGCCGCTCTGTCGTTCGCTGGAAAAGGCGAGTTTCGTGGCCCGAGGTTGCACGGGACACCTACCGTCGGGCGTCACTTTTGGTAAATGGGGAGAAGGTCCTTTTCGAGTTGGAGCAAACATAGGTTGATGCTGGTCACGTACACCGGGCCGACCTGGCCCTGCTCCCACGCACCGCTCGACTTGTCCTGGTTGTTGAGGATTTGCGGGAAGTACACGTCCTTGAACCGGCTCCAGGTGAGCCACTTGTCCTTCTCCTTTTGGTCCGGGAACATGTCGCCGTACTTGGTGTCTCCCAGGGCGTACATGGCCTGACCGAAGTAGTACGTCTGGTACTCGTCGTGGGCCTGGCGCCCCTTCGCCAGGAACGTCTCCTCGTGGGCCTTGCAGTACTTCAGCCAGCGTTTCGGCAGCTCGCTCTTGTACTGCCCGGCGCTGAACCCGCAGCAGATGGCCGCCGCGGTGAGGGGCGGGCGCTCCTGGCCCCGGAGCGCGGCCTCTCCCAGGTAGTTGTAAATGATCCCGCCGTCGGGCGTGGTGCAGGCCTCGAGGTAGTTGACCGCTTTGTCGATGTTCTCTTTGGGCACGGGGATGCCGGCGTTGCGGGCGGCGCGGAGCCCCTGGAGCGCGGTGATGGTGACAGACCCCTCGTCGAAGTTGTTGCCCTCGGCGGCGCTCACGTACCCCCACCCGCCGATGTCCACCTCCTTGCCCTCGGCCTTGCGGTGCTTCTTGAGCGTCTGCGCCTTGCAGATGAACTCCACCGCCTTCTTGAGCAGCTTCTCCAGCTTCTCCCGCTGCTCCTTGTCCTCCTCCTCGCCGTACACGCTCGCCAGGAACATGGTGCCGAACCCCTGGCCGTACATGTACCGGACCTGTTCGCTCGGGTTGCGCACGTCGCCGAGCATGCCGTTGGGCTGCTGCCGGGCCGGCGCCAGGAACCAGTCCACCGCCTTCTTCACCTGGTCCGAGTACTTGCCCTCCTTCAGCGTGCTCCCTTCCATCAGGAACGCCATCCCGGCCAGCGCCGTCATGCTGGTCGGGTACTGCCCCCCCTGGGCCTCCCAGTGCCCGTCCTGCGCTTGCGCTTTCTTGAGGTACTCGAGCCCCTTCGCGACCGTGGCTTCAATTTCTTGCCGTTGCTTTTTCTTGTCTTCTTGCGGCGCGGCCTCGGCCGGGGCGGGCACCGAGATCAGCCCGAGTGCTACACACGGCAGAAGAGCGACGAGTAACCGGCGGTCAGGCATAATAACTCTCCGCTCCCTTCGGACGCGCCCGGACGGTCCCGCGGGCGCTCCGGATACGGGATAGACGAACGACTCGCGCGGCTCTGACGCGCGTCAGGGGAGAATTTCAGAACGCGCAGCATGTGTCGCGCCGAACGTCGGAATTGCGACGTGGTGCAGTTCCACGGCTTACTCGCTGAGGAATGCTGACCGCGCCGTGCTCTCGAAAATGCACCACGTTAGAGATCAACGTCCCAAACCACGACCTTGCCGGTGTCGCTGCCCGCAGCGGCGAGCGTGCCGTCGGGCGAGAACGCGACCGAGCGCACCCGCCCGATGTCCCAGGTGAAGGTTCTGGTCAGCTCCCAGGAGGTGGTGTCGTAGAGCTTGACGGTTTTGTCGTTACTCGTGGCCGCGAGGTAACGGCCCGACGGGTGAAACGCGATACCGGTGAAGTGCTTCCGGCTGGGGTTCGCGATCACCTCAACCGCACCCGCGACGCCGATCAGGTTGGCGTAGATGCGGTCGCGAAGGCGAACCACCAGCGTGAGCCCGTCGGGTGAAAGGGCGGCCTGGTCCGGATAGTCGGGAACGGGAAGCAGATCGGTTTCGGTTAACACCGCACCTGTGTCGAGCGTCCGAACGACGACCCGCGGCGACCACCGTTCGGCCATCAGTTCGTGCGTGCTCTCAAGCTGCACGAACTGATGGCTACCGGGCGGGAACGCGGGGGGCAGCAAAACGTCCGCCTGAGTGATGAGTTGCCACGTCGGGCGGTCAAGGTCGTCGGTCGGGCGGCACGTCAGCCGGGTCCCCTCAGCCCCACCAACGGTGCCGCCGAGCCGTTCGGACACGATCAGCCGCGCGCCGTCCGGTGAGACGCCAAACCCGAGCCGGTGCCACCGGTCGAGGGGCACCCGCCGAACGACCCGCGACGCCAAATCGACGGCCAACAGCAGGTCGCTACCGGCGAACAAGGTGCGACCGTCCGGCGCGAACGCCAGCCGCTGGGACGCGACCCCGTCGCCCAGCGGCACCGCCTCGGCCCGTGCCCCGTCGGCGAAACTGGTCCAGAGGGTCACGCCCCAGCTCGGGGCGGCGGCCAGCGCGTCGCCGCCCGGTGCAAACGCCAGTTCGTCGAACCGCAAGCGAAACCCGGCCGGGGCCTTCAACACGAGCATTAACGTGTCTCACCGGAACGTGTGCTCCGCGGCCGGGAACGCCCCCTCGCGGACCTCGCGGCAGTACTGCTCCGTCGCGGCCTTGATCGCCGCGCCCAGGTCGGCGTACCGCTTCGCGAATTTCGGCTTGAAGTCGGGGTACAGCCCCATCATGTCGTGGAACACCAGCACCTGACCGTCGCACCCGGCGCCGGCCCCGATCCCGACGGTGGGGATGCCGACCGCGCCCGTGACCTTCGCGCCCAGGTCCGCGGGCACCCCTTCCACCACGACCGAGAACGCACCCGCCACTTCGACCGCCAGTGCGTCCGCCAAGAGCTGTTCCGTGTCGCGCTGGACCTTGAACCCGCCCATCTGGTGGACCGACTGCGGGGTCAGCCCGACGTGCCCCATCACCGGGATGCCCGCGTCCACACACGCGCGGATGGCGTCGCGCGCCCGCACGCCCCCCTCGAGCTTCACCGCGTGGGCGCCGGCCTCCTTCATCAGCCGGCCGGCGTTCCGGACCGCCTGGCGCGGGCTCACCTGATACGTCATGAACGGGAGGTCCGCGACGACCAGCGCCCGCCGCGCGCCCCGCATCACGCACCGGGTGTGGTAGATCATCTCGTCGAGCGTGACCGGGAGCGAGGTCGGGTGGCCCTGCACCACCATCCCCACCGAGTCGCCCACGAGGATACAATCGACGCCGGCCTCGTCGCAGAGCCGGGCCGACGTGTAGTCGTAGGCGGTCACGACCGCGAGCTTCGCGCCCCGGGCTTTCGCGGCACGGAACTCGGGGGCCGTGACCGGCCGCGGAGAGGGAACTGCGCTCATAAAAACGGTCTCCTGGAGAACCTCTCCCCCGGCCCCCTCTCGTCCCGCCGGCCCGCGGAAGAGAGGGGGCCGGGAGCGGGGGATGAGGTTCTGCGCCTTCTTGCCCCCATTGTACGCGGCCGGATTTCCTGCGCCCCGGTGACCGCACCGGTACAATTGCCCGTAGGCGCGCGCCGCGGGCGTTGCGACCGCGCCGACCGTTCTCACGTTTCATGCAAGAAAGCACGCACCCGCATGGCCCGCCGTTTCGTCGAACAGCTCCGCGACGGGGACAACCTCGAAGACGTGTACCTCGTGACGGACAAGCAGCTCCGCGCGAACCGGAACGGGAACCCGTACCTCCTTGTAGAACTGCGGGACCGCACCGGCGGCATCCAGGGCCGCATGTGGAACGCCGGCGACAACGTCGCGCGCGGGTTCGACCCCGGCGACTTCCTGTACGCCACCGGCAAGGTGCAACTGTTCCAGGGCGCGCTGCAGGTCATCCTGACGGCGGTCGAGCGGGTGGAGCCGCAGAAGATCGAGTTCGCCGACTTCCTGCCGCAGACCGAGCACAGCATCCCGAAGCTCACGGAGCGCTTGAAGGGCTACCTGCTCCGGCTCGGCAACCCGCACCTGCGCGCCCTCGCCGAGTGCTTCCTCATGGACGACGCGTTCATGCGGGCGTTCGCCACGTGCCCGGCCGGGGTGAAGCTGCACCACGCCTACGTGGGCGGGCTGCTGGAGCACACGGTCGCGATGATGGACATCGCGGACAAGGTGCTCCCGCTGTACCCCGGCACGGACCGCGACCTCGTGCTGATGGGCGTGCTGCTGCACGACGCGGGCAAGACCCGAGAACTGACCTTCTCGCGCGCCTTCGGGTACTCCGACGAGGGGCAGCTGGTCGGGCACATCCCGATCGCGGTGGCGATGCTCGCCGAGACCGCGGCCAAGGTGCCGGACCTGACCGGCGAGCCGTTCCCGCGGGAGCTGATGCTCCGGCTCCAGCACATGATCCTGAGCCACCACGGGGAGCTGAGCTACGGCAGCCCGAAGGTGCCGATGACCCCCGAGGCGATGCTGCTGCACCTGATCGACGCGATGGACACGCGCATGCACATGGTGCTGCGCGAGCTGAAGGACGACCGCAACAACCCGACCGCGTGGACGCCGTACAACCACAACCTGGGCCGCCGCATCTACAAGGGCGGGGCCTTCGGCGACCTGTTCGGCGAGTCCGGCGGCGGGTACGACTGACCCCGGCGAGCCGGCCCCGCGGGCCGGGCTCGTTGCCGCTCCGACGCCCCGCCCGCGAGGGCGGGGCGCGCCAAAAATCTATGGCTGAAATTCTCGCGAAAGTGCTCCACGCGGTGACCGCGAAGAGCTACGTCCCGCTCAAGGCGAAGCCGCTGTTCAAGCGGCTCAACCTGCCCGAGAGCGACTACCCCGAGTTCCGCAAGACGGTGCGCGAGCTGGTCCGCACCGGGCGGCTCGCGCTCGCCAAGAACAACACGCTGCGCGCCGCGGACGCGCACGGCACCGTCGCCGGCGTGTACCGGCGCTCCGCGGCCGGGCACGGGTTCGTCCGGCCGCAAGCCGTCGACGGGGCGCCGCAGCCCGAGATCTACATCCGCGAGGACAAGGCCCTCGACGCCGCCACGGGCGACGAGGTGATGGCCCGGGTCACCCGTGCGGCGACCCGGCTCAAGGACGCCGCCGGCGAGGTCGTGCGCGTGCTGGAGCGGGCCACCCGCACGTTCGTGGGCACCTACTTCGAGCGCGACCGGGTCGCCCTCGTGCGCGTCGACGGCAACCTGTTCGCGCACAGCATCGCGGTCGGCGACCCGGGAGCCAAGGGGGCGAAGCCGCAAGACAAGGTCGTCATCGAGATGCTGCGGTTCCCGGCGCCCGACGCGCGGGGCGAGGGCGTCGTCGCGGAGGTGCTCGGGCCGAACGGCGCGCCCGGGGTGGACACGCTCTCGGTGATCCGCGCGTTCGGGCTGCCCGAAGCGTTCCCGGAAAGCGCGCTGGCCGAGGCCCGGCAGGTCGCGAGCCAGTTCTCGGAAACGGACCTGCACGGCCGCACGGACTTCACGGACGAGCTGGTCGTCACCATCGACCCGCCCGACGCGAAGGACTACGACGACGCGGTCAGCGTCACCATCGACCCGAAGACGAAGCACTGGGTGCTGACGGTCCACATCGCGGACGTGGCGGCGTTCGTGAAGCCCGGCGGCGCGCTGGACGTTGAGGCGCGGAAGCGCGCGACCAGCGTGTACCTGCCGCAAAAGGTCATCCCGATGTTCCCGGAGCTGATCTCCAACGGGCTGGCGTCGCTGCAAGAGGGGAAGGTCCGGTACGTAAAAACCGTGCGGATGGAGTTCACCCCGGGGCTTCAAAAGGGGCACGTGGAGTTCTTCAACGGCGCGATCCGGAACCGCAAGCGGTTCACCTACGACGAGGTCCAGGCGCTGCTGGACGAACTGGCGGGTAAAGGCAACCCACCCCCCGGCCCCCTCCCTGCAGGGAGGGGGAGCTCGGAGGCCGCGCCGAGCGAACTCGATTCGCCAGCCGTTTCGGATGTTTCTTCTCCCCCCTCACCTGAAGGGGGGGTAGGTCCGGCCCCCGATCTGCTCCCCATGATCCGCCGGATGCGCGACCTCGCGCTCCTCCTGCGCAAGAAGCGGTTCAAGCGCGGGGCGCTCGAACTCACAATGCCCGAGGCGGTGCTGGAGTACGACGCCGACGGGCGAGTGAGCGGGGCGCACTTCGCCGAACACAACCTGAGCCACCAGATCGTTGAAGAGTTCATGCTCGCGGCGAACGAGGCCGTCGCGGAGCACTTCACCGCGCACGAGGTCTCGTTCCTGCGGCGGGTCCACCCGGCGCCCAACGAGGACAAGCTCGAAGCGTTCGCCCAGTTCGCGGCCATCCTCGGCCACCCGATCAAGCGCCCCCAGGACCGCTACGAGCTCCAGCGCGTGCTGGACGCGACCGCCGACAAGCCCGAGCGCGCCGCGTTCCACTTCGCGCTGCTGCGGAGCTTCAAGCAGGCCACGTACTCGCCGGTCCCGGACGAGCACTACGCGCTCGCCAGCCACCACTACTGCCACTTCACTTCGCCCATCCGCCGCTACCCGGACCTCCAGGTCCACCGGCTACTCGACAAGTGGGTCCGGACCGGGTCGGCCAGCGCGAACACGGAGGAGCTGGCGGCGCTGGGCGAGCACTGCTCGAAGATGGAGCGGCGGGCCGAGACGGCGGAGCGCGAGCTGGTGAAGACCCGCATCCTGAGCTACCTGAGCGGGCGGCTCGGCGAGCAGCTCGACGCGGTCATCACGGGCGTCGCGGACTACGGGTTCTTCGCGCAGGCGGAACGGTTCCCGGCCGAAGGGCTGGTCCACATCTCCTCGCTGGTGGACGACTACTACTGGTTCGACGAAAGCGCGCACTCGCTGGAGGGGCGGCGGACGCACCGGCGGTTCCGGTTGGGGGACCGCGTCCGGGTGGTCGTCGCCCGGGTCGATTTGCCGCGGCGGATGCTGGACCTGAGACTGGCCGACGCGCGGCCGAAAACGGAAGATGACGGGGGCGACGCTCTCCCCACCCCCGGCCGCCCCCCGCGCCCGCGGAAGCGCCGCAAGTAGGTCGCCCCGGAGTCCGTTCACATGCCTGTTTGCACGCTGCCCGGCGGCCCGACGATCGGTTACGACGACACCGGCGGCAGCGCGCCGCCCCTCGTGCTGCTGCACGCGTTCCCGCTCGACCGCTCCATGTGGCAGCCGCAACTCGCCGCGCTCGCCGCGCACGCCCGGGTGATCGCCCCGGACTTCCCCGGGTTCGGCGAATCGTCGCCGGGCGCGTTCACGATCGACAGCGCCGCCGACCTCGTGGCGGCGTTCCTCGGCGCGCTCGGGATCGGGAAGGCGGTGCTCGGCGGGCTGTCGATGGGCGGGTACGTGGCGCTCGCGTTCGCCCGCCGGCACGCGGACAAACTCGCCGGGCTGATCCTGGCCGACACCCGCGCCGGGGTGGACGACAGCGGCACCCGGGAGAACCGCACCAAGTCCATCGAGCTGACCCGGGAGAAGGGCAGCGCGGCCCTGTTCGAAGGCATGGCGGCGAAGGTGCTGAGCGACGCGACGCGCGACGCCAAGCCCGAAGTCGTTGAGCGGCTGAGGGGCGTGGCCGCGAAGCAGCCGGCGGAAAGCGTGGTCGCCGCCCTCGTCGCGCTCCGCGACCGCCCCGACGCGAACCCCGGGCTGAAGGGCGTCACGGTTCCGACACTGGTGCTGGTGGGGGAGCACGACGGGGTGACGCCGCCGCTGTCGTCGGCGAACCTGGCGGCCCAGATCCGCGGGAGCACCCTGATCCACATCCCGGGGGCGGGGCACCTGTCGAACGTGGAGAACCCGGACGCCTTCAACGCCGCGGTGCGCGATTTTTTGGCCGCGACGAAGTGAGTCGCGGCCCGATGAGCCGGAAGCGTGAGCGACGGCACACGCCCGCGCGGCCGGGGAGCAACGGCCTTCTCTCGGCCACGCGCACGCGGGGCCTTCGCTCACGCTTCCGGCACGTAGTGGAGCAGAACCATGCCCTCGTTCTCTGACCGTCTCGCCGCCGCGGTTCGCGCCAAGGGGCCGCTGTGTGTCGGCATCGACCCGCGCTGGGAGGCGCTACCGCGGGCCATCCGCGAGCGCCACCGGGCGGTACTCGGGGCGGACTACCAGAGCGCGGCGTGGGCGTTCGCCGAGTTCGGGCAGCGCGTGCTCGAACTGGTCGTGCCGTACTGCGGGATCGTGAAGCCGCAGGCCGCGTTCTTTGAGCTGTTCGGGCCGCCCGGTATGGTCGCGCTCCAAACCCTGCTCGCGCGGGCGCGGCGGATGAACTTGGTGACCATCCTCGACGCGAAGCGCGGGGACATCGCCTCCACCGCGACCGCCTACGCGGACGCCGCGTTCACGGGCTGCGCCATCGACGGCAGCACGCTGCCGGTGTGGGACGCCGACGCCCTGACCATCAACCCGTACCTCGGTCGCGACGCGGTGGAGCCGTTCCTCACCGCCGCGAAGAAGGGTGACCGCGGGGTGTTCGTGTTGGTGCGCACCAGCAACCCGGGCGCGGGGCTGTTCCAGGACCTCGTGTGCAACGGGAAGCCGGTGTACCGCCACGTTGCGGAGGAAGTGGCCCGCTGGAACGCACCTACTCGCGGTGAGAGCGGGTTGGGCGATGTCGGTGCAGTTGTCGGCGCCACCCACCCACGGGAATTGGTCGAGTTGCGCGCTGCGATGCCCGACGTGTGGCTGCTGGTGCCCGGGTACGGAGCACAGGGTGGCACCGCGGCGGACGTTAAGGCCGCGTACCGTCCCGACGGGCTGGGCGCGATCGTGAACAGTTCGCGCGGGGTGACGTTCCCGTTCCAGCCCGATGATCGCGACTGGGAGGCGCAGATCGTCGCCGCCGCGCAGAAAGCCCAGGCCGAGTTGCGGGCCTAACTGCAAAACGGTGATCGCTCGGGACTTGAACCCCGAGCGATCTGTGAGTTCCGATCCATCACGTCAGGCGAAATCGCGCCCGCATCGCATCAGTTTTTCTTCTTCTCGTCCTTTTTCTTGTCCTTGTCGCCGCTACCGATGTCCTTCGGCGGGTTGGGGTCGCGCCCCAGAATGACCGCGTACTTAACCCGCAAGTCGTCTTCGCCGGCCTTGGCCGCGGGCACGCTCTTGTCGCGGATCAGATGCACTTCGACGATGGTGCCCGGGGTCAGATCGGATCGATTCGCCGCGTATCCGGGGAACCCGCCCGGCGCTCGCAGCTCGTTGATCTCCTTTTGGTCGTGCGGAACCTTCTTCCCCTTGTCGTCCAATTTCACCGGGAGGGTTTTGACCCGCACGAGCGACTCCGGAACGTACTCCAGTTCGTAATCGTGGTGCTGCTCTTTCAACTGCGTCCTCGACTGGTTCGGGCGGTTCATGTTCTGCGAGTACGGGTTGCGGAAGTTACGGTTGTTCTGCGACAGCCGCGGCCGGCTGTTGCGGTTGTTGCCGTTCTGCGCCTCGAACCAGGTGATCCGCAGCGTCACGCTCTTGTCGTCGGCTTTCACCACCTCGCCAACAACGTCGGCCACGAACACGTAACCGGACCAGTTCGACGGCTTGGGTTTTGGGTCTTCGGCGAGAACCGGGAGCGTGACCGCGCCCAAACCGAGGGCGAGCGCGGCGAACGCCCGCATCGCGACCGTGTGCATGTGCGTCTCCGGAACGGGCGAGCGGGAGCGCCCGGTACTGATGAAACGCCAGCGGCGCAAAAAGGTTCCCGGAAACGCGCCGGCCCCGCTCACCGTGAGCCTTCACGAAGAA
>NZ_JAXBLV010000221.1:0-37187 GCF_034097035.1 Gemmata algarum
AACTCGAACCGCGGGGCCGGGGCGGTGACGGGCGGTGAGCCCCCCAGGGCCGGGCCGGCGGGCGCGTCGGTGCCGGCGGCCGGGGGCACGGCGGGGGGCTGGGGCTGAGGCCCCTCGGACGACCGCGGCCCGCCCGTCACCCGTGCGAGGCGGCTGGTGACATAGCCGATCGGGACGCCGCGGTTCTCCCGGAGGAAAACACCGGAGAAGTGGAGCCCGAGGACCTCCCCGGTGGCGAGGTCGACGATCGGCGAGCCCGAGTTGCCGCCGAGGGTCGAGCAGTCGTGCATCACCAAGTCGTCGGCCAGGCGCTGCACCTGCCCCGGGGCCAACCGCTTCACGTTGTACTTGTCCCCGAACAGTCGCGTCATCAGCTCTTGCTCCGGGATCCGGCTGTCGGCGGCCGGGTACCCGATCGTGGCGACGAGCTGCTGCGCTTCGGCCCGCCCGCGCGCCGGTTGCAGGAACGGCGACAGGGCGCCGGCCGGTCCGGCCCTCTCCACCCGCAGGAACGCGAAGTCGGGGCCGTCGTCGTCCTCGATGTGGAGCACGTCCTTGACCACGAACGCCCGCGGGCTGTTGTTCCGCAGCTCGCGCCGAAAGTCGACCCGGGCGGCCATCCGGGTGCCGCGGTCCGGCCACCCGCGCTTGAACACGAACGCCCGGCTTCCGCCGGCCGCGCTCAAGGCGGCGAACTCCCCGGCCACGTGGCGGTTGGTCACGACCACGTCGTCGGCGATCAGCCAGCCGGTGCCGACCCAGGTCAGGTCGGGGTGGCGGTCCACCTCGATCCGGCCGACCGACGGGATCACCCGCCGCAGCGCGGCCCGCACCGCCGCGTTCGACAGACGGGCCTCCCAGATCAGCGCCTCGGGGCCATCCACGACGTAGTCGTCGCCGGCCACCTCGAGCACCGGCCGGCCGACCCGGTTGACGATCGTCTCGAGGCCGAGGGCCGAATCCGTCCCGAGGCCCTCGAGGGCCCCGACCCGGTCCCGAACGCCCTCGAGGGTCGGCCGGAGCTCCGGGGCCGCGGTGAGATCCCGGAGCCGGTCCAACTGGTCGGCGAGGCCCTTGTCGGCCTCGAGTATCCGGCGGGTCGATTCTCGCAGGAGCTCACGCTCGTCTGTCATGACAGCTCCGATTGACCGGAATTCAAGAAACTCTGCCGGTTCATTTACAAGCGACAAGCGGCCCGCGCGCGGACCGCCGAAAACCGGACAAAAAAAAGATGGCACCTCTCGGCTCAGCGGCTCACCCGTTCACGGGCGCGAGCGTTCGTGCCGGAACGAGCCGTAACAGCCATGCCTGATGCAGGTCGCACGATGCTATCAGTAATAAAAAGGAAGCTCGGAGTAAAATAAACAGAAAATGTCGAATTTCGTCACGACAAACGACAAGGGTTTTACAAAGAGGTGAGTGAATTCAAGACCGATTCATCTGGCCGGAACCCAGGGAGCATTTTGGACGCAGCAAGACGAATTGTCTTACGACACAACGCCTTACGCCGCCATGCCCGATACGGGCACTTGCTTAGGACGACCGGTCAGAAGCCGTCAGACCAGCAAGTCATAAAGCCACAAAATGTTTTCTAGACTAAATTTGTGACTGCATGACTTTCGACGAGGGGACTTTTGACGGAAGTCCTTAGCGCTCCGGCAGCAGCACGGGTCGGGGCGTGCGCCGGTTGCTGAACCGGCGCAACGTTTGGCTGACGTGGTCCACGACCGAGAGGGGCCGGCGTCGACACGCCTCGAATACGGACATCAACACCCTGTGCCTTCGCGCCTGCGGCCGTCCGGTTCCCGCCCCGCACCTTGCGGTTCACAACCGCCGGGCGGACCGCCGGCCGGCCTTCCCGTTGGTCGGCTCGGTGCGCGGGTCGAACGCGAACCACTGCTCGAAGTGATTCCACAGGTGCCGCGCCGGCGTCGCGTGCTCCGGCACGGCGCGCCAACTCCGGCAGGCGCGTATCGAACGCCACCCGGTGCGCGTCGAGTTGGTCGTCGGTCCACGCCCCGGCACGCACCCGTTGCGCCCGCGGATCGCCTCGGTGAACGGCGCGATCACCTGCCGCGGGAACCGCCCTTCCCCATCACTGGCACCCCTCACCCGCACGTGGTGTCGGCCGTGCCGCGTGCGGTGCCATCAGATGAATCGGACGGCGGGAACGGGCGGGCCGGCGGGGGCGGCCCGGGTCACTGGTCGCCCGACGGGAGCGGCGACAGCCCCAGCTCCTTGAGGAAACGGTTGTGCGTCTCCGTTGCGGCCCGGAGGGCGTTCTCGATCGCGACCAGTTCCGCGTGGACCTCCTCCAGCTTCACGTCCCCCTCCTGCTCGGCGGTGCTGACGTAGCGCGAGATGTTCAGGTTGTACTCGTTCGCCTCGATCTCCTTCATCCCCACCCGCCGGGCGTACCGCTCGACCTTCTCCGGGCGGTTCTGGTACGTCCCGATGATCCGCGCGATGTGCTCGGGCTCCAGCCGGTTCTGCCGCTTCCCCTTCGCGAAGTGCTCGGCCGCGTTGATGAACAGCACGTCCTCCGGCTTCTTGCACTTCTTGAGCACCAGGACGCAGACCGGAATGCCCGTCGAGTAGAACAGGTTCGGCGGCAGCCCGATGACGGTGTCGATGTGCCCGTCGGTCAGCAGCTTCGTGCGGATCCGCTCCTCCGCGCCGCCGCGGAACAGCACCCCGTGCGGCAGGATGATCGCCATCACCCCGTCGTCCTTCAGGTCGTGCAGCCCGTGCAGCAGGAGCGCGAAGTCGGCCGCGCTCTTCGGGGCCACGCCGTGGGCCTTGAACCGCGGGTCCTCGCTCATCGCCCCGTCCGGCTCCCACCGGTAGCTGAACGGCGGGTTGGCGACGATCGCGTCGAACTGCGGCTTCTTCGCCGGGTTCTGCTCCCGGAGCATGTCCCAGTCGTTGGTCAGCGTGTCGCCGTGGTCGATCTCGAATTCGGTGTCCTTCACCCCGTGCAGCAGCATGTTCATGCCCGCCAGGTTGTAGGTGGTGACGTTCTTTTCCATCCCGAAGATTTTGCCGATGCCGTGCGCCCCCATGCGGTGCCGGAAGTTCAGCACTTTCACGGCGCTCATCTGACGAGCGCAACAGCTCTCCCAGCAACCGCCGTAACCGGGTCGGGTTCCACGGCGGCGGGTTCGTGCTCGGGTTCGCGGAAGGCATCGGGCACAGACCGGCGGGAACGGGCGCCCGCATTCTATGTGGTAGAACGATCGAACGCCTGCCCTCAGTCGTCGCGAACCGGAACAATCCGTACTGCATTGCCAATGCCGGGGTGAACTGCCCATCTTTTGCAAACCGATCGCGAAACGACCGATTCCCCTCACGCGGGACTGCCGACATAATAAGCACGAATCGTTTTTCAGTTCCGTGTGCCGTTGCCCATGAGCCGTAACGTCGATCCCATTCGCTGGAAGCTCGATCGCTTGCGGGGTGGCGAGGTGCCGCGCTGTTGGGATGTGTTTGGCGGATGCGGCGGTCTGAGCCTGGGATTCCACACCGCAGGGTTCAAAATCGCGGGCAGCGTCGAACTCGACGCCGCCGCTGCCGCCACACATGCCCACAACTTTCATCGCGACGACCCGCGGCACGCCGTTCACGCACAGCCCCGCGATATCACGACTCGTGAACCGGCCGAATTGCTCGCCGCGCTGGGCATCCCGGGCGACCCGAGCTGTGCTGTTGACGTGCTGTTAGGCGGGCCGCCGTGCCAAGCCTACGCCCGTGTCGGGCAGGCCAAGCTCCGTGAGGTCGCCAAGCACCCGACCGCCTTCCTGCAAGACTCACGCGGCCGGCTCTTCGAGCGATACCTGCACTCCGTCGAAGCCCTCCGGCCGCTCGTGGTCGTGATGGAGAACGTGCCCGACGTTCTCAACTACGGTGGGCAGAACATCGCCGAATCGGTTTGTGAGCGGCTGAACGAACTCGGCTATGACTGCGCGTACACCCTGCTCAACGCCGCGTTCTATGGCGTCCCCCAATTACGGGAACGGTTGTTCCTGTGCGGGTGGTCGCGACAACTCGGGGCGATCTTCGAGTTCCCGAAGCCGACCCACCGGGCGGAACTCCCGATCGGCTACCTGAACAGCCGCTCGGTCGCACTCCGCACACTTCGAGAGGCGACCGGAGGTTTGTTCAGAGACGGTGCCCGCTACCACTACGTCGCGCCACCGCCGGTCTCACCACAACTACCGGCCGCGGTGTCGGCCCGCGAAGCACTCGGCGACCTGCCCGCGATCACCGCACACCTCGCGGGCGAACTCACGCGGGGAATGCGGCGGCTTGATGAACTGGTGCCATACCCGGCGGCCGATGCGCTCCCGCCCTACGCTCGTCTGATGCGGCGCTGGCCGGGCTTCGCCGCGACTTCGGCCGTCCGCGAGCACGTCATTCGCTGAGCACCCATTTCCCCACGTCACCATGTGCCTCCACACCGAGCGCCACTCGGCGTATCTTGCCTGAGTAAACCCAGCCGCCAGCACGGTGCTCGGGCTTCGCACTACAAACCAAGGGCATTCACGTGGCCGGTCGCAATTGGTCGCGCTCCGAAACCCTCGTCGCGTTTGCTCTTTACTGTCGGCTCCCGTTCGGCCGGCTTCACGCCCGGAACCCGGAAATCGCAGCAGTGGCAGTGAAACTTGGGCGGACGTCCGCTTCGGTCGCGATGAAGTGCTGCAACATCGCTTCTCTGGACGAAACGCACCAGCAGAGAGGTGTTAAAGGGCTGTCAAAGGTTGCTGCCCTCGATCGAAGCATTTGGAACGATTTTCTGACCGATCCTGACACGATCTGCTTCGAAGCTGCGAAAGCACTTGCTGCGCTTGAGTCGCGTCCCGTGCTTCCGGTGATCGAGCCTGAACTCGCACAACTCGAAGGGAAAGAGAAAGAACGAGTCGTTCGCGTGCGTGTGAACCAACACTTCTTCCGAGAACTCATTCTCACCGGCTACGGCGAAGCGTGCGCGGTCTGCGGGCTGCCGATCTCCGAACTGTTGGTCGCCGCGCACATTGTGCCTTGGGCAGCGGATGCACGCCTCCGCATGAATCCGCGCAACGGCTTGTGCCTCTGCGGGACACACGACCGCGCTTACGAACGCGGTCTGCTCCGCGTCAGCGGCGACTATGTCATTCGGGCTATTGTCCCCGAGCGAGTTCGATCGTCAGAGGTCGTAGCTGACTGGCTCATCCGATTTGATGGGCAGAAATTGCAACTCCCGCAGCGGTGGATTCCAGCACCTGAACTGTTGGACCGAAAACTCGCTCTGGTCAGCGGCCTGACCGCGTAAGCGATCGCGAGGGCAAAACCACGGTGACTGAGTTGCGTGCCGCCACGTGACGCCGGCCGAATTTGTCAGGTCGAGATCAACCACGGCGAGTTCTGGCCGACGCTCCGCGGCAAACGGGTCGGGTTCATCGACGGCGGGGTTGCGAACCTCGAAGCGGTCGGCGCGGCCCCCGTGGCCATCCGCGTCGGCTCGTACACGGTGATCCCGGGCGATACCGGCGACCAGCGTGAGCAGTTCCGGTTCGAGCGGCAATTAATTGGAGAGTTGTTCAGCACGTCCGCGACACAACAGGGCTTCTTTGACGACCTGAGCGAAGACCCGGCCCCGCTCCGGGATGTGGCCCGCTTCTGCCTCGAAGTGGCCGGAGCGCAGGCCGCCGCCACTACTAATCCGCCCCCCGATTGGCTGCTGCTGCACGGCCCGCTCGTGAACCCGGTCGCCATGTACGACCGCGTTCCCAACTTCTCCACGGACGGCTTGAATTCACTTCTGCCGGCGGCCGAAGTCACCGGGCGCACCGGGAAACACACCCACTTTATTTCGGTCTACCGCCGCCAGCTCGAGTTACTTCGTGATTCGGCTGCCAGAGTGTGCGGGGTTGTCGAGCGGGCGTCCGGGTCGCGACTGGTCGCGTCTACGCTGCTCAACGAACTGGCCGAAGCCGGTCACATCGACGCCTCGTTCCGGGATTACGCCGGTGCCCGGCTGAACGAGTACCGCATTGCGGACGCGCTGCTGTTCCAAGTGGTGCTGGAACCGGGCGAATACCTGCAACCGGTCACCATTGACCGCAACGACGTTCGGCGTGCCCCGACTGAGTGGCAGGAGTTCATCGGCGCGTACCCGAAACCCCGGGTCAGTTTCGTGAACGTCTCGGACGTGGCCCAACCGCTCCGCGTGGAGTGCTTCGACAAGCTCCCGGCCGACGAGTACCCCGCGCTGTTCGGCTTGGTCGTCCACAGTGCCCGGTTGCTCCCGCGGTACGCCTTCCCGGCTGGGTTGGACATCGTGGACAAGCACGCCAAGCTCCCGGACTGGCTGGCCAAGCCGATCAACTCTCGGCTCGCCACGCAGATGCTGCGGAAGGCCATTGAGGTGGCGAACAAGGAGGGCGAACCGCGCCTGCTGACCGCGATGTGGCAACTGCTCGCGGGCACCACCCGGGATTTCTTCTTCCGACCCAAAGCCTGACCCGGACAAATTTACGCGGAGTGCCTTCAATGCCCGAAACGCCCACACTTGTTAGCGCGGCTCCCGCTGGCGACTGGTCTTCAATAGGCCAAGTCGTCGGGAACGCGTCCACTTCGGAGTTCAGCTTCGTGCTGAAGAGCTTTCGCTCGCGCGTGGGTGACCTCGTGGCCGTTAAGATGGACGTGCCGAGTTCCGATTACAGGGGCAAGAACCCGACAATCTATGTCTGGGGACGGGTCACGAATATCACGCGGTACAACCCGTTCTTTCCTTATGAAGCGGCTCAGGAGTTGGCCGAGGAAGGGCTGAACCTGCGGGACACGATCCTGTCCGACAGCCGGGACCAGCTCGAAGCCACGGTCCTGATCCTGGGCTGCACGCCCCCGGACAACGCGAAAACCGTGTTCCCGCTGACGTACCCGGTGCAGCCGGCCGCAACGGTGTTCTACCCACCCGCGGCCTGGGCGAAGGAACTGCTGGCCGGCTCGCTCACAGGGACACCACTCCAGGTCGGCACCCTGATCGCCCGGAGCGATGTGGATGTGAACCTGTCGGCCGATCGCTTGGTATCCCGTCACTTGGCGATCCTGGCGATGACCGGCGGCGGAAAAACAGTAGCGGCCCGGCGGATACTACGCGAGTTGATCGTCGCAGGATACCCGATCCTGATCTTCGACCCACACGGGGACTACCTGGGCTTCTCGCAAAAGCAGGCCCTCTTCGCCGACCGGAAGATCAAGCTGTTCTTCCCTTATCTCACCATGTCGGCCGGAAGCCGAAGCATTGTCGAGAAGCTGATCGCGAAGATGACGCAGGGCATCTCCGACCCGCAACGAGAGTACATCGCGGAGTTGATGGCGGGAATCGAGCCACGTGCCGGCACGCCGGTTCGACAATACATCGGGTCGCTCCTGGCCGAACTCGGAAGCCGCATCAGTGCCCCCCGTGACAAGCGACAACTTCCGACGATGTACGCCGTCCGCCGTGCACTCAATCAGGTCGATCAGTACCTGAGCCGCATGGAACTTACCAACGACCGCATGCGCGCGACCTTTGCGCGAAAGGGCCTGACCGGGTTCGACCAGTTGCCCGACCCGAACGGTTCACCCGAGCAGATCATCGCCCCGAAGCAGGTGTCGATTCTGTATCTGGGCGGTTACGACCAACTCACCCAATGCACCATCGTCTCCATCTTGATGGAGTCGCTCTTTGAACACCGGGCGGCCATGACGGACGCGATCCCGCCATTCGCCACTTTCATTGAAGAGGCGCACACGTTCATTCCGTCCAACCGCGAAGGTGCGGAAGACGCGCCGTCGGTCGATACCCTGCGGAAGGTCATCACTGAGGGGCGGAAGTTTGGCACGGGGTTGGTGCTCATCACCCAGCGCCCCAGCCGCGTGGACGAGACCATCCTGTCGCAGTGCAACTCGTTCCTGGTGCTGCGACTGGTCAACCCGAAGGACCACAGTTTCGTTCGCTCGGTCATGGAGAACATGTCGGACGCGGACGCCCGGTTGTTACCTGGATTCGGCCCTGGTCAGGGCATCGTGAGCGGCCAAGCGGTGCGGTTCCCGCTGCTCGTGCAGATTCGCAAAGACGACGACTTGATGTTCACCGAACTCGGGGATGAGAACTTCATCGAGCAGGCGCAAAAATGGAAGCCACCGGCCGCCGCTGCCGGGCGGGCCAGTTCGCGCGAGGCGACGAAGAAACTGGCCGCGATCCCCACACGCAAGGCCAAAAAGTAGTTCACAGTCCGGCCGCCACCTTCGTTAGCCAGCCCTCGGCCCAAATCAGCGCAGTTGCTGCACGTCGCAGATCAGAAGTAGCCGTTCGGTCGGCCGTCGGTTTCACCAGCCGGCGGCCCCTCCCCACTACCGACACTCCCCAACCGGACGTGGCGTCCGCCGAATCGCGTGCGGTGCCATCAGGTGAATAGGGGGACGGTCCGCGCGAGCACCGCGACCGCCCTGCCCCACTCGGGCGCGTCCCGTGAGTAGAGCTGTAACGGGGGTTACAAGGCACGAGAAAAGTGCGATGGGGCCACGACTGGACATCTGCGGGGCTTCGGACTGCCGATTCGCTACCCGCTCGCTGGTCGCCGCTACCACCGAATCGTGCCCGCAAAACCCGGAGAACGCTCCCGGTGAGCGCAGACGGGTTGTCGGCCTCGATGAGTGAAGACGCCGCAACGTGTGAACGGGTCGCTAGTTGTGGTGGGGATGTGTCGGGGCGTGGGTGGGCGCTGTGGGACGCGAACCGGGGCCGACGGCCCCACGCGGGCGGGGAAAACTTCCGGAAGTGCGTTTTGAGGGGAATGCGATCGGAATGCGCGGGGTGTGCCGAACGGAACCGGCCCCCCGCCCTTCCCCGCGCTCGAACGCGAACCAGGGGACGCGACATGATTTCAGCGGGAGCGGATGGGAATCGAACCTTCGCAGAAACTGTCGGAAAACCAGCAGTTCACAAGCGAGGCGGCGCAGAAAGCGGCGCACGAGGCGATGGACCCCGAACTTGCCACGCTCGTCGCCAATTGGCCGAAGCTGCCCGAGGCAATTAAGGCCGGCATCTTGGCGCTGGTTAAAGCGGCAACCTGAACCGCGTTCAGCAGCTCCCTGGTGTCAACGTCTACGGAACCTCCGATTACCCTCGCAACCTGAGGTTCCGTAGACGACAGCTTCGTTATCATCCAGCCGGACGGGATGTGGTTACGATGCGGCGGACTCCTGGAACAGCTCACCGGTCACCCACGGGCGAGGCAGATAGTCGGACTCGACCTCGATTGGGATCCCTCGATCATGGGCCAGCACAACGAGAGCGATCAGCCCGAGCGGCCACAGCGCCGTGTGGTTCCCCTTCGTCTCCTCGGGCAGGTCCGCGAATGCCGTCCGCCGTAACTCGAGCGATTCGGCCAAGGCCGCGTTGAATTTGGCGGCATCCTGAACGTCGAGGGCATTTACCATCCGGTCGTTCGCCTCCCCAATCCGCCGGTTGATGGGGCGGACCTTCGCCGGCCGCGCCGCAGCGGCGTGAATCAGGTAATCGGGGGCAAGCGGTCGGTCGGGGTCAAGGGCGGCCTCGACAAGAGCGCGGTGCTGCTCGACGCGGTGCCGGTCGCGTTCAGGGTCCGAACTGCGGGAGGACGAACGGCGGAGGGCGTCGTAAGCGATTGGCCGCAGTTCGATCAAACAGTCCGCGTGCCGCGCGACGACGGCTTGGCTAATGGCGTCCACCCACCGGCCAGAGTGAACGGAGCTTTCGTCGACCCGTTCATAGAAGCTGTATGGTGGCCCGTTGTCAAGTCGCCAGAGCCGCGGCGATGCCTTGAGATCAGAGAACACGAAAGCAGCTGTGTTGGCTCGCGCCGCCACGGCCAGCGCCCAGGCGCACATACGCGGGTCGGCACTAATCAGCAGGCCGTGGTGATACGTCACCTCGGCCGAGTGGGCGAGAGGGGTCAGGAGATCGACCCGGCTCGGGTCGCGGAGGATCTCCAACTTTTTTTGGACCGAGGCGGCCTCAAACTCGTGCCGTCGCCGGCTGTCGGCAAGGTCGAGCTTGACGGCGTGTTGAGGGACGAACATGCGTGCTCCCATTGACCGCGGGACGTGCTCAACCCGGTGAGTATCGCGGGAAGAAGGCTTGGATTTTCCAACGGTCTACCCTCCACGGTGTTGGTGGCCAGCGAAGGCGTTAAACAACGGGACCGCGGGACAGACGGAATAGACCTCATTCAGGATAGCGGCATTTTTGTACTCTAATGGTGCCTCCTGGCCGTAGTTAGAGCCCCATGATCGCGCGCCTGGACAACCTGTGGAAGCACCGGGTGGTGTTCGAGCACCTGACCGGACTGACGGTCGTAGCGTTCGACGCGCTGGTGCGGGACGTGCCCCCGGTGATCGAGGCGGGGCACCGCCGGAAGTTGGACCGCCCGGACCGGCAGCGGGCGGTGGGCGGGGGCGACCACTTCGACCTGAGCACCGCGGACCAACTGCTACTGACGGTCATTTGGCTGCGCCAGTACCCGACCAACGAGGTGCTCGGGTTCCTGTTCGGGGTGTCCGACTCGACCGCCAGCCGGGTCCGGACCCGGTGCGTGCCGGCCCTGGCCCAGGCCGGGCGGGACACCATGCGGATGCCGGACCCGGGGGCCCAACGCCGCAAGCGGCTCCCGGCGGTGCTGAGCGACACCCCCGGGCTGGCGGTGATCGTGGACTCGTTCGAGCAGCGGACCCAGCGGGCCTATTACTCGGGCAAGAATAAGGCCCACACGCTCAAGATTCCGCTGACCGTGGACGAGGCGCCGGGGCGCATCGTCCACGTGTCCGAGTCGGTGCCCGGGCGGTGGGCCGACATCAAGTTGCTGGATCGGGCGGGGCTGCCGGACCGGCTCCCGGACGGGGTCGGTGTACTCGGTGACGTGGGGGCGGACAACCGGGATCTCATGGACCTGATGAACGGCCGGGTGCGGGTTCTCCCCGGCCAGCGGGTGCTTGCAGTCCCGGCACGTGTCCGGTTTGAGGGTCCGGATCTCATCGGGGGGGGGGGGTAAGTGACTGTCCCATATGTGGCGGTTGGGTGGGTAGAATGGTCCATGCGAACCCAATCCTACCCGAGCGACGTGACCGACGAGCAGTGGGGGCTCATCGAGCCACACATCCCCGTGTACCCCGGCGGCCGTCCCCGCACCACCGCCCTGCGGGACGTCACCGACGCGGTCTTCTACGTGCTGCGGACCGGTTGCCAGTGGCGGTACCTGCCCAAGGACTTCCCGCCCAAGTCCACGGTCTGGCGGTACTTCGACGAGTGGCGACACAACGGCACCCTCGACACGATCCATGACCTTCTCCGCAAAAAGGTCCGCACCGCCGAGAGGCCGTACTCGCCCCGGACGACCGCGAGCGTGGATAGCCAGTCGGTGGACACGACCTCTGGCGGCGAGGAGCGGGGCCGGGACAACGCCAAGAACGTGGACGGGCGGAAGCGGCACATCCTCGTGGATTCCATGGGGTTGCTGCTGGCCGTGCTGGTGACGGCCGCGAGCGTCGATGATGCCAAGGCGGCGGCCGAACTGTTCGGCCGGCTGGACGAGCAACCGATGGGGAAGGTCCGCCGGGTGTTCGCCGACAGCAAGTACCACAACTACGCCCTGTACGAGTGGGTCGAGACGAACGCCCGGTGGGAGCTGGTCATCGTCCGCCGCCCGGACGGGGCCAAGGGGTGGGTGAAGTTACCGCTGCGGTGGACGGTGGAGCGGACGTTCGCCTGGCTGGGGACGTGCCGGCGGTTGTCCAAGGACCGGGAGAAGACGGTGCGGTCGTCGGAGGCGTTCGTCAAGTTGGCCATGATCCACCTGATGCTCAACCGGCTTGAGCCGAAAGGGGGCGACGCCGAGTTTCAATACCACACGGTGGCATAAATCTCACATATGGGACAGTCACTTAGAGCGTGCGCTCGGCTTTGGGGTGCCCTGGTTGCCCGCCCGAGCGTTTGCCCGAGGGCCGCTCGGGCGGGGCCGATTTCACGTGCGGCGGGTCCGACGACGGGGACTTGGACGAGTTCGCGGAGTTCTGGTTGAACTGGAATTTGAGTTCAGCAACCTCCGCCTTGAGTTCGGTAATCGTGGCCTCAAAAACGCGGATATTACGGCGGCGCGCAAGACACGCAAGGCAGAACCGCTGGGAATCACGGGCAACGGCTGTCGGGCCGAGAGCCTGAATGCGTATCTTACGCGCCGCCGTAATATCGGTCACCGGCGGCAGCGGCAGGTTATTGGAGAGGCACAGCGGCCAATAAACACACGTCATTACGTAATACCATATGCGAAGGACGCACGCCTATGACAAAACCTACTATATAAATCAAATAAGATTATAATATATACAAGAATCAATGTGACAATTTAAACCTGTAAAGTTACGTTAATTTGCGTGCTATCAATCGCCGTCCAACACCTTCGGCAGCGTTCTCCGCGCGCCCCGGAATGTGCTTCGGACCGTGCGGAACCGTCCCATGCCCGGTGACGCATGGCGACCAAGCGGACCACGGTCGATTCGATCTGATCGTATTTCGAATCGCCGACGGACCCGCGGGATACGCGGAATCGTCGGCCCCAGTTCCTGGACATCGTGATTCCTGCGATGTGCGGGCCTACTCGGCCCGACCGCGATCCGCCGGCGGGCCGTCGCCCGGGCCGGGTAGGCCCGCGCGTTCTTGGCGTTGCCCAACGAGATCCCGTCTCGGGGTTGCATGCGCAACCTGCTCATGGCGGTTCAACCCGGGGCGTCTCAGCGGCGCTCCCGAGAGAGGGTCGCCGGCGCCCTGGTGAGCGCGGACGGTCACCGAATGGACTGCCCAAGCTACCGTGCGAAGGGTTGACTGATCGGTTCGGGGCCGGTCGAGGCGGCTTGCGAGCAGGTCGTTGGTCAACGAATGAACGGCAGCGGGATGCGGTGGGGCGGAGCCGGTGCAGATGCCATGCGCCACCTCCGCGCCTTGTTTCGAAGCGAGAGAACCCAGTGGGATGACTACTGGGCCTCACTCGCTGCCTGAAACCGGACGGTGTGAGAGACGCTCATCACTGGCCTCCAGTTCGATCGATTTGTCACTTTGCGTAGAATCGAAATAGTCACTAAAGCTACGACCTTCTGCCAGCCGACTGATTAGCGGTGCGATCCGACTATTTCACTAACCAAGAGTCAGTGATGATGACCGCCCGCATTATCGTAATGATCGTGAGCTGCCTCTGCTTGTGTGCCTGTACCCGCGTTGTGGTCCACAAGGATCCCGGCGTCCACGACAAGGGGATTCGGTACTATCGGCCGAAGCCGTATCTGTTTATTGTGCCGGGCGAGGGTGGTGGCGGTGGCAAAGAGCCAGCGTTCACCGTGAGTCAGGGTGCTCCCATTGAGATCAAGTCGGTTCAGGCCGATCCTTCTGTCGGGGCAATCAAGCAGGCTGCCGGCCAGACGGACCCACAGCCCAAGTTGCAGGGGTTGCCCGAAAAGCGCGACAAAAATCAGCCGACGGCGCCCACTCCGACGAAGATCTCCATCTCGATGGCGTACATGCCCGACTTTGCCGAGGAGTATTCGATCCAGTTGCGACCGGGGCTCGGGATCGGCGAGCTCAACGTGACGCTCGAAAACGGGTGGAATCTGACTTCGGTCGGCATCAAGACCGACCAGCAGACGGACGAGATTCTCAAAAGCACCGCCGACCTCGTGAGCAGCGTCGGCGGCCTGCTCAAGCCGCTGGGGTTCAAGGAAGGCGACCCAGAGCCGCCGGGGCGAATCCTGGCGACCAACATCCCGTTCGGGTTCTACGAGGCCGTCATCGCACGGGATCCGAAGGGGAAAAAGCAGTTGTACGGGTGGCGGTATGTGGGCTTCATGCCCTTCCAAGGGTGCCCGGTCGAGGTGGGCGGTTCGTCGCCGGTCTGCTGCGGCGATCCAAGCGCGATCTACGGCCTCGTCATGGACAAGGACGGGATCATGCGGTTCGAGCAGATCGCGACCATTCCGACGTTACCACCGGCCGTCAAGAAGTGAGCCACGGCCACCGCTCCGAGCGTGCGGCACCGGTGGGTGCCGCCACTCAGATGACGGCCGGTAGCGGCGGGAAATCCACGTCCGACCTGATGCTCCCCTGCCGGGCGTCCACGCCACGCTCCCAGAACATCTCGACGATAGCGGCCTCGCTGTCCCGGTCGGCGGTGCCGGCGGCGATGAGAAGGCGGTTGACCGCGACGAGCGAGATGGCACCGTCGGCGAGGCCGCCGTCGTGGGGAACGAAGGAGAGGAACCCGACGGCCAAGGTGTCGGCCCGCGTCCGCCCGAATAACTCGCGGAGCGACCAGAGGCACCCGGACCAGAACTCGGTCAGCCGCAGCGGCTGACCGCCGAGGGGTCCATGGAAGTCGAGCACGCGGGAGAACGGTGGGCTTCCCGTCTGCCCGTCCCCGGCCGCTTCCCAGCTCCCCAGTCCGCGGCGAAACGCGCCCCCTTTGACACCGTCGAAGAACGTCGCGGCGAAGTAATCTGCAGTCCCCTCGGCCAGCGGTCGGGATGCGGCGGCTTGGCCGAAACCGAAGACGATCGCGTTCTGGACGGCGTGACCGTATTCGTGAAGGATGACCTCGGCGTCTTCGGCGTCCGGGGTGCCGCCAGTTGAAAGGGTCACCACCAGCGTGTTCGGGTCGAAAAAGGCACCGCTCCCGCCTCCGCTCGCGTCAACGGATACCCGAACCGCCGCGTGTGCCATGCCTATGCTCTGCAAGTACCGCTGGGCAGTGTCGATGTGGTAATACGCCATAACTTCACGGAAACCCGTATTCTCGCGAGTGACCCGGAAGTCGCCGGACGGACGGCGGATCCGGGCCGCCGCGCTCGTGGCCTCCGTGGTCACCCACGGGCCGGTCAGGAAGCCACTGTCGTCGAGGTCGAGCAGGGCGACCTCGCGGTACGCTTCCGACGGGATCGGATCGGCGGGCGACAGACCGGGGGCGCCGAGGGCGACCATCGGGTTGGGGGAGAAGATCAGGCCGCTGCCGGTGGCCCGCAGGAGTTGCTCCTCGGAGTGAATCACGCGGCCCGTGACGACATCGACGTACACCCGCCACCGGTCCGCTGGGTCCGCGCCCGCCAGGTCCACACTCCAAGTTCGGTGCACGCCCGGGCCGGCCCGGAGGTACGTTAATTTTGGGTCTCGTGTGGCTGCCACGCCCTCAGCAGATCCGACCGACCGAACCGCATGATCGACCGCTTGGTCTGCAGAGAGCACGGCCCGGTGCGGACAGGTTTGACCCGCTCGTTTGGCGCGCGCGGCCGTGAGGCAGCGGTTGGATACGGCGACGACGTGGCCGTCCGGGTCGAGGTCCACCCGGAGCCAGGCGTGGCTCAGCCGCTTACCGCGAAACCGCTGCTGGAAGAGGACGTGCTTGCCGAACCGACTCGATAGCACGCGATCGTAACCCAGCGGGGTCTGTCGCGTGTCAATTTTCAGCCGCGCGGCCCACGCGGTCAGAAAATCTTCTGCGGTCTCTCTGGCCCCGCCCCGTTTCGGCCCGATACGGTCATCGCAAATGAACCGAGGTGTCGACTTAACGGGACCGGGCTGGACGAGGCGTGCGAGTCTGTTTCTCATGGGTAAAAGCCGTTTCTGGTCGTCCGGGTTTGGTCCAGTTGCGGTCACAGCGCGCTGCTGTTGGTGTCCACCAGCACGTCGTCCACGTACACCCGCCCGTGGGCGATCCGCACCTTCTTCGGCTCGCCGTCCATCTTCCGGGCGAAGGAGCGGAACGTGAACGTAGGCTTTTCGTTCGCGTCGGTGGTGATGTCGGCCAAGATGCGGGCGGCCAGCGCTTCGCCGAGCATCAGGCTGCGGGTGTTGTCCGTCCGCCAGTGGACGCCGCCCATGCTTCGCCCCATCGCCACGTTCGTCGCCAGTTTGTTCAGCTCGCCCTCAATGGTGAGCGTGTCGGCGATCGAGTCGGGCAGTGGGTTGCGGGTGCCCTCGTCCCCCTCCGGACTGGTCATGATCCCGGTGGCATAGCACTTGATCGTGTCCCCGGCGCCGTAGGGTTGTTCGCGCTCCTTGAGCGTTTTGAACGGCACCGGGATGTCGACCCCGCCCTCGTTAGTAAAGGTCTTGAAGTACGCCTTCAGCACCGTAACGCAGGCACCGGCGACGGTGGCGTGCCCGGCCCCGTAGGCCGGGTGGGTGGGGCTGCCGGCGGTGAACGCCATCGGCAGGAGGAGGCTCTTGTGCTGTTTACGAACCTCTTTCGCCGCGTCCGTGGTGCCGACCCAGCCCGGAAGGCCGTAGGGCCGCTTGCCGTTCGACCCGCCGATGCCGATTTTCTGGACGTGAACGAGGCCGCCGTAGGCCTCGGGTCGCAACCGCAGGTGAACCTGCCACTTCTGGTTCCACACCACCTTCAGCGCCCGCGTGGCCACCTCGGACACCAGCGCCAGGATGTGCGGCCCGCCGAGCACCCCGAACCCGGCCTCCCGCGGCTCCAGCCGTTGCCCGTCGCCGTACGGGTTCCCCGGCGTCCACCGGGCGCCCCCCGAGAGCAGGAGCAGGGCGGCGTTGAAGTAAGCCTGGTGAAGAGCGTCCTTGTTTACGAACCGGGCCAGGTCACGAGGGGTGGAGACGTACCGCCGGTTGGTCTCGAAGTTGTTCGCGCTGTCCTCGTTCGACTGCGGGTAAGCCTGCCCCTTGCCGTCCCGCCCGCTCGACTGGGCGCGCAGCCAGTCAGGGAACTCGGTCAGGTAGTCCCGCCCCTTCTTGTACGGCAGCTGCTTCTGGTCGATCCGCTGGGTGCCGTAGTGGACGTCGCGGATGAAGAACTGGCTCACCAGCGGCCCCAGCTCTTCGCCGGGCAATCCGAGCCGGAACAGATTCTGCGGGGCAATGTCGCTTAGAGCACCGGCCGGACCCGGCACATCGACGCCGGTGATGAGGTGGCCTGCGTCGCCGGTGTCGCCCACCGCTTCCGCGAACCGGGACTCAATTTCCGTGGCCGCGGCCGCCGCCCTCTGGTCCGTGTCGAACTGGTCGAACGGCACATCGCGGAGGAGCGCCATCCAGTACAGCTCGGTCATCTCCGCGGCGGCGGTGACGGACAGCACCTTCGGCGCGGGCGGCATGGAGTACGCGCTTGGGTGCTGCGTCAACCGATCGAATGCCAGCCCCGCTTGAGGGTTGGTGAAGGCAGCCGCCCCGGCCGCCCCGCCGAGCACTGCCGCGAACCCGGACCCGTCGCCTTGGGTGGCCGCCACCAGCTTCTTGAACTCGTCTTCGTCCACTTCCCCCCACTGATTGTGCGGGAGGGTCTTGTGGAAACTGCCCAGGCCGCGGATCCTTGCGGCCCCAATTTTAAACTCGCGAGCAGTGTCGCCGTTATTGGATTCAGCCATGCTGATTTCGCACCTTAAGCGAGAGAAGACGAATACATCGGCATCATCATATTGAATCAGACAGACCATAAAAATGCTTTTTCACAGGCATACGAAAAAGTCTCTTTATCGGCAGTGTCTCTCGAAAGAATAGTCAGGGCGGTTGGCCGCTCCATCGTCCCGGTTCGCGCGGCAGCAAGCTGATCTGGTTCGAAAACGTGTCCGCCGCTTTGGCGAAGGACAATGAATCGGATGTGAAGGACCGAACCACCCCGACGAACTGAATGAGGGCCAGCCCCCATGGTAACGAGCAACAGGAGACGATGCAGCCCGGGCAAGAACGTCCGGGCTACGTCACTGGCAGCCGGTCGATTTGGCTCATTGCACGGTCCGATAAGTGCCGGTATGCCCCACGACCCGACCGGCGGTTCTGGGACGGTGCATTGGAGGCTATGCCTGGTATTTGCTGTGAAAGCAGTTCCGGGTGGTGCCCTACATAGGTTGCACAGCGGGATAGGCCAACCATTCGGCGAGCGACCAGACGTGATCGGTGAGTCCGTCCGCCCTCGCCTTTCACACGCAGGGTGCGGACGGGCCGGCAGAAGTTGTCGCGGAAGTAACGGAACGCGGTCGCGGCCCGGTGCGTGCCCCGGTCCTTCGAGCCCCCGTAGCTCTTCCGCACCTCGCGGCCGCACCGGTTCCGATCGGCCCCCTTGTGCCGCTCCACGAAGCACGTGTTCACAACCGTGCTCACCGCCGAGCGCCGCAGCGCGGCGGCCACCGCGGCCGCGGTCCCGAACACCACCCGCGTGCTCACGCCCACCACCCGGTTGTTCTCACGCGCCTTGTGCACGGTCGCGTACGCGAGCGCCGCCGGGAGCACCACCCGAGCTTTCCGCGGGCGCCCCGGGCGCCCGGTCCGCGGCGGGGGCACCAACGGCCCGTGCGCCGCGCGGATGGCCGATTCGTACACCGGGCACTCGTCGGAGGTGATGAAACGCATGGTCCGCCCGCCGGTCCGCCGGTGCGCGTCCCGTACCAGCGCGTGGGTCGCGTCCTCGGTCCGCTTGGCGACCACCAGGCGGTGCTCCGGGTCCAGGGCCACGTGGTCCCAACCGTCCCCACGGGGCCGCTCGTCCGGCCCGCCGTTCTTCTCCTTGCGGGCCACGAAGCTCCACTCCTCATCGAGCTGCCGTTCGTTGGTCCGGGGGGGAAAGGGCCACCAACTCATCGCGGTGGTCAGTACGAAGTAGTTGGGTTGCTCGAATATGGGCTCGCCCTCGGTGTGTGGTTCGCCCTTACCCTCCCGCTGAGACTGGTGCCACGGGTACAAACTCGGTGAGGTGGTCACTCGCAAACTACTGGGATCTCCCAGCACGCGAACGAGTCGCCCGCGACAAACCGGAACGCGTTCAGACAGTACGTCCGCGCGACGGCCTGCGTCTCCACCGCCCTCGCCGGCCGCTCGGTGACGAGTAGCAGCGGCGGTTGCCAGTCGTCGGACAAGAGCGAGGCTCGGAAGTCGACCACGTGCTGCGGGCGGTCGTTCCGGTGAACGTGCCCCCAGCTGTCGGTCCCTCCCCGCGACTTGTGAATGATGCACGGGGGGTCTAGGACGATGACACCGGCCACGCCGGCTTCCGCCTGGGGAGCTCGGGGGAGCAGCTGGTCCAGTTCCTCGGGGATGGCGACCCACACTTTTCGGGAGCACCAGACCGAACTCGCGCCCTGCGGGCGCTGGGTCACGTAGGCCTGGTGCGGCCACTTCGTAAACAAATCCCGCGCGAGGTCGCGGCTGTGCGGCGCAACGATCCAAACCCCGCCGGCGGGGTTCGAGTCGAGGCGGCCCAGTTGTTCGGCGGCCCGCGCGACACCCGGGTGGCCGCCCACGAACCAGCCGACCTGTTCGCGCCCCATCTCCAATGCCGTTGCGGCGTCGAGGGTCGCCCACCCCAGCGTCTGTTCCTCCAGACGGGTGATCAGGCGGCCCCGAACGTGCGCGGTCGGGTACACAGCGGTAAGGCTGGGCATGGGCGTGACGGTGGTCATCAGGTGGTTTCCAGCTTGTGCCCGCAGTTGCTGCAGAACTTGGCTTGGTGGGTGGTCGGGTAGTTGCACTTCGGACAACTCTTGCCCGTCGCGGCGCGTGACTCTTCGGTGGCGGGCTCGGACTCGACGGGCGGGGTCGCCAACTCGCACCGGAGCATCTCCAACAGGGCTTGCGTTGCCAACTTGCTCGCCGCGATCTCCGCTTGGGGGTTGCGCACGCACCGGAAGCAGCCCTCGTCGGACCCGCACTCGCAACCGCGCACCAGTTCGGTGGAACGGTCCACGAGGTCGCTCATGCGGTCGCACGCCTCGACGGCCAGCCCCACGCCGTACGGAACCATGTCGTAGAGGTACACCGCCGGGGGCGCGTCCTTCGGGCAGTCGGCGGTGGCCGAATAATCCGAGGCGTCGCACGGGCCGGTCACCGTCGGGAACAGACTTCCGAAGAGGCGCGCGGTGGTGTCCAGCGCGGCCTTAGCCGCACCGTCGCCCAGGCGCGCCGTCACCTCGTCCCAGAAGGGCCGCTCCAGCCGGAGCATGGTCCCTTCCGTCGGAAGCCAGTTGTTCGGCATCCCGGCGCCGGGGTACTCGCGGACCTTCGTGCCGTTGAGGTGCTTCTCGGTCACGTTCCGCAGGTAGTCATTGACGTCCAGGACCGCCCGCGCGACGATCACCTGGCCGTGCTTGCGGACGGCGGACGCCCGGCGGACCCGGATGCGGGTGCCGATGTTAGAGGTCGTGACGTGCGGGCTGAACTCCGGCTTGAGGCGGACGATCCGCTCCTTCTGCTGAACGTCCTGGACCCGGTATCGCCGGCCGCCATGGTAGTAGATGCCGTTCCGCGGGGCCTCGTGGAGCAGGTGGAACGGGTCGATCTCCCCGATTTCTTCCTTGTCCAGCATGAGCCGGTAGGCCTCGTCCCCGGCCCCGCGGACGCGGACGCGCTGGTGGGGGTCGCTAACGTAAAAGATGTCCTCCTGGAGGTCGCCGGCGTCCCGCTGCTTCTTCACCGCGGCGATCTCCGGCCCCAGGGTCGCGGTGTCGAGCCGGCTCTCGTCGCCGGCCTCTTTCATCGCACAGGCGTAGTGCATGTGCGTGACCGAGCGGTTGGCCAGGTTGAGCACGAGCGGCTCGTGGTCCCGGGCGAACAGGTCCTCGGGGTGGTCGGCGTAGTACGTGTCGATCGGCGTTTGCCCCGGGATGAGAACGACCGCGCCCTGTTTGCCCGCTCGGCCCGCCCGCCCCGCGCGCTGCCAGAGGCTCATCATCGTGTTCGGCAGACCGACACAAACGACCACATCGATCGCGCCGATGTCGATCCCAAGCTCCAGGGCACTGGTCGAGAAGACAGCTCGAACGGTGCGGTTCTTCAGCCCCTGTTCGATCTCCTCGCGCTCGGAGCGGGTCAGCCCGGCGCGGTAGACTCGGACAAACGGCGGTTCGGGGTCCTTGTTGTCCTTGCCCGACCGAGCCATCATTCGTTCCGCCGCGGTCCGGCTCATACAGAAGGTCAGGACTGTCAAGCCCGATTCCGCCAGGGCGAGCGTGAGTTTCCGGCCCGCGTCGTAGGGGTGTTCCTCCGGGCGGACCATCCAGAACTTCCGCTCGCCCTGCTGGCTCCCGTCCTCTGAGGGTCCGACGCAGTCGAACGGCAGCCCGGTCAGCCGCTCCATGTGCTCGGAGGGCGACTGCACGGTCGCCGACGTGGCGATGAACGTCGGCGACGAGCCGTAGCGCGCGCAGAGCGCGCGGAGCCGGCGGAACAGGTAGCTGACGTTGGTGCCGAAGATGCCGCGGTACTCGTGGCACTCGTCCGCCACTACGTACCTCAGGTTGGTAAAGAAGCGCTGCCAGTGCCGCTCGTGCCACGCCAGCAGGCCGTAGTGGAGCATGTCCGGGTTGGTCAACAGCACCTGCGCCTCGTTTCGGATGGCCGACTTGTCGTCGTCCGGGGTCGCCCCGTCGTAGCGGGAGATCAGCCACGGCTTGGCCGCCCGCATCCGGGCGAGTGTGGGGACACTGTCCGCCGCCTCGATCAGCCGCTGCAACTGGTCGTTGGCGAGCGCCTTCTGGGGGAACAGGAAGAGCGCGGTGGCGCTCGGGTCGGTCAACAGGCGGTTGAGAACCGGGACAGAGTAGATGAGGGACTTACCCGACGAGGTTCGGGTAGCGACGACCGTGTGCGCCCCCTTGAGGAGCCCCTGGACGGCCCTCCGCTGGTGGCGGAACAGCCCGTGCGGGTATTGGCGCGCGAGGTACGCCGCGAGTTCCGGCCGGAGGTCCGCCGGCACCGGCTCGAACACGCCGTCGGTCGCGCTCACGGACGAGTCGTAGCCGACCCGCAGGCCCTCGGCCGCGGCGAGCAACTTCTTCACCGTCCCGATCGCACCATTAGCCGGAGGCTTCATAATTGTGTTCCGTTGGCGGGGCTGGGGGAGCCATCCGTGCGCGTCTGTTTGGATCCGCTCGAACAGTTCTTCCAGTTCGCCGCTGAGCCACCACGGCGGGGTGGCGCGGTATTCGCGCGAGACGACGGCCCGCCAGTTCACGAGGAGCTGGGTGCCGGCTACCGGCGCAAGGTAGTCCGCGGCCTCTTGGAGCGCGGCGTCGAAGCGGTCCAACGCGTTCAGGGCCGAATCGAGAAGCGATTTCAGGTGACGCCGCGGGACAGCGTGCTCGACCGCGTCCTGGTACGCTTCGTCGATCGCGAGGAACACGGCCCAGGATTCCATCCGCGCGCCGAGGAGGTCGGCGGAGGCGTCGAGAGCAACGAATTCTTCACCTGATCCCGCCCAGACCTCCTCCAACCGGGTGGCCTTCAGCGTCCACTCCCCGAGCAAGCGGTCCCACCGGCGGGCAGCGGCCACCGCAATGTCAGGCGGCAGCGTGCCGTCGGTCGCCCCAAGGTCGACGCCGTAAAGCCGGCAGTGCCCGAGCGCGGAGGCCAACTGGTACGCGGCCCGAAGGGCTTCGTCGTCTGGCTCACCGCCAAGGTCGGCGAGTTTCGGGTGCGCCAGCGCCCGCCGGAACTGCTCGCGCCACCCGAGCGGGTCGTTGCCGTGCTCCGGCGGGGGAATCGGATTCATGTCTGTCATCCCTAATACGTCCGCCGCGGACGCAGTGTCGTGGTCGGGTCGCCCGCGCCGCCAGCCCCCCAGTCGTCGGGCAGCACGTCCCAGGGGCGCCGCCCGGCGGCGTCGAGCGCCCAGGTCGCGGCGGTCCGGAACCGAATTCGGATCCGCAGCCCGGCCTTCCCTTGCACGAATTCCGTCCGGTCCGGGGCCGAAAAGGTCCCGTCCTGGTTGAGTTTGGCGTACGTCATCAAGACGTACTCCGCGGTCCGCCTCCACCTGTCCGCCGGGTCGGTCGCCCGACAGGCCGCCCCCTTAAAGTAACAGCTGACGACTGCCCCTCCGGCCGGCCGCGACCGAACGACCAACATCGCGCCCGAGGGGAGGACGAGCGCCCACGTCTCCTGGCCGCGACTCGGCCGGCTAGCTGCAGACATCTGAAAATCGTCGTAGAGGACTGCGAGCGGCGCTGTGAGGCACCGCCGCAAATCCCGCTCGACCACCTCTGCCACCCGGGCGATGCACGCCCGCCGCCCCTCCTCGGTCGAACCCGGTGCCCACGCCGCGCGGAGCCCGTCCGCCAACGTCGGGGTAAGCCATTCGTCCCACGGCTCCCGCACGTTCGCCACGTGCTCCTCGGTTATGTGCCGCCACCGGTGCTCCTCGACCTCCACCGCGCACGGGCCGGCGCAGGGGGTCGCGTCGTCGCGCGGGTCGGGTACGTTGGTCCACGTTGTCACGGTCGCCCCCCGTCCGGTCCCATCAGGTCTCGCACGTAGCGGAGCACCCCAAGACGGACCTTGCCGCGGTGAAGGATCACAGAAAGAGTGTTGCGCCGCAGGTCGAGTTCCCGGGCCAACAGCGCATTCTGGTCCGCGATTCCGTTACCCCGGTCGAGGGAGTCGGGTGGGAACGGGTCAGACGCCGGCGTGCCGTGGGCGGCGCGGTGGTCGCGCACCCAGCCTTGCCACTCGTCGTCAGGGACTTTCCTCCAAAGGGACGCGAGGCAGAGCAGGACGACGCGGTCCCGCAGCGGCCATGCGCGGATCTCGCGGAGGTCGTCGTCGCCGAAGATCGCCGCGGAATCGAGTCCCCGCTCCAACGCGGCGCGGATGTCCGGGGCGGACGGCTCCGGATGTCCGAGTAAACTCTGGCTCTCCCGGCGCTGTTCCCACCGCGTCAAGTCGGTCCAACGGTTGTGGAGCACGATATAACACCAGGCCTCGAAGTTGGCGCCCGCAGGGAAGCGGCCGATGACCTCCCAGACGTCCCCCAACACCCCGGCACAGAAGTCCTCTCGCCGCCGCCCTGCGAATCGGACCGACACCCGGCGCGCGACGCCTTCGATGCATGTGGTGAGCCGCTCGAATGCCCCGCGCCGGTTCTTCTCTGGGGCGCTTGCATCGGCTGCCAATTCGGCCCAACCGTCGTGGTCGTCCGGCAGTGGTTGTGGGGCAATCGGGTGGGGCATGGCGCTCGCGTGGCTCCTCTCGCCGGGACTTCGGGCGGCTCGAGTCTCCGCGGGCGCCGGACGCGCGCGGGTCACTCCCCCCGTTGTGTTTCGTCTTCTCTCATGCCACCGCCACGTTGCGAATAAGGCCTCGACCAAGCGAGGCGCTGCAGGCGGTCAGAACCGGACGCCGCTAGACCGCCTTTGTGGCGGCTAGTTTCGTTGGCCCTGCTGCCGGCCGTCACAGTATCTGACGGACAGCGGCGAATAGGTATTACATACTTCCCGATTTTAGTTTTACAGCATCTGCTGTGACAGAAGCATCACGCGTGCTCCGTTCGGACCAGGCGAGCCGTGCCGGGCTTTATGCACTCACCCGCCACGGCTCGAGCGCCGCGAACACCTCGCGGTGAACCTCCCAGCCGTCGAGGACCGGGTCCGGGTCGTGCCCCAGGTACGCGGCCGTCGGGGGCGGTGGGCCGTCATCCACCAGCTCGCGGTCGCCCGCCCGGCCGACCACCACGCACGCGTGCCGGTGCCGGGTCAGCAGCACACACGTCCGCCCCGGGTCCAGGTGGAACTCGTCCGCCTCCGGTAGCCCGGACAGTGGGTGCCAGACGAACGTGACCTCGAACTCCAGCCCTTGCAACTTGTTCGCGGTCTCGACGGTCACCGCGGAGAGCCCGCGTTCGTCCAGCGCGGCGCGCAGGTGGTCCTTCTGGTCGTTGTGACTGACCCCGACCGCAACTTGCCGCGGCGTGAGGCCGTTCAGACTCGTCTGCCGTTCGCACCGGGTCCGCGGACCGCGCTCGAACAGTCGCTCCACAAGGTCCGCAATCAGGGTGACGGCTTCCGGGTCCGCCTGGAGCACCGCCGCACGCGGTAGCTCCACGTGCGCCCATCCGTCCCGGGCGGCGGAATCGAGGGCTGCGTCGAGCCGGTGCGGTGTGCCGCCCCGTTTTAGCCGCAGTTCGCGCACACCGGGCAGCACCGCCGCACTAAACGCCAAATCGGGGTAGAACAGCCGCGCCACGGACGCCGCCCGCGGGTCGAGCCGCCGGGTGATCGGTAGCCGGTATACCGGCGTGTGCGGGTGGTTGCGCAGCAGAACCCCCACGGCCGTCTGGAGTGGGTCTTCGGGGAGCCCGCGCCACCGGCCCGGATCCGCGACCGTGGCGAACGGGTTGATCTGGCCCGCGTCGCCCACGAGCAGGTGGACCGGAGCGAGGTCGCCGACCGCGAAGTACTTCGCCGAATCGGCCTGGTACGCCTCGTCCACCAGCAGCAGGTCGAACGGCTCCAGGTCGCCGCGGGCGAACGCGTCGCCCAGCTTGCTGAGCGTTCCCACGATCAACTCGTGCCCGCTGGCGTCCTTGGCTTTCGCCACACGCACACCGGGCAGGGCCGATACCCGTGGCGGGAGCGTGACGTCGGTGGCGGGAACGAACGTTACGGCCCGATCCGGGTGCGCCGCGCAGTGCCGCGCCGCGATCGCGCCCACCAGCCCGAACGCCTGCTCGTTGGTCGGGGCCGCGACCGCCACCCGCAGCCCTTGCTGTCGGGCTTCGTTCACCGCCGTGACGGTCAGGTGGCTCTTTCCGGCGCCGGCCGGAGCGGGCACGACGACCGCGCGGCGGGCACCGCAGCCGTTCAGCGCGGCACCGATCGCAGCGGCTACAGTCGCCTCGGCGGCGGCGACCACGGACGTGTCGAACAGGGGCGCGGCGGTCGCCATCTCTCAAGCCTCCGAGTTAAGGAATTCCAGCGGCGCCGGCGGCGCGGCCGGTATCGGCGGGACGTGGGTCCAGGGGTCCGCGTCGGGCAACTGTCCGAGCCACCTCGGTCTCGTCGAGTGGACCGAAAAGCAGACGGTCGCGCCGACCGACGGCAGCGGGTTGGTCGCCGTCGAGGTCGTGAGCTTCAGCACCACATCGGACCCGCCGCCCGGCGCGGGCACGACGTCTTCGACCACGTACTCGGTTCCGTCGGCGTGGCCGGTCCACCACAGCTCCCGGCCGATCGGGATCCGGCACGGCTCCGGCGACCGCACGGTGACCAGCGGGCGGCGAACCGTGCGCTTGGGGCCGGGCTCCTTGTGGTTCGGGTCGAGCGCCACCACCCGGCCGCGAACGGCTTTGCCGGCCAGCACGTAAGCGGCCATCTTCAGCGGGTCGTCGCAGGCCTCCTCGGCCTCGAGCAGGCGCCCGGCCTCTTCAGTGTTGCGGAACGCCGTTGCGGCCTGGCGCGGGGTCTGGCGCGTGCGCCGCAGGCCGTTCCGGTTCAGCCAGTCCAGATGGCGGGTGTAGTCCTGCCGGTCGGCGTCCCACCGGCGGCCGACCGAGGGGGCTTCGGGGCGCGACAGCTCCCGGTCGCGGCAGCGCCACAACAGCCCCCATGATCGGCTCAGGAGTGGGCGATAGTGATCTTCGATCGGTGCCCGCAGCGGACCGACCACCGCCGGGTCGGTGCTCCGACCGCGGGCCGCGTTGAACCGTTCGACGAGCGGTATGAGCCGGTCGTCATCGTCCCCGTCCGGCGCCGGGCCGATCGGGCACAGTTCGGCCCGCTCGGCCGCCGCGAACCCGTCCAGCCCCGGCGGCGGGTCGATGAACGCCTCCAGCGCCGGGAGGGACTGGCGCTCGCTGCCGGATTGGGGCGTCATCCAGTGCGCGTTCATCAGGTCGGTCAGCGCGACCAGCAGTTGCTGCCCTGGGAACGAGGCGTGATCCCAGAGGAACCGCAGGTGGCGCCCGAGGCGCACGAGCGCCGGATCGGCGGCGTTCGGCCCCTCCGTCGGCAGGTATGCCAGCCGGCGCCCCAGGCGGCCGAGCAGTTCGACCGTCGCGCGGTTCGGGACGATCACCTGGGGGGCGGCGCGGGCGATCGTGAACCGGTGCTCGCCGCGTGTGATCGTTTCCCGATCGAGGGCCGGCGCGTCGAAGCGCGCGTTGAACCAGTGCGCGAACGGCAGCAGCGCGGCGAACAGCAGCGTCCGGTTCCGCGGCTCGCCGGGAACAGCCGTCTGGAGCTGGTTGGGGCTGTCGCCCCAGCCGAGCGCGGCGACCGAAAACGGCTCGCCGCCGAGCTGCCAGGCGACGACCGCCAGCGGCTTCGCGCTCAGCCGGCGGTGCCGGACGGTGGCGCTGGGTACTCCCCGGCGGGCCGCGAACGCGCGGGCGGCCAGTGCGACATCGATGGGGTTCATGCGGTCCTCCGGGTCGGGAGCGGGGCGGGCACGGCCTCGTCGATTAGGCGGCCGGCGCTCGCGAGCAGGGCCGCGGCGGGCGCTTCCTGGGGCGTCGGCGGGGCGCCGCGGGTGAGTGACTCAGCCCGCCCGAGGTCGAGCACCTCCGGCAGCAGGCGCACCGCCGCGGGGCCGGTGACGCACGGGGCGCCGGCGGCGACGGCCCGGGCGCGGCAGAAGCGGGCGCTCCCGCAGGTGGTGAGGCAGTTCGGCGCGTACGCGGTGCCGACCGTATCGGCGATCTGGTGCAGGGCGTCGAGGCGCCTCGCTTCTTCCGCCCCCGTGTCCGCAATCGGACCGAACGAGACCCCGGCCGGCGTCGCCGCAACCACCTCATCCGCGTCCGGAAGCGCGGCGAGCACGCGCCGGATGCGGACCACCCGCGGGCCGACGCACGCCTCCGAGAGGGTCGGTGTGAGCCCCACGTTGTGCGGCGTGATGAGCAACCCGCGGTCGCTCACCAACTCGGGATCGGCTCCGGCCGCGCGAACGGCGTCGCGCGCCAGCAGCACGTACACCGCGATCTGGTCGAGCGCCGCCCCGAGCTGCTCGGGGTCGACGCGGTCGTCCACCTTGGGGAACGACTTCACTTCGGCCACGCGGATCAGCCCGTCGGGCTCGCGGGCCGTGAGCATGTCCGCCTCGAAGTGGGCGGTGCAGCCGCCCACGGTCCCGGCCAGAACCGCCCCGTCGATGAGGTGCGGGGCGCCGGGCGCGCGGCCGACGACCCGCCGCAGCTCCGCGAGGGTGGCCGCCGCCCGAGCGGCCGAGCGCCCCGGGCCGGACGGGAAGCCGTCGCGGAGGTTCACGACGGCACCCGTTCCCGGCGCGAGCCCCAGCGGCGCCCGGAGTAATTCGAGGGCCGCGGCGTGGCCGTCCGTCCGCAGCCCGCGCTCGAACGACAGCCCCCGCTGGATGGCGAACGGGGACTGTCCGAACGACGGGCGGAACCGGGTGCCCGTCAGCAGCCGATCGAAGTCCACCCCGGCCGCGAACCCGAGGGCGGCGAGCCGGCAGCCGGTGTTCTGAGAGAACGCGGCCAGCGCCCGCACGCTCGGCGCGCGGGCCGGCACGTTCCCCCGAATCTCTCCGAGCCGGCGTTCGGTTTCGGGTGACGGCGGCATGGACGACGGGCCTCCGAACATAAGGGAATCGGTATCGAGCCCGTGCGGGCTGATTCCGAAGAACCGGCCCGCACGGGGCCGGCATCGCGTCAGGCTCTCGCACCTCGGCTCGAGCCACATTATTTTGGTGATTCGCATAAAGCACCATGCGTGCCAAACACGCGCGAAAAAGCGTGATGCGCTGAATTGCCAGAGAATTGAAGGATTTTCGTGAGATTTCGAGTCTCTGCTCGTTGAAAGTGACGTTGCCCGTGGCGGATCACCTGGTACAAACTGTTTGGCGATATCACCTATTCATTTGTGGCGCCCATGAGCCAGCGACTTCTGGTGAGTTGGATCGGGCATAACGACCTGGCCGCGATGGCGCGCGAGTCGTCGGACGCCGTCCGGGACGCCGTGCTGGAGACGACTCGCTGGAAATCCCTTGGCGGTACGGGTACCGGTCCCGTGCGAACGGCGGTCGATTCCGGGGCCTTCGCCCACGCCCACCTGCTCTCGAACTACTCCCGGGAGCTGAACGCGGCCTACCGCAAGTGGCTCGGCCGGCCGTGTACCGTTCACGAGGTCGAACTCACCGACCCGAGCGACTACGCCCAGGTGGTCGCCTGCGCCGACCGGGTGATGCGGGAGCTGCACCAGAAGCACAAAGCGGCCGAGTGGTGCATCCTGCTCAGCCCGGGAACGCCGGCGATGGCCGCCATCTGGGTGCTGCTCGGTAAGAGCCGGTACCCCGCCCGCTTCTATCAAACGTTCGGAGGGAACATGGCCGAGGCCGTGATCCCTTACGAACTGATCGACGAGTACCTCCCCCACCTGCTGCGCGCGCCGGACGAGCACCTCCAGCGGCTCGCCGCCGAGGGGCCGGTGCGCGGGTTCGAGGAGATCGTGGGCGAGAGCCGGGCGATCCGCGCCGCCAAGGGGCTCGCGGCGCGGGCCGCCGTCCGCGACGTGTCGGTCCTGCTCCTGGGCGAGAGCGGCACCGGGAAAGAGGAGTTCGCGCGGGCGATCCACAAATCCAGCCGACGGCGGGACAAGCCGTTCGTGCCGGTGAACTGCGGCGCGATCCCGAAGGAGCTGCAAGAGGCCGAGCTGTTCGGGCACGCGAAAGGGGCGTTCACCGGGGCCGATCGCGAGCGGGCCGGAGCGTTCGCCCTCGCCGACGGCGGCACCCTGTTCCTCGACGAACTCGGCGAGTGCCCGCCCGCCCTCCAGGTGAAGCTGCTCCGCGCGCTCCAGCCCCCGAACGGAAAGGGGCCGTGCCACCGCGTCTTCGACATGGTGGGCGGCAAGCCGCAGACCGCGGACGTGCGCGTCCTCGCGGCCACCAACCGCGACCTGCCGACCGCGATCCGGGACGGGTCGTTCCGCGAGGACCTGTATTACCGGCTGAACGTGATCGAGATCACGCTCCCGCCCCTCGCCGGGCGGGACGGCGAAGTGCCCCTGCTCGCCGACCACCTGCTCGGGCGGGTGAACGCCCAGTTCGCCGCCCACGAGCCCGGCTACCGGCACAAATCCCTTTCTGTCGCCGCCAAAAAACTTCTCTCCCGGTGCCCCTGGCCCGGCAACGTGCGGCAGCTTCAGAACGTCCTCGTCCGGGCGGCCGTGCTGACGGACGGCGACGTGATCGAGGCGGGCGATTTGGAGACCGCCGTCGGAACGGCCGCGCACGGCGCGGGCGGGGATACGCTTGAACACCCGCTCGGGAACGGCTTTAATCTCGACGCGCACCTGGACGAGGTCCGCAAGCACTACCTGCTGCGGGCCATGCGCGAGTCGAAAGGCAACAAGAGCCGCGCCAGCAAACTGCTCGGCATGAAGCACTACCAAACGCTGGCCGCGCAGATCGACCGGCTCGGGATCGAATGGGGCGAGGACGACGGGAGCGAGTGATACCGAGTCCAGTCGTTCCAGGTTCCACGTTCCAGGTTCCAGGTTCCAAGTCAGGAACCCGCGCAGCACAAGCCCCAGGCCATTCGTGTGCCTTGAGCCTCACGTGGAACTTGGAACGTGGAACTTGAAACGACTGGACTGGTATGAACCGGCACGGACGTTGCTTTCGGTCCCCGCACACTTAGAATCGGGGCACCGCCCCACGGACACACGCCCGATGCAGTCCACGAACTTCGAGTTTCTGCGGCCGACGCCCGACTTCGCGGCGCTCGCGGACCTGGCCGGCTTCGCCGAGGCCTACGCCCATCCGGACCCGGTTTCCGCGCTGGTCAAGTTGCGCACGTTCGGCGAGGCGCTCACGCTGGCCCTGTACTACCGGTTCCGGCTCGTCAGACCCGTTCAGGCCAACTTTAACGACCTGCTCGCCGAGTCGTCCTTCAAGGCGGTGGTTCCGGCGTTCGTGGTGAACGTGCTCCACGGGCTGCGGAAGGAGGGCAACGCCGCCGCGCACGGGCAGAAGCTCGACACGCCGGTCGCACTCTGGGGGCTGCGGCAGGCGTTCACGCTCGCGAGTTGGGTCCACGTGGCCCACGGCGGCGGGCGGGCGGGCGACCTGCCGAAGTACACGGAACCGGGACCGGAGGACCAGCCCGCGCAGAAGCGGGCGGTGCTGCTGAAGCTCGCCGAGCAGGAGCGCCAGCTCGAACAGGTGCTGGCGGAACTGGAGGCCGCCCGCGCGCAGGCGAAGGCCGCCGAGACGACCGCCGCCGAACTGAAGGCGCTCCACGAGAACGCGCTGGCCGCCGGGGTGGCCGCGGCGGACGCGCTCCACTTCGACGAGGAGACCACCCGCCGCCGGCTCATCGACCGGTACCTCGCCGAGGCCGGCTGGAACGTCGGGGCGGACGGCGCCGACACCGAGCAGGTGAAGCAAGATCACGAACTGACGGATGCGTCAACGCCCTCGGGCAAGGGGCGGGCCGATTACGTCCTCTTCGGCACCGACGGGCGGCCCCTCGCGGTCGTCGAGGCGAAGAAGGCCGTTGCGGGGGCCGAGATCGGGTGGGCGCAGGCGCGGATCTACGCCGACGGGCTCGAGCAGGAGTACGGCGTCCGCCCGTTCATCTTCACCACCAACGGCTACGATGTCTGGTTCTGGAACGACGCCGCCGGCGAGCCGCAGCGGAAGGTGTACGGGTTCCACGCCCCGGACTCGCTCGCGTACAAGCGGTTCCAGCTCACCGAGCGGAAGCCGCTCGCCGCGGTGGCGCCGGCCTCGGGGATCATCGACGCCCGGCTGTACCAGCAGGAGGCGGTCAAGAGGGTGGTCGAGCGGTTCGCCCAGAACAAGCGCCGGGCGCTGATCGTCCAGGCCACCGGGACGGGCAAGACCCGCGTGGCGGTGGCGCTGTGCTCGGCCCTCAGCCGCGCGCGGTGGGCCAAGCGCGTCCTGTTCCTGTGCGACCGCCGCGAGCTGCTGAACCAGGCGGACCAGGCGTTCAAGGAGTTCCTGGACGACCTGCCCCGCACCACCGTGAGCGCCGGCAGCGCCCACGACAAGGACAAGCGCGTCTACCTCGCCACCTACCCGGCGATGATGAAGTGCTTCACGACGTTCGACGTGGGGTTCTTCGACCTCGTCATCGCCGACGAGACGCACCGCTCCATCTTCAACCGGTACCGCGCGATCTTCGACTACTTCGACGCCCGCCAGGTGGGGCTCACCGCCACCCCGGTCGGGTTCGTGAACCGCAACACGTTCCGGCTGTTCGGCTGCGAGGTGGACGACCCGACGTTCAACTACACCTACGAGGAGGCGGTGGCCAACGACCCGCCGTACCTCGTGCCCTACGAGGTGGAGAGCTACACCACCGAGTTCCTCCGCACCGGCATCAAGTACTCGCAGATGAGCCGCGAGCAGCGCGAGCAGCTCGAGGACGCCGAGGACGACCCCACCCGCGTGGAGCACGACGCCGGCGAGGTGGACCGCCTCGCCTACAACCGCCCCACGAACCTGCTGATCCTCCGCAACCTGATGGAGCGCGGGATCAGGGACGCGACCGGCAGCCGGGTCGGCAAGACCATCGTGTTCGCCCGCAACTACGAGCACGCCAAGCTGCTCAAAGCCGTCTTCGACGAGGAGTGGCCGCAGTACGGCGGCACGTTCTGCCAGCTCATCACCAGCCACGACCCGCGGGCGTCGGCCCTCACCGGGAACTTCAAGGTCAAGGCCGGCGACCCGGTGATCGCGATCTCGGTGGACATGCTCGACACCGGGGTGGACGTGCCCGAGGTGGTGAACCTGGTGTTCGCCAAGCCGGTGTACTCGTTCGCCAAGTTCTGGCAGATGATCGGCCGCGGCTCGCGGCCGTGCGCGGACCTGTTCGGCCCCGGGCGGGACAAGGAGAAGTTCCTGATCTTCGACCACTGGAACAACTTCGAGTGGTTCGAGCAGCACGCACCGAAGGCCGACCCGAAGCCGCCCAAGTCGCTGATGCAGCGGGTCTTCGAGGCGCACGTGCGGCTCGCCGACGACGCGCTGGCGGCCCAGGACGCCGACGCCTTCAAGTACGCGGTCGGGCTGATCCGGGAGGACATCAAGTCTCTGCCCGAGCGCAGCCTCGCCGTGCGCGACAAGATCAAGAGCGTGCAGGCGGTGCTGAAGCCCGGCGTGCTCGACGCGTTCGAGGCCGCCACCCGCGACCTGCTGTTGCGCGAGATCGGCCCGCTGATGCAGTGGGTGGACATCGGGCGGCACGCCGACGCCTACGAGTTCGACCGGCTGGTGGCCGAAACGCAGGCGGAAGTGCTCAAGGGATCGGGCAAGGTGGCCGATTACCGTGCCGAGGTGACCGGCGCCGTGGGCGCCCTGCGGGTGAACCTGAGCCAGGTGGCCGAGAAGCTGGAACTGGTGGCGCGCGCCAAGGCGGCCGACTTCTGGGCCGCGCCGACGGTGCCGGAACTGGAGGTGATCCGGTGCGGGCTCCGCGAGGTGATGCACCTGAAGCTGCCGCCGACCAAGCCGACCGCCCCGGCGAAGGTGTACGACATTCAAGAGGACGAGACGAAGGTGGAGCGGCGGGCGGTGGCGCCCGGGCTCCAGGGGTTCGAGTTCGTGGCGTACAAGAACCGCGTGAAGTCCGTGCTGACGGACCTGTTCGACACCAACCCGACGCTGAAGAAGATCCGCGCCGGCGAGCCGGTGGCCGAGCCGGACCTTCAGGCGCTGGTGTCCCTGGTGCTGGTGCAGGACCCGACGCTCAACCTCGCGGACCTGGCCGAGTACTACCCGGCCACGGCGGGGCACCTGGACCGCGCGATCCGGGCGGTGATCGGCCTGGACGCCGCGGCCGTGCGCGCCCGGTTCAACGCCTTCGCGGCGCAGCACCCGGGGCTCAACTCGCTCCAGGTGAAGTTCCTCGACCTGCTCGCCAACCAGATCGGCCGGGCCGGGGCGGTGACGCTCGAGGACCTGTACAAGGCCCCGTTCACGCTGCTGAACGCCGCCGGCCTCGACGGCGTGTTCCCGGACCCGCTCGACAAGGAACTGCTCGACGCCATCGCCCCGTACACCCCGGCCGACGGGCCGAACGCGGAACCCGGCTGATTCCAGTTCGCGTTTCGCGGCCCACCGGCTGTTCCCTGGGACCGCGGACGTCCCGTCCGCTGGTAAGCGCGTGGAGTGTGCGACGCGGGTGCGCGCTGGCGGCTGTTCCCTGGGACCGCGGACGTCCCGTCCGCCGGTAGGCGCATGTGGTGTGCGACGCCGATGTTCCGCTGAGCAATCGAATTCCCGGAGCTGCGGACGGGACGTCCGCGGTTCCAGGGAACGGCCGGTGGACCGCGAAACGCTCCAGCGTGCCCGCGCAACTTGAAACGACCGAGTCGAGGCCGATTACAGAAAGCAACCGCCCCGGCCCACGGGCCGAACACAGGAGAGTCTTCCACTTGATTACCGGTGCCCTGCGCAGCAAGGTCGATCGCCTCTGGGACGAGTTCTGGACCGGCGGGATCTCCAACCCGCTCAGCGTGATCGAGCAGATCACCTACCTGATCTTCCTCCGCCGGCTGGACGAGCGCGAGACGGCCGACGCGCGCCCGCACCTGCGCCGCGCCCCGGGCAAGCCCTATTACGGGCTGTTCGGCGCGGACGAGCAGAACCTGCGCTGGCAGCACTTCAAGAACCTGGGCGGCGAGGAGATGCTCAGGCTCGTCGGTCGCGAGGTGTTCGACCACCTGAAGCGGGTGGGCGGCGAGTACATGAAGGATGCCGTTCTTCTGATCATGCGGCCGAGCCTGCTCGTGTCCGCGGTGCGGATGATCGACCAGTTGCCGCTCACCGGCGGGGACACGAAGGGCGACCTGTACGAATACATGCTCTCGAAGCTGAACACGGCCGGCGTGAACGGCCAGTTCCGCACCCCGCGGCACGTCATCCGGACGATCGTGGACCTCGCGCTCGCGGACGTGCAGGGCCGCGAAGCCCTGACCTGGCGCGTGTGCGACCCGGCGTGCGGCACCGCCGGGTTCCTGGTGTCGGTGATGGAACACCTGATGGAGAGGTACACCTCCGAGGCCGGGCGGCTGGTGGAGGGCGAGGGGAGCGAGCAGCAGATCACCCACACCGGCGACCTGCTCGAACCGGCGGAGCGCCAGCACCTCACCACCGACGCGCTCCACGGGTTCGACTTCGACGTGACCATGCTCCGCATCGGCGCGATGAACCTCGCGCTGCACGGCGCCGACCCCGACAGGGCCACCATCTACTACCAGGACGCGCTGAGCAACTCGTTCCCGGACCGGTTCCCGAAGCTGTCCGAAGCGGCGTTCGACCTCGTGCTGGCGAACCCGCCGTTCAAGGGGAGCCTGGACGCCTCGGACGTTCACCCGTCGCTCACGCGGGTGGCGAAGACGCGGAAGACCGAGCTGCTGTTCGTGGCGCTGATGCTCCGGCTGCTGAAGCTGGGCGGCCGGTGCGCAATCATCGTGCCGGACGGGGTGCTGTTCGGCTCGTCCAACGCGCACGTGTCCGTACGCAAGGCGCTGGTGGAAGACAACCAGCTCGAAGCGGTGGTGAAGCTCCCGGCCGGGGTGTTCAAGCCGTATGCGGGCGTGTCCACGGCGGTGCTGATGTTCCGCAAGGGCGGGCGGACCGATCACGTTTGGTTCTACGACGTGCAGGCCGACGGCTACTCGCTGGACGACAAGCGCGACCCGGTGCCCGAGAACGACCTGCCCGACGTGCTGGCGCGCTGGAAGGCCCGCAACCCCAAGACGGACACCGACCGCACCGCGAAAGCGTTCTTCGTCCCGAAGGCCGACATCGTGGCCCAGGACTACGACCTCTCGCTGAACCGCTACAAGGAAGTGGTCCACGAGGAGGTGAAGTACGACCCGCCGAAGGTGATCCTGGAGAAGCTGAAGGCGCTGGAGGCCGAGATTGCGAAAGACCTAAAGGAACTGGAGGGGATGCTGTGATGAAATCTACTCCCCTGATTGCACTCGAAGAAATCATGGCATCTCGGCTCGGGTCTATCGATCCATCGCAGAGCCCGGATGAAATATTTGATTTGTACAGCATCCCAGCATTTGATCGCGGTGAGCCCGACGTAACTGCCGGATCATTGATTGGATCAACGAAGCAGTTCGTGCAGCCCGGCGACGTGTTGCTGTCGAAGATCGTGCCACATATTCGCCGCGCATGGGTTGTTGGCGCAAATCGTGGTCGCCGAACAATTGCTTCGAGCGAATGGATTGTGTTCCGGAATCAGAATGTCGAACCGCGATTTCTTCGATACGCCCTTGTTGCGGATGGCTTCCACAACGACTTTCTCTCGACTGTCTCGGGCGTTGGTGGATCGCTCCTCCGAGCACGTCCATCGCATGTCGCAAAGATCCGGATTCCGCTCCCCCCGCTCGCTGAGCAGCGGCGGATCGCGGACATCCTGGACAAGGCCGACGCCATCCGGCGGAAGCGGGAAACAGTCACTTCCTACATTGGCGAGTTACTGATGTCGGCGTACTTGGAATTCTTTCGTGAACCCCGCCAAAACCACCTGAAATGGCCGACTCAAAACCTTGGTGCGGTGGCGTCGGTGGACCGCGGGAAGTTTACGCCCCGGCCACGGAATGATCCGCGCTTTTATGATGGCGATCACCCCTTCATTCAGACGGGCGACATTGCCGCAAGCGGCGGAATCCTGACAAAATGGAAGCAGACATTAAACAAAGAAGGGGCTGCTGTAAGCCGATCGTTCAGACCAGGATCCATCGTAGTGGCAATTGTTGGAGCGACAATTGGAGAGACTGCGATACTGGCAAGAGAAATGTACTGCCCAGACAGTGTGGTCGGAATCGTTCCACACGGCGACATTTTGACCTCTGAGTACGTCGAATACACCCTCCGTTTCTTTAAGCAGCATTTCCGTGATATGGCACCAGAAACCGCGCGGGCGAACATTAACCTCGAAACACTTAGGCCGCTTCAAGTCCCTATCCCACCGCTCGAATTGCAGATGAAGTTTTCCGCAGTTTTCCGAAAGTGTTACGCGATGAGCGCGAAGCTATCGGAACCCACTAACGAATCAGACGGCCTGTTCCATTCCCTCGTTCAGCGAGCGTTTCGCGGCGAGTTGTAGCGACCTGCCTGAAACTCGGGGTGGCGACCGGCCCGAATGCCCACGCACACCCGCGGAGGTTCGTCGTGATGGATGCCCCACTGCCGAACTCGGTGCCAACGCCGCTCGCGGACCTTCAGCGGCTCACGGACGCGCGGGGCGAGGTCATGCGGGCCGAGTTCAACCGCTTCCCGCTCGCGGAGTCTGGTTCTGGCCTTTGAGTGTGGTCCGCTCACTCCGTGAGCGGTCGCTCCGCGCGTCAGATTCGCATTGCGGGCTCGCAGGCCCGGCGTTGTGCGCCGCGCCCATCCGATACCCCGAGCGACCGCTCACGGA
>NZ_JAXBLV010000222.1:0-228863 GCF_034097035.1 Gemmata algarum
GCTCACCCTCAAGCGCGGCGGCGCGACGGTGGAGGTGAAGGCGTCGCTACCCGAATGACCCGATCCGCCCGCGCGTTCCCTCCTCCGGCACCGGATCGCTATAACCCCTATGCCAACTCAGGAGGGTCGCAGATGAAGTTCCGCAACGTGTCCCTGGCGATCGCGCTGGCCGGGGGCTTAAGCGCCCCGCTCGCGCGCGGGGACGACTGGCCGCAGTGGATGGGGCCGAAGCGCGACAACGTGTGGCGCGAGACCGGCGTCCTGGAGAAGTTCCCGGCCGGCGGGCCGAAGGTGGTTTGGCGCGCGCCGGTGGCCGCTGGGTACAGCGGGCCGGCGATCGCCGACGGCAAGGTGTACGTGACCGACCGCGTGCTCGCGAAGGGGGCCGCGAACCCGGACGACCCGTTCGACACCAAGAACAAGGTCGCCAGCACCGAACGGGTGCTCTGCCTCGACCAGAAGACCGGCCAGGAGCTGTGGAAAAAAGAGTACCCGTGCGCGTACCAGATCAGCTACCCGGCCGGGCCGCGCTGCACGCCGCTGGTGAGCGACGGGAAGGTGTACACGCTCGGCGCGATGGGCGACCTGTATTGTTTCGAGGCCGGTTCCGGTAAGGTCGTCTGGAACCTCGACTTTAAGGAGACGTACAAGGCCAAGCCCGCGATCTGGGGCTACGCCGCGCACCCGATCATTGACGGGAAGAAGCTCATCACCCTGGTGGGTGGCGATGGGGCGCACGTCGTCGCGTTCGACAAGGACACCGGCAAAGAATTGTGGAAGGCCGGGGACGATAAGGAGATCGGGTACGCCCCGCCGCTGTTCACCGAGGCCGGCGGGGTGCGGCAGATGATCGTCGCAGCCCCCAAGTCGGTGTACGCGGTTGACCCCGACACCGGGAAGCGGCTCTGGACCACGCCGTACAACGCGGACAACACGTCCATCATCATGACCCCGGTGCGGAGCGGGGATTATCTGTTCGTCGGGGGCTACCGGACCAAGAACCTGATGCTCAAGCTGACCGCCGACAAGCCCGGGGTCGAGGTCGTGTTCAAGGACAAGAAGGGCGCGGGGCTGTCGCCGGTGAACGTGCAACCGTTCGTGCAGGACGGCGTGATCTACGGGCACGACGAGGGCGGGGCGCTGATGGCCGTCGCGGTGCCCAGCGGGAAGCGGCTGTGGGACTCGCCCGGCCCGCTGACCGGCGACCCGCGGGGATCGGACACGTCGTTCATCGTGAAAAACGGGGACCGGTTCTTCTTCTTCGCCGAGAGCGGCGAGCTGGTGATCGGAAAGCTCACCGAGAAAGGGTACGAAGAGGTGGACCGCGCGAAGGTGATCGAGCAAACGGGGGCGGCGTTCGGTCGCAAGGTCGTGTGGTGCGCCCCGGCGTTTGCGGACAAGAAAATGTACGTCCGCAACGACAAGGAACTCATCTGCATCGATTTGGCGAAGTAGTCGAAAGTCGTTCTTCGGATCGTAACGTCAGACGGTCCGAAAGTCGTCAAGTCGAAGGCCTTCACTTGCTGGGCCTTCGACTTGACGACTTTCGGACCTTACGACTTTATGACTTATGACCCGGCCTCACGAGAACCGCCGCTGCCGCTGAACCAAGTACTCGATCAGCGCCTTATCGAACCCAACGGACGTATCGACCCCGAGGTAATCGACGTTCGCCGCGGTACACTCCGTGCGGATGTAGTTGCGGAACTCCTCCACGAACGCGACGTAGTCGTCGCGGATGCCCTGTGCGTCGAGTTCTTGGTGCTCCTCAGATTCCACGTCCGCAAAATCGACCAGCCCCGCAAGCGGGAACTTCGCCTCCAACACATCCAGCACGTGGAACACGATCACCTCGTGGCCCGCGTACCGCAGCCGGTACAGACTGCGGACCAGCGCGTCCGCCTCGCTCTTCCAGTCGTCCGTCGTGGGGAGCAGGTCGCTGAAGAGCATGATCAGGCTCTTGCCCCTGATCATCGACGTGAGCTGGAACAGGCTCTCCGGGATGTTGGTCTCGCCGGTGGCTTTGAGGTTCGCGAGAACCGAGAGGATGGTTCCGAGCTGCGTGCGTTTGGACTTCGGCGGCACGACGGTGCGCAGCTTGGTGTCGAACGCGACCAGCCCGACCGGGTCCTGCTGGTAGATCATCAGGTACCCGAGCGCGGCAGCGAGGCACACGGCGTAATCGAACTTGGTGAGCGTCTCGTCGGCCGCGCCCAGCGCGCTCCAGTCGAGCTTCACGCCCGCCCGACGCGCCTCGACGGGGCCGTTCCAGTCCATCGATTTCGACAGGTCCATGACGAGGTAACCCGTCATGTTGGTTTCGGCCTGGTACTTCTTGACGAAGTACTTGCCGGTCTTGGCGTACACGCCCCAGTCGAGGGACTTGAGGTCGTCGCCGGGGTTGTACTTGCGGTGCTCGGAGAACTCCACGGAGAACCCGTGGAACGGGCTGCGGTGCAGGCCCGTCAGGAACCCCTGAACGATGAACTTCGCCCGCAGGTCGAGCCGCGCCACCTGGCGGATCACTTCGGGCCGCAGATACTTTTCGGCGCTCATGGGCGTATTCTACCGACGAACCGTCCAGTTACCCTTGCGGAGATTGTCCGTGAACCGGAAGTGGCGGCTCGTTACGTGCGTTGTTCTGTCGGTGTGCGCCGGCGTCGGGGCAAGCGTGTGGCTCATGTATCTCCGCAGCGGAGCACCATATAATCCGACTCGCCGGACGATCACTAACTACCAGCAGATCGTCCGCGCCGAGTACGCGTTCCACGCCGATCACGGCTACTTCCCGGCGGGCGTTGCGACCGCAAACCGGCGCACCGGCCTGAGCTGGCGGGTCGCAGTACTGCCGTACCTCGGCGAGCAGGAACGAGAGCTGTATCAGCTGTTCAAGCTCGACGAGCCTTGGGACAGTCCGGTAAACGCTCAGCTTATTGAGCGAATGCCGCCCGTGTTCGCGCCACCGAAAATCCCGGCCCCGTCGGGGCACACATTCGTTCGCAGTACTCAGGGCTACGGTGGCTTTATGCGCCTCCCGGAATCACCGCTCGAGCCGCACAACACCCCCGGACAGTTGCTGTTCGCTCAATCGGTTGCTGCGGGTTCGTCGTTCGGGCGGAGTCGGAACACGATTGCGAATGGAACAGTGAACACCATTCTCTTCCTCGAAGCTGGTGAGCCGGTACCGTGGACCAAGCCGGACGAACTGACCGTGTCCACTCAGCCCGATGTCGTTCCGAAGATGCCATCGCTCGGCGGGGTGTTCCCGGACGGTTTCTATGCGGCGTTTGCGGACGGAACGATTCGGTTTTTCAACCGCGACTTTCCGTCGGACTTGCTTTTGACGTATTTCGATCCATCAGGGAACGCGAGGGATCAATACAAGGGGGCACAAACCGCGTTGCCGAAAGACGCGGTGCACACGGAGGGGTTGCCGGAGTTGGGAAAGTAGCGAAGGTTTGCAACTGTATTAGGGCTCTTGTAGTAACCGTTCTCCCGTGGAGCTGTACCACCCGCGGCCGTCGATCTGGTACACGCCACCCGTTGCGGTTGCCAGGAACCGTAAGGCCTCGTCCAGCATACGCTCCGTAACCGCGTCGGTCGCACCATCGGCTGCGCTGCGGAGCGTGATGAGCTGCTGCGTCTGAATCACGCGCTCCATGAGGGGCGTCGCGTGGGGGTTACCCTCGACCGTTTCCAGTTCGGCGGCGTGGGCATTGAGGTCGTCACGCAAATCGTCCTCTTTCGTGAGGTAGCGCGACAGTTGCACCACCGCGCCGCCGGGCAGGCGCAACTCACCTTCGGTCCAGCCGAGGTCGTCGCCCCGGAAGTGCGGCTCGACCGCCAAGCCGTGTGCGTGGAGGTGCTCCGCCAGAGCCGCAGGCGCCGGCTCGGTTTGAGACGAGCCGAATACGCGATACCACATGTGTTGAACCCGGGTCGTGAAGTCCGAAGTCGTTACCACGATCACGTCGGCATTACGCCTTTCGCCCTTTCTCTTTCTCGACGTACTTCTTGGGTTCGGGCTCGCTGACGATTTTCAGCAGTTCCGTGACGATGTCGTCGCTGTTGCGCCCCTCGGCCTGCGCCTGGAAGTTCGCGCTGACGCGGTGCCGGAGTACGGGGATCGCGGCCTTCTTGATGTCGTTAATCGCGACACTCGGGCGGCCGTCCATCGCGGCGAAGGCCTGACCCGCTTGAGCGAGGAAGATGCCCGCGCGGGGGCCGGCCCCCCAGTCCACCAGGCGCTTGATGAGGTCCGGTGCGCCGGGCTCCTTCGGGCGCGTCGCGCGGACCAGTTTCACGATGAAGTCGTGGACGAAGTTCGGAACTTCGACCTTCTTCACCAGCTTTTGCCACGCCAGGATGCGCTCGGCCGAGAGCACCTTCGTGAGTTCCGGCTTCTCGGGGCGGGTGCTCATCTCCACGATGAGCCGCTCGTCTTCCAGAGTGGGGTAGCCGACCTTCACGTTGAACATGAACCGGTCGAGTTGCGCTTCGGGAAGGGGGTAGGTGCCTTCCTGCTCGATCGGGTTCTGGGTGGCGATCACGAAGAACGGTTCCGGCAGCTTCATCGATTCCTGACCGGCCGTCACCTGACGCTCCTGCATCGCTTCCAGCAGCGAGGCTTGCGTTTTCGGCGGGGTCCGGTTGATTTCGTCGGCCAGAACGATGTTCGCAAAGATGGGACCGCGGACGAACCGGAACTCGCGCTTCCCCTCGGCCGTTTCGTCGAGGATCGTGGTGCCGGTGATGTCCGAGGGCATCAGGTCGGGGGTGAACTGCACCCGTTTGAACTGGATGTTCAGAATCTGGGCGATCGAGCTGACCATCAGGGTTTTGGCGAGGCCCGGGACGCCGACGAGGAGGCAGTGCCCGCGGGTGAAGATGGCGGCCAGAACCTGTTCGATGACTTCGCCCTGCCCGACGACGACGGTGCGGAGCTGGTCGAGCATGGCCGCGCGGTCGGCCGCGAACTGGTTGAGGTACTCTGTGAAGCGGTCCTGTGCCACCGGTGCGGCTCCTGAAGGCGGTTGAAGCACGAGACCGACATTTTACCAACTCGCGCAAACCGTTGACACGCGGCTGCCATCGGTTGGGTAGTGATTGGTGATCTTCGCCGGCGGGGCCAGCCGTACCACCCGAAGGGGGAACCGATGCGCAACGTGCTGCTGGTCCTGGGCGCGGTTATGCCGGTCGTGACTGTATGCGGGCGGCATCTGCTGGGCGTGGACCCGCGAAACCGCACCGCCAGTCACGTGGTCCGCCGACATGCAGACCGTTGCGGACGGCAGCAATGAGTTCGGGCTCGACCTCTCCGCGAAGTTGCGCGAGACGGAACCAGGGAACGTGATCTTCTCGCCGTACAGCGCTGCGGCCGTATCACCGGGTACGCGTATGAGTGCCCAGAAGAAGCGTTTCGGGAACGAGTGTAACGGGGGGGGGGTACACCTTTGGCCTGAAAGTGGACTGATGGGGCACGGACGGGCGATTCGCTGGTGTGAGGACTACCGATTCGCTACCGGATGGCTGGCCTGCCGCTACCACCGAATTACGCCGGCAAAACCCGGATAACTCCTCGGATGAATGAAGACCGAGGCGGGCGCGATCCAAAGAACACGGCGCAACTTGTTACTGTAACAGGTCTTACTGATGAACTGTCTCAGGAGGGAAATCCGATGCTCCTGACTCGGCCGAGGGCAACCCGAGCTTTCAATACTGCCGCACGCATGGAAATGGGTGCGGAAATGATCGGAGTGCCGACAGTGGTAGCATTTGGCAACGGAGCGCCGGGGCCTCGCGCCGAACGCTCGTCCTCGTGTGCGTCCCGGCGATCGCTACGCCGCCTCGGGCCGTGCGAGCTGAATCGGCGGGAACAGGAAGCCGGCGGGGGTCGGCAGTCCGCCGGGGCCGTGCGGGCCGGCCGGGGTGCCCTCCCACGGGTGAACCCGCAGCGCGTCGAGTACGCGTTCGGCGAGTTCCAGCGCGTTGCGCCCATCGACCCCGGTCACCCGCGGGGTCGTGTTGGTGCGCACGCAGTCGATGAAGTGGCGCAGCTCGGCCGTGAGCTGGTCCTGCTTGCGGTCGCCGTCGAGGTTGAGCACCTGCAAGTAGCGCCCGAACACCTCGTCCTTCAGACGCGCCCGCGACAGCGGGTCGAGCGATTCGACGCGGAGGCCGTGCTTGCGCACCTCTTCGCTCTGCTGCACCAGCGCGAGCTTGCGGGTCACGAAGTCGATGCCGGCGTAGCCCTCCGGCGCCCAGATGCGGAGCCGGCGCTTCGGGTGGCGGGTGATGCGGCTCGCGGTCACGTGCGCGATGCACCCGTTGTCGAACTCCAACCGGGCGTTCACCATGTCCTCGTGGCCACCGAACACCACCGCGCCGACCGCGGACACCCGCACCACTTTCCCGCCGACGAGGGCGAGGAGCAGGTCGAGGTCGTGGATCATCAGGTCGAGGACGGCGCCGATGTCCACCGAGCGCCCGGTGAACGGCCCGTGCCGTTCGGCTTCAACGAACTTGGCGCGGATCGGCCGCTTGACGAGCTCCTCGAACGCCGGGTTGAACCGCTCGATGTGGCCCACCTGGAGAGGCACGCCGGCCTTGTCCGCCAGGTCGATCAGCTCGTCGGCTTCCGCCACGGTCCGGCAGATCGGCTTTTCCACCAGGACCGGCACTCCGGCCTTCAGGAACGTGGACGCGACCGCGTGGTGGTGGATCGTGGGCGTCACCACGCTCACCGCATCGACCTTCCCCACGAGCGGGCGGAAGTCGCCGAACGGGGCGGTGCCGAGTTTGGTGGCGATCGTGCGGGCCTGCTCGAAGTTCGCGTCAACCACGCCGACCAGATCGACATCCGCCATGTTCGCGAGGATGCGGGCGTGGTGCTGGCCCAGATGTCCGACGCCGATCACCGCCATCCGCAAACGATCCATGTCGCACCCGTCAAAGTCGTAGAGTCGAAGGTCGTAAGGTCGGGGCCGGCCGCGTCACGCGGCGCGCTGTGCCGGCTTGCTCACTTTGCGCCCGGTGGCGCTGCGTGCTTCGGCGCCGGCGGCCGCGCACGCCAGCGCGCGGGCCAGTTCCACGTTCAGCGAGTGCCCGGACCGGTACGCCACCACGTGCCCGGCGAGGTCGAACCCGCACAGGGCGAGGTCGCCGATCAGGTCCAGGATCTTGTGGCGGGCCGGTTCGTCGGCGTACCGCACGGTGTTGTCGATCGGGCCGCGCGGGCCGAACACCAACAGGTCCGCGCCCGTGAGGTGCTTTCCGACCCCTTGGGCGCGCAGCCCACCGGCCTCGGCTTCGGTGAGGAAGGTGCGGCAGCGGCTGATTTCGCCGACGAAATTGTCCGGCGTGACCGAGAGCGTGTGCGTTTGCGGCAGGATCGGCGCGCCCGGGCCGTAGTCCAGCCGGTAACTGATCCGCAAACCGGTGCCCGGCGCGGGGTGCAACCCGAGCGTCGCGCCCGGGGCACGCACAATGATCGGCTGGGTCGGGCCGTAGATCGGCCGGCGGGCGTACTGGGTGCCGGCGCCGGCGCCCGCGAGCGCCGAGACGAACCCGGCGGCGGAGCCGTCCAGCCCCGGCGGTTCGGGGCCGTCGAGTTCGACCACGCAGTTGTCGATGCGGAGCCCGGACAGCGCGGCCAGTGCGTGTTCGACGAGCGTGATCGTTGCGTTCTGCTGGCCGAGCGTGGTCCGGCGCTGGGTGCCGCTCACCCCGGCGGCCCGGGCGAGGACGGTCGGCGCGCCGGGCAGGTCGGTGCGGCGGAACGCGACTCCGGTGTCCGGCGCGGCCGGCAGGAACCGCAACCGCACGCGCGAGCCGGTGATGAACCCGACGCCCTCGACGGTCGCCGGCGCGTTGATAGTTCGTTGGTGGCGATAGCCGATGACGCGCACGATGTCCGCCTTCCCTGGCGTAACCGTTCCGAATCGGGTGAGAGCCGCGCTGCGGTTCGGGACGGTCACGGTACCCTCTTATCGGCACCGTGGCTGCCACTCAATGAGCCGCAAGTTGCGGGTTCCGGGCCTCCGACCCGGAACCCGCAACCGTTCGGGCCATTACGGTTTCGGCGCGCCGGCCGCCGGCGCGCTGCCGGGCAGCCCGTTGCTGCCCGGGGCCGGGGCCGGGATGTCCAGCTTGCTCACGTCGATCACGTTGCCCTGCGCGTCCTTCGGCTGGTACCACGTGTTGAGCGTTTTGACCACGATGCCGGTGATGTCCGCGTGCCCGGCCACGTAGAACGGCTGGGCCGCCGGCGGCTTCAGCTTCAGTTCCTTGATGTACGGGCTCTTCAGCTCTTCGGCGGTCACCGCGTCGGGGTAGGCGAACACGATGTGGTAGCCGTTCATTTCGGCGGTCTTGTCCACGACCATCTTGATCTTGTCGTAGAGGTCCGAAATGATCGCGCTGGCGTCGTCGTTGAGCTGCTTGTTGATCTTGCGGTCCTCGTCCTCGATGGCGCGGCTCAGGGCGAGCATCCGCTGGACCTTTTGCTCCTTATCCGGCGGGTTCGGGTTCTTCTGGAGGTCCTGCTGGATCTGGATGTACTCGCCGCGCCAGCCGAGCAACTGCTTGGACATCTCGTTCTTGCGCGTGTTGAGCAGGTGAACTTGGTACTTCGCCTGCCCGAAGTCGCGCATGACTCCGGCCATGTTGAACACCGCGACCGTCGGCCGGGTGGCCGGAGCGCCAGCAGGGGCGCCGGCCGGCGGCGCGGCGGCGCCGGGGGCCGGGGCTTGGGCGCGAGCGAGACCGACCGTGCCCACCACCCCGAGCAGCCCCGACAGGAGCATCCACGTCCTCTTCACTGTTCACTCCTCCTTGAATCCGCTCCGGGCGCCGCAGGGGTTCCGGTCCCCGCGGCCGCTCCGCTTCGGCTCGCTGCACAGGCCATACGGGCGTTACCGCCGGGCGAATCATCGCTTCCGGCCGTGCCGTCCGCATTTCCCTCAGGTGCCGTGGCGAGCGTAGATACCCAATCATTTCGGGGGCGTCAATGCTAAGGGCTGGTGCCGCCGTGCGCGGGAAGTCGGCGTGAAATCAGCGCGTCGGGGGTGCGAGGCCGTGACACCTTAAACCGGCGCGGGCGGTTCGGTCGATGTCAATTTGGGCAGGAACCGGCCGTTGGCGGGACTTGAACCTTATGAAGCTGACTGTCTACGTCTTCTTTTTAACCCTCGCGCTCGTCGGCGGGTGTGGTTCGCCAGAGCCGGAGGTGAGCCCCGCGACCGTCCGGGGCCGGGTTGTACTGAACGGGCAGCCCGTGGCGGGCGGGTTGGTCGTGTTCGCGCCGCACCCGGACCGTGGCGGTACCGGAAAAGTCGCATATGCAGAAACAGGATCCGACGGAGGGTACGCGTTGCGGCTCGAACAGGCGACGGCGATTCCGCCGGGCTGGTACCGGGTTGCGCTGGCCCCGGCTCCGACTGTGACACCCGGACCCGGACCGCTGTTTCCGGCGAAACTGGCGCGCCCGGACATGTCCGGGATCGAGCGCGAAGTGAAACCCGGGCAGCAGCATGTCTTCGAGTTCGTGGTCGAGGTGCCGAAAGACTGAGGCCAAATCTGATTAAACGGTGGTTGCTCGACAGGGCCTCGGTTGTCTCCGGCGCGCCTCTCCGCTCGAGGGGGTGCTATTCGTATCCGTAACGCCTGATTACGTCCCCCCAGCGGTCCGCGATCAGGGCCTGTTGAGCGTCCGTCAGGAGGAACTTGTTTCGCTCGTAGTTCGCGTTCTGGCGCTGGTACTCTTCGATCTTGGGCCGCACCGTTTCGTACCCGTCGATCTCTAACGTCGTGTAGACCTGCTCCAGAGCAGTAACGGGTTCGCGAACGAGCTCTTCATACCGCAGTTCGGCGAACTGGCCCGGCTTGAAGAGGGGGCGTGCCTCTTCGAGACGGTCGTAAATTACGCGGAACTCGCGCAGCACCTTCTCTTCGAGACCGGGGAACCTCGGGCGCTGGAGCCCGTGGCCGCGTGCGAGCGTTTTCCAGAGGTTCACGGTCGAGGGGAACACCGCCCGCGGGTCTCGGACGATGTGAACGAATTTCGCGTCCGGGAACACGTCGAGCAGGACGGGGATGCGGGCCGTGTGCGGCGGCGACTTCAGCACGAGCCGCTTTCCGCCGATCCGCACGGTCACCTCTTGAAGGAACCGCACGAACACCCGCTTCCAGTGCGTCAGTTGCTTCGGCGTGAGCCCCGACAGGTCCAGCGCGCCGCGGTCCTTCGGCTCGCGGTCCGGGAACGCGAAATCCGTGTAGGTGGACGGCAGCCCCAGCAGGGCGAGGGCGAACTCGTCTTCCTGCGGGCGCTCCCAGCCGAACGGCATGTTGTCCATCGGCCGCTTGTCCGGCAGCAGCCAGCTCGCGTACCGCTTGAACAACTGGTTGGTGAGCAGTGCGTGTTGGGGGTTGAAGCAGTCCTGCATGTCCGGGAACCCGAACCGGGTGTCCCGGATCAGGAGCTCGTGCAGGAGCGTCGTACCGGTGCGCCAGTGCCCGATCACAAAGATCGGCGCTTCGAGTTTCGTTTCCCGTACTCGCGCGCCGTGCGCCGCGTTAAGGCACCATCGCAAAACGGTGTTGGTCACCGAGTTGGCCGACACGATGGCCGCGATGTACCAGTAGGGCGGCTGTACGGCGTAGCCGTTATCCTTGAGCAGCCGCAACCAAGTGAAGAGGTCGCACCCTTCCCAGAGCCGTGGCGCCCATTCGCGCTTGCGCACTTTTTTCGGCGGAGGGGCGGCAGCGTCCGTGGCCGCGGTTGTCGGCATCAGGTTCCTCCTTGCGCGGTTCGGATGTACTCAAGTGAACGGATTCGCGCGAGCGCGGCAAGCCCCGGTGTGAGGTCGTTGCGGTGCCTCCGCGATTGTTCGATCCCGCTGTTCCGGGTACAGTCGAGGGGGAGCCCCAGACAGGATATGGTAATGGTTAAGTCGAAGCCGACAGAACACGCCCCCGCCGACGCGCCCGCGTATACCGTGGTCGCGCGCCGGTATCGGCCGCAACAGTTCTCAGAATTGATCGGGCAGGAACACGTCGCCGGCGCCCTTGTAAACGCGCTGAAGTCAGGCCGGGTCGCTCACGCGTACCTTTTCACCGGGGCGCGCGGCGTCGGCAAGACTAGCGCCGCGCGGATTCTGGCCAAAGCCCTCAACTGCTTGAAGACCGATAAGGCCACTCCGACCCCCTGCGACGAGTGTGACAGTTGCCGCGCCGTCATGACCGGCGACGACGTGGACGTGCTCGAGATCGACGGCGCCAGCAATAACAAGGTTGAAGAGGTCCGCGACCTGCGCCAGAACGTCGGCTTCCGGCCCGCCCGGGGGCGGTACAAGATTTACATCATCGACGAAGTCCACATGCTCTCCACGTCGGCGTTCAACGCGCTGCTCAAAACGCTGGAGGAGCCGCCCGAACACGTCAAGTTCATCCTCGCGACCACCGAGGTGCAGAAGATCCCGATCACGATCCTGTCGCGGTGCCAGCGGTTCGATTTTGCACACGTCGGCCCCGGCAAGATCTTCGAGCAGCTCAAGCGAATCGTGGAGCGGGAAGGGCACCAGGCCGACGACGACGCGCTGCGGCTCGTCGCGCGCCGGGCCGCCGGCTCGATGCGCGACTCGCAGTCGCTGCTCGATCAGCTCCTCGCCTCGTCGAGCGGACCGCTGACCGCGGAGCAGGTGACCGCGGTGCTCGGCACCGCCGGCGACGATCGCGTGATCGAACTGGCCAAGGCGATCCTGGCCAATGACCCGAAAACGGCGCTCGACCGCATCGCAGAATGGGTCGAACGCGGCTTGCAGATCGGGGAACTGATCGACCAGGTGGTGGAATACTGGCGGGCGCTGATGCTGGTGAGCTGCGGCGGCCCCGACGTGCGCGAGCTGCCCGTCTCACCCAACCAGCACGAGGCGATTCGGACTCAAGCGAAGGCGGTTTCGCTCGATACTGTCCTTGCGGGTCTGGAAATCCTGACGGCGACAAAAGCTCGAATGCGAGGCACCCCGCACGTCCAGGTGCTGCTCGAAATGGCGGTGGTGCGGCTGTGTCGTCTCCCCGATTTGCGCTCGCTCTCGCAACTGGTGCAAGCCGTTTCGCAACCGGGGGTACAGTTTGTTGCAAGTGCCGCTTCCAACGGCACTCCTCTGCCGGCACGCCCGCAGCCCACACCCGCCGCGCCACTGGCGAGCGAGGCGGCAAAAAAAAACGGGACACCGGCGACGGCGGGGCGCCCGAGTGAAAACGGCCCTCCTCCTGCCTCGGCCGAGGTGGCCGCGACACCGCTGAGCGATGCGACCGTTCAGATCGTTTGGGATCGTTTCTTCCGCTACGCAACCGAGAAGTATCCTATCCTGTCTCAGCACTTGAGATATGCAAGTTCATATGCAATTTTTGGGCCAAATGCCCTGGCGGTCCGTTTTCCGACAAGCTATGCTAATGCCAAGAAGGAATGCGAGGGCGAAGCGAGCCTCGCGCGGTTTCAGGACGCTCTGAAACGGGTCACCGGGCAACCGGTCTCGATCCGGTTCGAACTCGATCGCAGCCCGAACGCTCAGCCGCTCGCCGGACCGCAGTCGGCCGCCGTTGCGGCGCCAACAGAACGGAAACGCTCGCTCGGATCGCTCCCGATGTTCAAGAAGGCGCACGAAGTGTTCGGCGCCCAGATCTGGCACGTGGACGACGACTTCAACCCGGCGGCGGTCCACAAGCCCGCCGCCCCGAAGATCGACGACGACGAAGAAGAAGAGACCGCCACCGAAGAGGTCTGACCATGTTTAAGGGACTCGGCGCGATGATGAGCCTCCTGGGCAACCAGGGGAAGATTCAGGAAGAGGTTCATAAGTTCCAAACCCAGGTGGGCCAGATCACCGCGGAAGCGTCGTCGGGCGCCGGGTACGTCACCGTGAAGGTGAACGGCAAGATGGAAGTGCTGAGCGTCCGCATCTCCGAAGAAGCGATGAAGCTCAACGACCGCGAGATGCTCGAGGACTTGATCTCTGCCGCGACCAACCAAGCGCTCACGAAGGTGCGCCAGCAGTTGGCCGAGGAGAGCGCGAAGATGGCGGCCAACATCGGTCTGCCGCCCGGGATGCTCGGCGGCGGGTTTCCCGGACTCGGTGGGTGAGTTCGGTTCCGCCAAATGTCACGGCCGGATGGACGAGCGAGGGTGTGTCCGTGCCTGAGCCTGTCGGGGTCATAGCCGGGTTACTGGAGGAGCTGACCAAGCTCCCCGGTGTCGGTCCGAAGAGTGCCGAGCGGATCGCGCATTTCCTGCTCGCGGGCGACCGCCGACACGCGGTCGAACTCGCCGATGCCCTTCGGGCTGTTGCGGACCGGGTTCGACCGTGCAAAGAGTGCTTTAATCTGACCGACGGAGAACTGTGCCCGATTTGTAGCGACCCGAAGCGCGACGGCGGGTTATTGTGTGTGGTGGAGACACCACGCGATGTCAACTCGTTCGAGCGAGCGGGCAACTTTCGCGGGTTGTATCACGTGCTCGGTGGGCGGCTCGCCCCACTCGACGGGATGGGACCGGACCGGCTCACGTTCACCGCACTGGTGGAGAGGGTCCGCCGGGGCGGGGTCCGCGAGGTGATCCTCGCAACCAGTCCGACACTCGAAGGGGACGGCACCGCACTACTCGCGTCCACTGTACTTGCTCAGACTGGTGTTCAGGTGACGCGATTGGCGCGCGGTTTGCCTAGTGGTAGCTCTCTGGAACTCGCGAACGCGCAGATGCTCGCAGAGGCGCTCGACGGGCGACGCAACTTCTGAGTGCGAAGCCGTCGGGACTGTCAGATTTGATTGCGATCGGTTGAAGTTACGGCACGCCGATTGGTGCCTCAGCGTGCGACCCGCACGCTCAAGACGAGAGGGAGCCGATGAGCGGTATTCGACTTGGAATAAACTTGGTCCCGCGCCAGGACTTGCGCCAGGTACTGGCTCCGCGCATGATCCAGTCGATGGAAATCCTTCAACTGTCGATTACGGATTTACAAGCCAAGATCGACGACGCCCTCCAAGAGAACCCGTTTCTGGAGCTGAAGGAGAAGCTGGGCGAAACGGACGAGCCTCCGACCGACTTCAACCCCGACGCACCCCTCAAACACGACGAGACCGGCGACCTCGAGTTCAACCGGCTCGAAGAGCTGAACCGTGACTGGGATGACCACTTCAACGAGGAGCACCGCGGTAGCCGCGCGTCCCTTGAAGAAGAGGGGGACCGTAAGCTCGAAGCGATGGCCAACATGCCGGACCGGCCGCCGTCGCTTCAGGACTACCTCGCGGACCAGATCGGCGAACTCGACATTGAAGAGGACGACCGCCGGCTCGCGCGACACATTTGCAGCTTCGTAGACCGCACGGGCTACTTGGGTGCCCGCGAGCGGGCGAACGAGAACGACGACAAGGACACGTTCCGCACCGTGACTCTCGACGAGATTGCGGCGCTGTACGACCGGCTCGTGACGCCCGAAGACGTGGAAGACGTACTGGTCCACGTGGTTCAGAGACTGGAGCCCGCAGGCGTTGCGGCCCGCGACCTCAAAGAGTGTCTGCTGCTCCAGGTGCCGCACGACGCGCCACACGCCGACGCGCTGCGCACCCTCATTCGCGACCACCTGGAAGATGTCGCGTACAACCGCATTCCTGTGATTCAAAAGGCGACCCGGCTCGAGATCGCGGCCATTCAGGAGGCGATCGAGGAGATCCACCACCTCGACCCGAAGCCGGGCCTGAAGTTCTCGGACTCGGGCACGCAGTACGTCATGCCGGACGTGGTGGTGGAGCGCGCGGACGACAACGATTACACGGTCCGGCTGACGGACGAGTGGGTGCCGCGCATCCGTGTTAGCAAGCGCGTCGTGGACATGTGCAAGCGCCAGGACCTCGACGATAAGGTGAAAGACAAGCTCCGCCAGAAGCTCCAGCAGGCCGACTGGCTGGTGAAGGCTGTTGAGCAGCGGCGTAACACGCTGATGAAGGTGACAAAGGCGATCATCGACCACCAGCGGGCGTTTTTGGACTTCGGGCCGGAGCACATTCAGCCGCTCAAAATGCAACAGATCGCCGACCAAGTGAAGGTTCACGTGACAACCGTGAGCCGGGCGGTGGACGACAAGTGGGTGCAGACCCCGCGCGGCGTGTTCCCGTTGAAACGGTTCTTCGGGGGCGGGAAAGCGAAGGACGAGAACGATGTCAACAGCGAAGTCGTCGCCTACGAGGTGATGAAGCAGAAGCTGCTGGAACTCGTTTCCAATGAGGACAAGGCGAACCCGCTGTCGGACGAGGAACTGGTCGCGCGCCTCAAAGCCGGTGGGTGTCCGGTTGCCCGGCGGACGGTGACCAAGTATCGCAAGATGCTGAAAATCCCGAGCAGCCGGCAACGAAAGGACTGGTCACTCTCGGGAACTCCGTAAATCAGTCCTCGCCGACGTGCGGCTTTTGCGACTCGTTTTGAGAGGAAGAACGACTCTGGGCACCGGTCGCCCCGCGTGCGAGTTTCAGTTGATCCTTTGCAGCGACCCGACTACAGTTCCTCGCGGTCACGCCGCGAGGGCTTTCGTTTGAAGGCATCTGTGGAAATACTGCCTCCGATTGAGCAGCTTTGGGCTGGTCGTCGGGCCTGTGTGCTTGGTGGTAATGGGTTCCTAGGTCGTCACATCGTGGCGGCGTTGCTCGCGCGTGGGGCGCGGGTCCGTACGCTGTCACTTCCGGGGCCGCCGGACGATTCCCATCCCGAACTCGAAACGCGTACTGGTGATGTCACCGACCCCGCCGCCGTTCGCGACGCAGTGACGGGGGCAAGTGTGGTGTTCCTGGCCGCCGGGCCGGTCGGCGGTGGGCGACACGCGGCTGGTGTAATGAATGCGCATACTGCGGCGCTCGGCTGCGTTCTCGGCGAACTGCCCATCGGCGCCCGGTTGGTACTCACCTCAAGTGTTGTCGCAGTTGGTGCCGGACACGGTGCCGTGCTGACCGAAGACAGTGCGTTTCCCAATAGTAATTTGAAGGTTGGTTACGTCCGAGCGAAGCGCGCGGCCGAGGAGCAGGCGTTGGCCGCGGCGCGTCGGCGAGACATCGTGGTGGTCAACCCCGGCTACCTGTTCGGTCCCAACGACCCCGGGCCGTCGGTCATGGGGCGACTGTGCGTGCGGTTCTGGCGCGGCAACTTGCTGCTCCCGCCCCCCGGCGGGATCAATGTTGTGGACGTGCGCGACGTTGCTGTCGGGCACTTGCTCGCCGCCGAGCAGGGGGCTGCCGGCCGGCGGTACACTTTGGGCGGTGCGAACGTGACGTTCGCCGAGTTGTTCGCCGGACTGGCACGCGCCGCTGGGTTACGACGCGCGGTCCTATCGGACTTCCGTCCGGCGTTGCCCGGGCCGGCGCTGTGGCTCCTCGGCGCGCTGGGAGAGGTGGGCGCGCGGGTCACCGGGAAGCCCTCGGACGTGTCGCTCGAACTGGCCCGGCTCTTTCGCCTCAAGTGGTTCGCGAGTTCCGCGCGCGCGGAGGCGGAACTGGGGTTCTGCGCCCGTCCGCTGGCGGACACGCTGGCTGATGCGTTCGCGTGGCACGCGGGTCGCACCCGCGTCGCGCCCCGCGGGCTGAACCGGCTGTGGCTCCGCACAGACCGGTCGGCGGTATCCCGCGGACCGGGTGTTGCGGTATAATTCGGTCACCATGACACGCGCTGAACTCGCCTCCGACGAAGCCGCGATCCGCCTCGGCGGCGGCGCCAAAGCTATCGACCGGCAGCACGAGAAAGGGCGCCTGACCGCCCGCGAGCGAATCGCGAAGCTGCTCGATCCGGGGACCGAACTCTTCGAGCTGGGCCTCTGGGCCGGGTGGGGCCTGTACGCCGAGTACGGAGGTGCGCCGGCCGCCGGAGTGGTTACGGGTCTCGGCACCGTGGCGGGGCGCCGGGTCATGGTGATCGCGAACGACGCCACGGTGAAGGCCGGCGCGTTCTTCCCCATGACGTGCAAAAAGGTGCTCCGCGCCCAGCGCATCGCCACCGAGAACAGGCTCCCGCTTGTATACTTGGTGGACTCCGCGGGCGTGTTCTTGCCCCTCCAGGACGAGGTGTTTCCCGACGAGGACGACTTCGGACGCATCTTCCGTAACAACGCCGTTATCTCCAGCGCGGGCATCCCGCAGTTCGCCGCGATCATGGGTAATTGCGTCGCCGGCGGCGGCTACCTGCCGGTCCTGTGCGACGTGCTGCTCATGACCGAGGGGAGCGGCCTGTACCTCGCCGGGCCGGCGCTTGTTAAAGCCGCGATCGGCCAGGTCGTCGATTCAGAAGCGCTCGGCGGCGCGAAGATGCATGCCGCCATCAGTGGTACGGTCGATTACCGCGAACCCAACGACGCCGCCTGTCTCGAGCGGCTGCGCCGGCTGATCGGCGCGCTTCCACCCGACAAGGTCACTCATTCCTTGAACGCGGCACCCGGCGGCGAAGAACCGTGGGAGGTTTTTACGAAGCCCGAGTACGATGTGCGCGGGCTGATCACTTTGCTCCTCGATGAAGCGACACCGTTTGATGAATATAAGGCTGAATACGGTCAGACGGTTGTGTGCGGCTGGGGCAAACTCGGCGGCCAAACGGTTGGCGTCGTCGCGAACCAAAAGACGCGGGTGAAGGTGGCGTCCGGCCCGGTACAGTTCGGTGGGGTGCTCTACGTCGATTCGGCGGAAAAGGCGGCGCGGTTCGTGATGGACTGCAACCAGCTCCGCGTTCCGATCGTGTTCGTCCAGAACGTCAACGGGTTCATGGTGGGCCGTGAGTCCGAGGAGAGCGGGATCATCAAGGCCGGGGCGAAGCTGGTGAACGCGATCTCCAACAGCGTGATGCCCAAACTCACGCTGATCACCGGCGGCAGCTACGGGGCCGGGAACTACGCGCTGTGCGGCAAGGCGTTCGACCCGCGGTTCATCTTCGCGTGGCCGAACGCACAGTACGCGGTGATGGGCGGGAACCAGGCCGCGAGCACACTGCTCGACGTTCAGGTTCAGGCGCTGAAGCGCGCCGGGAAAGAGCCCGACGCCGCGGAACTGGCCGCCCTGCGCGACCGCGTGAAGGCCGACTACGACAAGCAAACCGATATCCGGTACGCCGCCGCACGGCTTTGGGTGGACGCAATTGTGCGTCCCGAGGGCACCCGGGACGCGCTGCTGACGGCGTTAGCCGTCGTGACGCGTTTCGACGACGGGCGGCCGTTCCAGACGGGTGTGTTTCAGGTGTGACCGCCACGAATGCGGAGCCAGAACAGATACCGGACGCCTGTTCTGGTTCCGCGCTCCCAACAGTCCTTCACTCGTCGTACTTGAGCAGGAACTTCGGGTTGATCGCCTTGAAGCTGAGACGCCCGAGGTAGTCGTCCTGGACTTCGCTCAGCGGTCGCAACACGATCCCCTCGCGCTGCACCTTCGGGTTCAGGGTGCTCGTGCCCTCAGAAAGCGCGACCAGCTCGTCGACCCCGTGGTCGAGTACAAGCGTGCCGAGCGCCGGGACCGGTTCCAGCCCCAACTCCGCCACCGCCGTGAGCATGTCCGAGCGGTCGAGGTAACGGTACGCGCTCACGTCGAACACGTTAAACACCTTCATCGCCAGTTCCTTCAGCCCGTACTTGTTCTGCTGGACCCCCGGACCGATGACCTCGCCTTGCACCGCCACGTCGTGCCCGCGGGCGGCGACGAACGTGCGGAGCCGCTCTTCGAGCCCCAAGGCTTTCGCCACCCGGACGAGCGTGGCGGTGTCGTCGGTGGTGTCGAGCAGCAGGTTCCGGCTGCACACCCCAAATTCCCCCGCCCGGACGAACGCCGTGAACGACGTGCCGTCCAGCTTCTCAGTGAGGTAGAACTCCACCCCCTGGTAACGCGCGAGGGTCTTTTCGAGCACCTGCGCGCGGGTCTCGTCGGTCTTCGGCAGGAACCCCGGGAAGTTGCCCTTACTGCGACCCGCGGAGCCGGTTTGCGGCGGCTCCCACTTGCGCACCCCCAGCGCCTCGGTGACATCCGCACCCTCGCCGTTCGGTGTGCCGGTGGGCAGTATGATCAATGGAAAGCAGATTCCCTGCGACACCTGCCCGCGGAGCCGGACCGTCTTGATGCGGAACCCGGCGTGCTGGAGAACCGTTCCGGTGCCGTCGACGATCGCGGGCTTGTAGCTGCTCGGGCGCAGGAACTCGAAGTCCGGAACCTCCGGCAAGAGGGAGTCGATTTCGCAGTACACGACGCGGTCGCCGGGCCGGAATTCGCCTTTTTTGACGACCACCCACCAGCCCAAGACGCGGATCTTCTCGATCGCGTCGGCTCCGGGAATGGGTTCCGCGGTGGTGACGGTTTGAACAGTAGCGAGTGTGCGCACGTGGGCTCCTTCGGCTGGCCGGGGCTACCGGTACGGACGTGCGGGGAACACGCCGGGTTCACCACGTTGTGAACGGGACGTGATGCGCTTGAACCGGCCCGGAGGCCGTCTGCGGAGGGCCTCCGGGGAGCGACAGTCGGGTGCTATCATGGCACGCGTTCAACCGGGAGTTGCTATGCGTTTCCGTTTTCTCGCGTCCGTCGCCCTCGCGCTGGCCGCATCCTCTTGGGGCCGGGCGGCGGTGGTCGTGATCGGGAACTACACCGACAGCGAAATCACGTTCCGGCTGGCGGAACCGGGTGGGAAAGCGAAGCCACACAAGCTGCACTCGAACCACGTGGTGCCGCTGTTCGTCACCGGCCCAGTCGATCTCAGCTACACCGCAAACGGCAAGGAAACGAAGCTGCGGCTCGACACGTACAACGCTTACGTGTTTCTTCCGGACGACGCCACCGGTTTCAGGTTCGAGGGTCTGGAACTGCCCGGGGACCCGCTCGAACGCGACACCCGCATCGATCCGAACCCGGTGCCACGCGACCCGCCCGTCAAGGTTCCGGTGACGCTGCTCGTGGACGACGCCGAGCAGCGTACCGAAAAAGTCTGGCAAGCCGAGCTGCGCAAGCGGTTCGACGAAGCCGCCGGCGTGCTGGAGAAGGGCGCCGGGGTGAAGTTCGTGCTGGACGGCTTCGACACCTGGAAGTCCGACCCCGACGCCAAAGACACAGCGGAACTGCTCGCAGGGCTGGAAAAGGTCGTTAAACCGAAGGGCGGCGGATTGGTTGTCGGGTATACGAGTCGGAGGATCGACCCGATGACGGACCCCTCGTTCGGGGCCGGTCGCGGGCTGTCGGGGCGCCACATTCTCGTTCGCGAGTGGGCGCCGAAGAGTGACGATGAGCGCACCGAGGTGCTGATTCACTTTCTGGCCAAGGCTCTCGGGGGTGTCGGGTCGCCGGACCCGGGCTCGGCACTGCGCCCGCAACTCGGCGACGGGTACGCCTTGCGCCAGGGTGCGGTGCTCCGGCTCGATCCGCTCAACGCGCTCCTGCTGAACTTGTGGGGCGAGGAGCGCCGGCGCGCGGCTGGGGTTACATTGGAAACGCTCTCGCCCGCGAACCGCGCCCGGTTAATGCGGGTGTATCAGGGACTGCTGAAGGCCGCTCCCGGTGATCCGCTCGTGATTGAGTACATCGAGACGCTCGAACGCCCGCGCAAGAACGAAGGCGGCGTCAGCGACCGCCCGCGTCCGGCGGTGGATGCCGGCGCCCGCGCCGGTGTCGCGCGGGCCGTGATCCGGGCGGTTCGCGAGCGGGCGCGGAGGAACACCGGTTCCGATGCACTCAGAGGGGATGCACTCACCGCCGAGTATGTGCGGGTTGCGGTCGAAGCCGCGCTCCGCTCGCCCGGGCCGGAGGTGGTGCCCGGCGTTCTCCTCGGGTTAGGAATCGCTCTCGATGATGTCGGCGTGCTGCTCTACGACGCGGTTACATCTGCCGCCGTTCGCGGCCTCGAGACCGACGCGGAGCGTAAAGCGCGGGCGGCCGCGCTCGGGAACCCGACGCTGGCCGGTCGGCGCGATCTGTGCCGACAGTTCTTCCTGGGCTGCGCAGTGAACGCGCTGGTTCCGGGGGGCGCGGAGGGTGTTGCGGTCGGGCGAGCGGTGCGTGAGTTGCACAGCCCGGCGAATCTATGCTTGCCTGCGCTCGCTGCCGAACTCGCGGGCGGCGCATTCGCACAAGCGGCCTTCGCCGACGCGGACCTGCTGCACCGCGTCGCAAAATCGTTCACCGCTGCCGACTACTTGCCGCTTACGGCCGGGCTGCGCGACGGCCTTTCTGCCGCGAAGTTCGAGGAACTGTACGGCGGCACGTCCGACTGGCGGTTTCTCGCGGTCCTGGCCGATATTCGTGCGCGTGTGCGCGAGCTGAAACTGGACCGGTGAGCCACAGGGAGGTTTTCCCGTAGGCTCTTGTGGGGCCACCTCTGTTGACCCGCGCCGCTCCCGGCAACACTACGGCTCCGCCTCCTCCCTCCGGTCAACCGAGTTCGTTATCATGCCGGTGTCGCGCCAGTTGTGTTTCTGGCGCTATGTTATGCTCTTTACACCGCCGGACATGGTTTGCGGGGCCAACCCCCGGCCGCGCCGAACGGGGAGCCGAATCGCACGAAGTACGATTTCCCAGCGCACAGCGGTGAGTTCACGGCCGTGCTACTGAACGCCGCAAATGGCCAACTGATCACGGCCGGAGCGATAAACTGATTTGCGTGCGGGATGTGACGAAACCCGAAAAACCCGTGTATGAAATCGGTCCGCTTGCCGCGCCCGCCGTCACGCTGCTGCTGTCGCGCGACAGCCAGATGCTTGCGACCGGGATCGGTAAGGAAGTGCGGATTATCACACTAACAGACGACAAGGAGGCTGACAAGTTCACGCAACCGGCGGATGTGCTGGGCCTTAGTTCCACGCTGTATGACGCAGTGGCGGAGAGCATGGTGCGAGTTCAAGTCCGCGCCCGATGCATTGCCGGATGCCAGAAGTACGAGGGGCCGGTCGGGCACTGCGAACAGTTGTTTTGGATCGCCCTCTCGAACGACAGGAAGTGGCTGGCATCGGCATCGAGTGACAAGAGCGTGAAGCTGTGGGATGTGGCGGCTGCGAAGGCGGTTCGTGATTTCCCGAACCCCGATCTCAAGCCGATGTTCGAGGGGGAGGCGGCTCCGTCGCGCCCCGGTGGGGACACGCGGCTGCGCTTCAACCCCGGCGGGAACCATTCTGGTGATATAAGAGCGGCCGCTTGCGGGAAAGCGTACTTGGCGGTTCGGAACGTGGCCGACGGAACACGCGTTTTCGGTTCGCCGCGCGATCTGGGGCCAATTCACGCGATGACGGTGATGCCCGACGGCACGAGAATAGTAATCGGGTACGTGGGCGCCCCGCGGATCAAGTTTGCTCCCGGCGCCTTGATCCTCAAGTTCCCTGCAAAGTAATGACAGAGAGGTTTGACAGTACTGAATGGGTGAATGGGATTGCAAAGAAAACGGAGTGCTGTCTTCCAAAAATTTTCACCGTGTCAGTACTGTTAAAGCTCTTTGCACACAGCACATCACGGTGACGCATGCCGATTAAGACGGTGATTTTCGACTTCGGGAACGTGGTGGCGTTCTTCGACCACAGCCGCGCCGTGGCCCGGCTCGCGGGATACACCGAGTTCCCGCCGGTCGAAATCGCGCTGAAGTTGTACGGTAGCCAGATCGAGGACGCCTACGAGCGCGGTGCCATCGACACCGCCGAGTACGTGCGCGAGGCCAAGCTGGACGCCCGGCTGACTTGCACTGACGAGCAGTTCCTCGCGGCGTTCGTCGCGATCTTCTGGCGCAACCTGGAGGTGTGCGACCTGATCCCGCGGCTGAAGCCGAAGTACCGGATCGTGCTTGCCAGCAACACGACCCGGGCGCACTTCGACGCGTACTCAAAGCAGTTCGCGGACGTGCTCGCCCACTTCGACCACCTCGGAACGTCCTTCAAGGCCCGCGCCCGCAAGCCGGAGCCCGCGTTCTGCGCGCACATTCAGCAGCACGCGTACTGCGAGCCACACGAGTGCGTGTTCGTCGATGACCTGCCCACCAACGTCGAGGCCGCGGAGCGGTTCGGTTGGACCGGCATCGTGTACCGCGCGGACGGCACACTGGCCGACAAACTGCGGGCGGCTGGGGTCGAGTTCGGTACAACGTGAGGGAGTGTTTGGCGTTTGGTGTTTGGTGTTTGGCGGGTCGCGGGTGCCCACCCGGCGGCGCGCGCACGAAGCACCGGGCACGAAACACCGAACATCGGAGCTGAAATGGACATCTTGCAATCCGCCGACCAGGACGTGTTCGCCGCCATCGCGAGCGAGCGGACCCGTCAGCAGGTCGGGCTGGAGATGATCGCGAGCGAGAACTACACCAGCCCCGCGGTGATGGCCGCGCAGGGGTCGTGCCTCACCAACAAGTACGCCGAGGGCTACCCCGGTAAGCGGTACTACGGCGGCTGCGAGTTCGTGGACGTGGTTGAGCGGCTGGCGATCGACCGCGCCAAGCAGTTGTTCGGGGGCGACCACGCCAACGTGCAGCCGCACTCCGGCGCGCAGGCCAACATGGCGGTGTTCCTCGCCGCGCTCCAGCCCGGCGACACGATCATGGGGCTGGACCTCGCGCACGGCGGGCACCTCACCCACGGGATGCGGCTCAACTTCTCGGGCAAGTACTTCAAGGTCGTGAGCTACGGGGTCCGCAAAGAGGACCACCGCGTCGACTTCGACGACCTGGCCGCGAAGGCCCGGGAGCACAAGCCGAAGCTCATCATCGCCGGGGCGAGCGCCTACCCGCGGACCCTGGACTTCGCGAAGTTCGGCGAGATCGCCAACGAGGTCGGCGCGCCGCTGATGGTGGACATGGCGCACATCTCCGGCATCGTGGCGGCGAAGCTGCACCCGGACCCCGTGCCGCACGCCGCGTTCGTGACCTCCACCACCCACAAGACCCTGCGCGGGCCGCGCAGCGGGTTCGTGCTGTGCAAGCAGGAGTGGGCGGACAAGATCAACTCCGCGGTGTTCCCGGGCATCCAGGGCGGGCCGCTGATGCACGTCGTGGCGGCGAAGGCGGTCGCGTTCGGCGAGGCCCTCAAGCCGGAGTTCAAGCGGTACATGGAGCAGGTGCTGCTCAACGCGAAGGTGCTCGCGGAGGAGCTGCTCGCGGCCGGGTTCCCGGTCGTGTCGGGCGGGACCGACACGCACCTGATGCTCATCGACGTGACCGCCAAGGGCTCCACCGGGAAGCTCGCGGAACACGCGCTCGACGCCGCGGGCATCACGGTGAACAAAAACATGATCCCGTTCGACCCACGCAAGCCGCTCGACCCGTCCGGGGTCCGGCTGGGCACCCCGGCGCTGACCACCCGCGGCATGAAGCAGGCGGAGATGAAGCGGATCGCCGGCTGGATCACCGAAGTGCTGACCTCGGGCGGCGACGCCGCGGTCACCGCACGCGTGAAGGCCGGCGTCCTCGAACTGAGCACGCAGTTCCCGGCCCCGGCCGAAGCCGGCGTGTGACGGCCAGCAATCAGGTTGGGTGTGTCAGTGTTGGCACTCTGCCAAAACACACCCAGCCCGATTGTTAATAAGAACATGACTGCTGCTGGGCACGCCGGACCTTGCGAAGACGTGTTACGCTGGCCGTTCAGAACAGCCCTCCCACTGACTCGACGACCGAGGATCACGCGCACCGTGGCGCAACCGCTGCTGATATTGCTCGGGTGCTGCACCTGCGTGGTGCTGCTGATCCCGGTGCTGATGTTCCTGCTGACGTTCATCTACCGGTGGTCGTGCGTGCTGTGCGGGCTGCCGAAGCCGGGGGTGACGGTTGCGGCGGGGATCATGTTCGTGTCGTGGGTCGCGTTCGTGCTGGCGGTCAGTCTTTTGCGGGCCGCCGTTCACGCGGCGTGTGACGCGGCGCGGCTACCACCCTGGGAAGCCAGCATCATCACGTTCCTGCTCGCACTGCCCATCGACCTCCTGATTTCCGCCGGGGTCGAAGCCGGATTGATGGGGGTGCGGTTCGGCAAGGGCGTGGAGGTGTGGTACACCCAGCGCCTCATCCACCTCGCAATCGTCGTCGCAATCGTGCTGGCCGCGAGCGTCGTTTACCTGATTCAGCAGTTCGTGTAATGACCCGCTACTTTGCTACCTGTGCCCGCGGCCTCGAACCAGTGCTGGCGAGTGAACTCGACTCGCTCGGGGCGCGGGCCGTCGAGCCGGGGCGCGGCGGCGTTACGTTCCAGGGGCCGCCGGCGCTGCTCTACCGCGCGTGCCTGTGGCTCCGGACGGCCGTGCGTGTGCTGCGTCCCGTTCACGAGTTCGACGTTCACAACTCGGACGAACTCTACGACGCCGTTCGCTCGATCAACTGGGCGGACTGGATGACGCCCGACCAGACGCTTGCGGTCGATTGCAACGTGCGCGACTCGGCGCTCACGCACTCGCAGTACGCAGCCCGGCGGGTTAAGGACGCGATCTGCGACCAGTTCCGCGAGCGCGTCGGGCGCCGGCCGAGCGTTGACCCGGACCAGCCCATGATCGGGCTGAACCTGCACGTCTCCAAGAACCATGCGGTTCTGAGCCTCGACAGCTCGTGGTCGTCGTTGCACAAGCGCGGCTACCGACCCATCCAGACAATCGCGCCGCTCAACGAGGCGCTGGCTGCCGGCCTTTTGCTACGCGCGAAGTGGGACAAAAACACACCGCTCGTGGACCCAATGTGCGGGTCCGGGACGTTTTGCGTCGAGGGCGCGTGGATCGCCCTGAACCGCCCGCCGGGACTAACGCGGAAGTGGTTCGCGTTCCAAGGCTGGCCCGACTTCGACCGGACGCTGTGGAACGCGATCCGCGACGACGCCCGCGCGGCGGTGTTGAAGGAGCTGCCCGCCCCCATCTGCGGGTCCGATGTGCGCTCGGACGCTATTAGCCTAGCCCAGATGAACGCACGCGCGGCGGGCGTAGGGCACCTGCTAAACCTCCAGAAACTCGAGCTACGCGACGCCCGCCCACCGTCGGGCGGCCTCGGGACGCTGATCTGTAACCCGCCCTACGGCGAGCGGATCGGCGAAGAGGAAGAGTTGATCCCGTTGTACGCACGCATCGGGGCGGCAGCGAAGGAGTTCTGGCCCGGCTGGCGGTTGCTCGTGTTCACCAGTAACACGATGCTGGCAAAGAAGATCCGGCTTAAAGTGGTTCACAAGGAGCCGTTCTTCAACGGCTCGCTCGAGTGCTTCCTGTGGGAGTTCCTGACATCCTGATCGGGCAGAACTGTGCGATTGTTGTTGCATCTGGCTCGGCCGGATCTCTCACCGGTTCTTTTTTAAGACCGGTGTGTGAGGGAAGCAACGACTCACCCAGGCCCGTCGGTTCGTTCAGACAACCTGAACCGATCGGCGCGCTCCGATCGTGAGAGAAGGCCGCGGGTCGGAGAAGTGCTCCGACCCGCGGCGTGTGTTCACTTCTCCTTCGCGGCGTCCACCGCCTTGTTGGCGGCGTCCAACACCTTGAACACCGACAGGTCCGCTGGGTGCACGTCTTTGGCCTCGATCCCGCGCCGCTTGGCCTCCTGGAACGCCTTTCGCGCTTCCTCGGGCTGCTGAGGGGTCTGGTTCATCCGCAGCACGGCGACGTGGAACCACCGAAGCGCGGTCGGCTGGTGGCTGATGGCTTCTGCCAAGTCATGGTGTGCCGCCGTGTACTGCTTGAGGGTGATCTGAACGCGGGCGCGCGTGTCAAGGAGTTCGCCCGTTAGCCCGCCCTCGCGGGTCGCCTGTGCGACCAACTTGAGCGCCTCGTCGGCGGTCGCGGGGTCGGCCGCGAGGAGCCAAGCGAGGTTGTTCAGCGCGATCACGTTCTTCGGCTCCTTCTTGATTACCTCCTTGAACCCATTGGTCGCACCGGTGGTGTCGCGGCGTAGCGCCAGGAACTCGGCCCGGTTGAGCAGCAGGGGGATCGAGTCGGGTTCTTCCGCGAGGCAGTCGTCGAGCCACTTGCGGGCGAGTTCGGCTTGTCGTTCGGTGACCTCGCCGCGGCCCCGCACGATGGCCAAGCCGGCGCTGGCACGCAACCGCGTCGGGATGTACCGGTTGAGCCGCTCGATGCGGTCGAACGCGTCCGCGGTCCGGCCGTCGGCGGCCAGCACCCCCGCCGCGCCGACGATGGCCTCGGGCCGGTTCGGAACGATCGCGGTGTACCGCTCGACCGCGGCGTCGGCCATCCGCCGGGCCACCGGGGTGCCGCGCACGTTGGGCAGCCGGCTCAGCTCGTCCAGCAGCTCCGCGACCCGGGCGGAGCGCACGAGGTAGTCGCCGGACCCGCCGTCCGCGACGCGGGCGTAGTCCTCGGCGATCGCCAGCCCGCGCTCCGGGCGCCCGGCCTTGCACTCGAAACGCGCCACACTCGCGAGCGCGTTGAAGTCGCCGGCCGCTTTCGCCGTTAGCCGGCCCGCGAACGTGGCCGCGGCTTCGAAATAGTTGTCCTCGACCAGCTCGTCGAGCGCGGCCCGCAGGTAGAACGCGTAAGACGGGTCCTTCTCGTCGTTGAGCAGGGTCTGGAGGCACTCGCGGCTCTTGCGCCGCTCGCCGAGGGCGCGGTACAGTTGCGACATCGCGAACAGGTAGCTCGGCGCGCTGGTGGTCTTGTACGCCGCCGCCAGCGACGTGATCGCGCCGTTGAGCACCGCGCGGCGGTCCGGCCCTTCGAGGTACCGGCCGAGGGTGGTCAGCACGCTGGCGGTGGCCCGCAGCTCTTCAGGGCTCAGCGCTTCGGTCGAGACGACCGTGCGGATCAGGTTCATCGCCCGCACGCGGTCCTCGGGGGTCCCGCCGACGGCGTAGATCATCGCGAGGTTGCGTCGCGCCCAGTCCGCGTCCGCGGCCGGCACGTCCTTGCCCGCGAGGAACGCTTCCAGCACCTTTCCGCCGTCGGCGGCTTGGGACCGCGACAGTTTCACCGACAGCCGCGCCTGGGCCAGCGCCCGCCGCTCCGCCGGGTCCGCCACTTCAGGCGTGAATGTGCTGCCCGCGGCCGTGTCGCAGTACACCGCGACGAGCTGGAAGTACGTTGCGACCGGCAGCGCCGCGCGGGCGGCGGCCAGCACCTCCGGCCCGGCGGCCGGGTTGTCGCGGGACGCGAACAGGGCCTTCCGGAGCCAGTCGTCGGAGGTGGCTCCGGGGCGCCGCGTGGCCTCGTCGACGAGGTTCGCGGCTTCCGGCAGTCGCAGCAGCACGCCGCTCTCGGCCATCCACGGCAGCCCGTTCGGGTCGCGCTCGACCAGTTTGCGGCACTGGGCCAGCAGGTTCGCCGCGACCGGGGCCGGCAGGACGGGCAGGACGTGGCCGACCATGCGGCGGAACGGTTCGCCGGCCCACCGCGGGTCGTTCGCCAGTCGTGCGAGCAGTTGCGCCGTCCGGTCCGTGGCGCCGGCCTTCGCGTGCTGCGCCACCAGGGCTTCGGCGCACTCGTAGCGTGTCGGCTCCAACTTGAACGCGCGCTCGGTGAGCTCAGCGGCGGCTGTCGTGTCGCCGGTAAGGGTCTTCAGGCGGGCGAGGGCGAGGCACACGTCGGCGCGGGTCGGGTCGGCTCCGAACGCATGCAGCACGCGCGGGAGTACGGACGGGGCGGTCTCCGCGGTAGCGGTCCGGGCGTCACACAGGACCACCGACGGGGCGGACTCGGTTTCCAATTTCGCGATCGCGGCACGGGCCGCGCTCGCGGCCGGACCCGTGCCAGCGCGCTCGTGCAGCTTGAGCCACACGCCCACGTTCGACGGCTGCCGTGCGACGATCCGGCGGAGCAACTGGACCACGCGCTCGGCGTCGCCGAGCCGGTCGTACACCTCCACCAGCCCCGACAAGAGGCGGAGTTGTTCGTTCTCGGGCCAGCTCTCGGTGTGCTCGGCCAGCGCCTCGATCGGCCGGACCCGACCGGGTTCGCGGCTGTAAAGGGCGGCCCGTGCGAGCCGGACATCGGCGCAGTCGCCCGCGGACGCTTGAGCCTCGTCGAGTACGACCAGCCCCGCCGCGCACCCGCTGAAGTCGGCGGTCGTCAGTGCGAGTGCCGCCCACAGGTGGCCATCGGCCGGGCGTCGCGTGGTCTCTTGGCGGAGCAACTTCACCGCTTCCATGAGCTTGCCCTGCGCGGCGAGCACCTCTCCGCGGAGTAGAAGGGGCTCTACCGACCCGCGGCCGAACCGCGGGGCCGCGGCGCCGACCGCGGCCTCGAGCCGGGTCCAGTTCGCTTGCGGGTCGCTCTGGAGCAGCCGGGCCTTCAGCTTGACCCACTGGGAGACGACCGTCCCCGTCGCGTAGGGCGATTGCAAAGCGGACTCGAACTCGCGCGCGGCGTCGTCGAACCGGCCCTGGTTCAAATACAGGTTTCCCAGGCCGACGCGAGCGGTGACGTTCTTCGGGTCGGCTGTCGTGACCCGCTGGTACGCTTTCTCCTCGGCCGGCTGGTCGCCCAACTTGCTGTAACAGGCCGCCGACAGGAGGTTCAGTTGCAGCTGCAGCCCGGTCAGCTTCACCACGTCAGGGTCGCGGCGGAGCGCGTCGATCAGGTTCACCGCTTTGTCCCACTTCTCTTCGCGCATCACCATCCGCGCGCGCAGGTACTTGACCTGAGTGGGCGGGGCCTTGCGCGCTTCCAGTCGCTTGAGGATCTCGGCGGTGCGGACGGTGTCGTTCTGCTGGATCAGCAGGTCCGCGAGCGGCACCATCAGGTCGAACCCGTCCGGCGTGGCCTTGAGCCCGTCCTCAAGAACGGTGATCGACGCGGCCACGTTCCCGCGGATCAGTTCGAGCCACGACAGGCCGCGGACGATCTTCAGGTCTTTCGGATACAGCGCGACCGCGTCGCGGAGCAGCGCGTGCGCGGCCGGGATGTTCCGGTTCCGCTGCATCAGTTCCGCGAGCAGCAGCGCGGCCTCGGCGTGTTCCGGATCGAGTTCGATCACGCGGTGCAGGTCCGCGATGGGGCGGGCGAACTGCCGCGCGACCGCTTCCTCGTCCGCGAGCAACGTATCGAACCGGGCGCGGGTCAGGAACGCGTTCGGGTTCTGCGGCAGCGCCTGCACCATCCGGTCCAGAACGACGCGGGCGCCGGCCTTATCGTCCAAATTCTTCCACACCAACTGGGCGAGGTGTTGGTAGTGAGTGATCTCGTCCGGAGCGCATCGCACCGCCTCCTCGTAAGACTTCCGCGCGGCCGCGTGCTGGCTCAGCCCCGTTTGCGCCGCGGCGAGCCGGTCCCACAGAGCCGCGTCGGTCGGAAAGTCCTGAAGCAGAGCCTGCCCGTGCGTCACGGCGTCGGTGAACTTCCCGGCCCGCAGCGCGGTCTCGAACGCTTGGCGGCGAATGTCATGGCGACGAGGGTCGAAGCGCGCCTGGTCGAGCCGGAGGATCTTGTCGTACAGGAACAGCAGGTCGGTCATCCCGCGCTGCGTCGGCGGACGCTGGGCGAGCAGTTCGGCGAGCTTGATCTGGGATTCGATCTCCTCGGGTTTGAACTCCAGGTACTGCCGCAAGTAGTGGATTGCCACATCGGTTTTGCCGGCCTCTGCGGCGCGGTCCGATTGCGTTTTGAGTGCTGCCGGGATGCGGCTGGCCTGCACCGCATGGGCCGCCACCAGCGCACCGCTGAACGCGAACAGCGCCAGCAGCATTTTGAGGAGGAATCGCTTGTTGATCGTCGGCATATGCGCGTCCGTGCGACCGCCGCAGTTGCGTCAGGTTGCCCGAACCCGAGGCGCGTGCGCGGCAGGGGGAGCATGGTACGCGGTCACAAAAATGGGATTCAACCCCAAACCGACTCGGCGGCCAAAGTGAAACGCCCGGGGCGGGCGCTGGCCGGTTGCCAGCGCCCGCCCCGGGCTTCAAACTGTTACAGTGGCAAACCCGTGCGCTGAACGAACGCGCGCTACTTGCTCTTGGGTGCGTGTGGCGCCGGCGCTTCGGGCAGTTTTTTGGTGCTCACCACCGCGAACTTGCCCGCTTTCAGATCGGGCAGCAGCGGGCGGATCACTTCGCTGGGCAAGATCCACGTTTCCACCCGGCCCGCGCGGGCGATGTTGATGCCCAGCACGTTACCCTCCAGGTCCACAACCGGCCCGCCGCAGTCTTTCGCGTCCACCACGAGGTCCGTTTGCAGCACCTGCGGGAACCCGGTGCGGCGGTTCGAAAGGGTGCTGCCCATCGAGTTCTGAATGTCGCCGCGGTCCGGTTCGGGGCGGCCCAGGGTCAACTTGAAGCTCTTCACCTCGTCGTTGCGCTTGGCCTTCACCGTCACCACGTCGCCGCCGCGCAGGGATTCCAGGTGCTCGCGCATGGTCGCCTGGGTGGCGACCGGCTTGCCGTTCAGTTCGACGACGATGTCACCGACCTTGAGGCCGGCCTTGGCGGCCGCGCCGCCTGGTTCGATCCGGTCCAGCCTCGCGCCGATCGCCTTACCGTCGTCGTCCGTCGCGTCCACGGGGTACACGCCCATGACGCCGCGGTTGGGGTTCCGGACCGCGGCGATGGTGTCGAGCCCGGTCAGCTTGCGGGTCATGACGCTGACGATCCCCACCGAAATGGGGTCGCTGTTTGGGCCGGCCGCGGCCAGCCAGTTGCCGCGCGGCACCTTTTCCGTGTCGGTGAAGGTCACCGGCCGCAACCCCTTCACGTCGACTTTCAAGAGGGCGAGGTCGGTGTCGTTGTGTGCAGCGACTTTGGCGGCCTCGTACTCGCTTCCGTCCGGCAGGCGCACCCAGATCGTGCCCTTTAACTCGCTGGCTTTGGTCAGGATGTACCCGGCCTCGTCCACGATCGTGCCGAGGATCGTGTCCTTGTCGTCGCACTTAATGCGAACCGTGGACTCGCTGGCGCGGGCCACGATCGGTTTGAACGGGCCGAGCAGCTTAGTGTCTTTGCCGATTTGAGCCTGAACCGGCGCGCCGAGCACCACCAGCGCGAGGGTTGTCGCAGTCAATCGCGTGTACATCGATCTCAGCTCCGGCGTGAGGTGAAAGCGTGTGGTTGAACTAGCCGCGGCGCGAGCGCCACGGGGCAGGGAGAGGGGTGGCGTGTGGGCGGAGCCGTACCGTCGCGGTCAGACTCGTTTGGCCAGCGTAACGGGCAGGGTCATCACCGTCGCGCCGCGGCGCACCGTAATCTGAACCGTATCCCCGGCCTTGACGGATTCCATCTGCTTGCGGAACGCCTTGACCGTTTTGATGGCGGTGGCGTTGAATTTGGTGATCGTGTCACCGGGCTTCAGACCCCCTTTGCCAGCCGGCCCGTCCTCCTCCACTTCCTTCAGCCACGCGTCTTCTTCCTCGTCGTCGGGAAACACCACGCCCAGGTACGCGGTGGTGGTCTTGAGGCTGGCGGGCTTATCGACCCACTCGCCGGCGACCAACTGGTCCCACTCGTTCTTGAACTGGTCGGCCTGGACGTGGATGTTTTGCGAGATCGGCAGCCCGATGCGGCTGTGGATACCGATCACGTTCCCGTTGAGGTCGAACAATGGGCCACCGGAATCGCCGCCCACGAGCGTGCAGTCGGTGCGGAGCACGTTTTTGGTGCTTCCTTGGAGCCGACCGAGCCGGGCCACCGGTGAGCGACCGTCCTTGGGTCCGTTCGGATGCCCCAGCGACACGACCCACAGTCCCTTTTGAAGACCGCCCGACTTCGCGATCGGCAGGAACGGCCATTTGCCGTTGTTCGGTCCCTTGTCAGTGATTTGCACCATGCCGCTGTCCAGACCCTCGTTAATGCCGAGAGTTTTGGCGTTCACCCGCTTGCCGTCCGCCAGCATCACTTTGATGGACTTCCCCGCCGTGAACGGCAGCGCGCGGCCTTCCATCTGCCCCTTCCCGCCCGCCGCGTACTCGCGGATCACGTGAGCCGCGGTGAGCACCAACCCGTCCTCACTGACGATTACGCCGCTGCCGGCACTCGAACCGGACAGCACCGCGACAGTCGCCGGGGTGCATTTATCGACCACCTTCTTGACGGTCGCCTGGAGCGCCTTCAATTCGGCGATGTCTTCCGGCTGGGTGGTGCGCGTGGTGTCCCACTGCGGCACCTCGTTCGCGGCAGGCGCCGCGGCCGCGAGGCCGGCAACGAAGAGCAAGCCGAGGCAGACGGCCAAACGGGCCGACCGTGGCGTGGTCATGGTGCGTGACTCCGACTATCGGGCGGAAACGTGAGGTTCCAAAGAAGAGTATCGTGGGTACGCGGGGGATTCATCACCGTTACCCGATTTCTCCACTTTCCCTCATCTTTGTGCCGTGTGCAAGTGGCTGGTCGTATTGTTCGCAATCAACGTGGCCATTTGAAACGGTGGCGAAAAAATACCGGTGGGGAAAGATTGCGCACCGGTGGGCGTTCGCTGACACTAATTGAAGTATGCGGGCGATTTAACCTGCGTACCAGGCGCTACTCTTCCCGCGCACTCTTCTGCGTCCAGTGCGAACAGCGGCGAGATTTCGACCAACACGCCTTCTGAAACGGTCGCGCCGGAACGCCAGAGCCAAGAGGCGTGGAGGGCGCTCATCGCCCGGTGAACCGTCTCGGGCGAATCGGCTCCGGTGGCGTTCTTGAGCGGAGCGAACTCTTCCTCGCGGCTCGTTTCCATTGCGACCCAGTGGTCGGCCATTGGCAGCGCGTCGAAGATGAACAGCTCGAACTTGAGCGCGTTCTCCTTCGCGGGTGTGACGAATTCGCCGGTTGTCGGATCGAGGTGCGGGACCTTCTTCCGAGCGACGTGGTACGTCAGCCCGCCGGTCCCGGTCACTCGCTCCAAGAACCTCAGATCGAAAAGGTGGATCGCTGGGTTCCCCGCCCGGAAGCGGAGCGTACCATCTTCGGCTCGCTCGGCGGCCATTTCGGCCGGCAGGTCAGAGTATTCGACGATCGCACACCGCCCGTTCACCACCGCCAGGATGCCGACCTTTTCGCCCGGTTGCTCCTTGTACACGACCTTTGAAGAGGCTTCGGATTTTGCCTGGATGTGGTTCCCGAGGAAGTCCGGGTCGCACACCTTGACCAGTGGGTTATCCACTTGAAAGTAGAACACGTGCTTGATACCGCGTCCCTGCATTTGCGCAAGGGTGCCGGTTTCGCGCAGCGCCGTGAGCGTGCCCCCGTGGCCGTTGGGACTCAGGAACAGCTTGCCGGGGGCTTCCAGCAGAATCTTTCCGGTGGTAATGTCGACCGCGGGCATGGTTCCCTGTCGGAAAAATACGACATCTTTCGGCGCCAGACCGAAGAAGTTGTTGGCCCGGAAAAACGCTTCGGTTTCGGTGTGCGTGGCTTGGCTGGTCATCACCAGGAACGGGACCGGTTGGCCGTACCGTCGCGACACTGCCAGCACCTTTTCGGCGTGGACTTGGAACAGAGTGGCGTTGCTGACCGGGCCGACGGGGTACATCCCTTTCGGCTGATCGAACCCGAGCCGGCTGCCTTGGCCGCCGGCCACCAGCAGGACCGCGACCTCTCCGCGCCGGAGCGCCTCTTCGCCGACCGCGCGGGCCTCTGGCGTCGCAGTTCGGGGAAGCACAGGCAGCGGACCGATGGCGCTGCGGGGGGGCAGTGCCGTCGGCGCCGAATCATGCATCGCATACAGGTCGCGAAGTGCCCCGAAATTAATGCCGGCGATCTGTTCGCTCAGCGCCGTGCGCTCGGAGTCCGAGAGCCGATCCCAATCATGCAGGAGGTGCTCCTGACCGTGGGCGGTGAGGCGCTGGGCGAGTTCAGCGGGCGCTGAGGGCATCGTGTGGTTCCCGTGAGTCGGTAGGTCCGTTCTGAGAGCGCGTCAGTGCTATCTGGCGCGCCAGAGCACGTTTTTTCAAGTTGGCGCACAAAAACTTCTTCGTTGGGAGCAGCGGGCGTGCCGAAATCGTCCGCCTAACTTCCGCTCAATAGGTATCCTGGCTAAGTCCCCCATCACAGGACGAACTCTGATGCGGCAACTCACCGTTTTGCTCTTCCTGCTAGCACCCTTGTCGGTGGCTCGGGCGGACCCACCGGCGCAACCAAATGTTGTATTCCTCCTCGCCGACGACCTCGGGCGCGAGGACTGCGGGTTCATGGGCGGGAAGGAGATCAAAACGCCGAACATCGATAAAATCGCCGCTGCCGGTGCAACCCTCGACGCGTTCTACGTGCAACCGGTATGCAGCCCGACTCGGGCCGCGCTGATGACCGGCAGGTACCCCATGCGCCACGGGTTACAAGTCGGAGTCGTGCGCCCGTGGGCACAATACGGGCTGCCGCTCGACGAACGCACCGTCGCGGAAGGGCTGAAGGACGCCGGCTACACGACCGCTGTAATCGGCAAATGGCACCTCGGTCATTTCGCGCCCGAGTACCTGCCCACGAAACGCGGGTTCGATCACCAGTACGGCCACTACAACGGCGCTCTCGACTACTTCACGCACGTCCGTGACGGCGGCTTCGATTGGCACCGTGACGATAAGGTGAACCGCGACGAGGGGTACAGCACGCACCTCATTGCGAAGGGTGCGGTGCAGTTCGTGCAGCAACACGCCGGTAAGAAGCCCTTTTTTCTGTACGTGCCGTTCAACGCCGTTCACGCCCCGCACCAAGTTCCGGACGAGTATTTGAAGCCCTATGCGCACCTGAAGGGCGAGCGGCAGAAGTACGCCGGGATGCTTGCGGCGATGGACGAGGCGGTCGGGCAGATCGTGGCCGCCGTTGAGCAGGCCGGGGTGCGGAAGAACACGCTCTTCGTGTTTCTGAGTGATAACGGCGGACCACAGCCTGGGGTGGTGACGAGTAACGGGAAGTTCCGTGCGGGGAAAGGGACCCTGTACGAAGGCGGTGTCCGCGTTGCGGCGTGTGCAGCCTTCGACGGCCATATCAAGCCGGGGACGACGATCACCGAGCCGCTTCACGTGGTCGACTGGTACCCGACGCTGCTGAAACTCGCCGGCACGAAGGGGAAACCGCAGCTACCCATCGACGGCCTCGACATCTGGCCGGTGCTGACGGGCGGCAAACCGAGCCCGCACGGTGCCATCCTGCTCAACACGACGCCAAACACCGGCGCCGTTCGCGCCGGCGACTGGAAACTGGTGGTGAAGAATGGTACCGACGATCCCGACGGTGCGGTTACAAAGAGCCCGAGCAAAGCAAGTGTTGAGCTGTTCAACCTGAAGGACGACCCGTTCGAGAAGACAAATCTCGCCGAGAAGCACGCCGACAAGGTGAGCGAACTGCGTGAGGTGCTGGCCGGGTTCGCAAAGCAGGCGGTTCCGCCGAAGGCGGCACCCAAACCGAAGGGGTTCGTATCTCCGAAGGTGTGGGGCGAGAAGGATTGAACACGTTGCGCGTCCGGCCGGTTCCCGGCGTTGCCCGGGACCGACTGCGAGTGCCGTCGTTCGGGCCGGCGCTGGCGTTCCGGTTCCGCGCGAACCGTTGTGCCGCGATGAACCTCTAATTCTGAAAGGCGCTGCCGGCGTGAGCACGAACGGGTTATTCACCCCGTTTTTCCGGCTGCCCGACCGAAATTCACACGCCGCACTCAGTTCGGCGCTAAGATTCCATATACTAAGAGATTACCTTTGACGGAACTGTACTCAGAGAAGGTCCAAATGGTTGAAACGATGGCGACGGAAACCGAGTCGGGGTTCGCTAAGCTGGGTCTCGACAGTCGCCTCGTGGAAAGGCTTACGGGACTGGGATACGAGGAGCCGACGCCCATTCAGCGGGAAGCAATTCCGCCGCTGATCGAGGGGCACGACTTGATTGGCCGGGCCGCCACCGGCACCGGCAAGACCGCCGCGTTCTCGCTGCCCATTCTGCACAGCCTCGCACGAAGCACCGCACGCACCAAACCGACGTCCCTGATTCTCGTGCCGACGCGCGAACTCGCCATGCAGGTGGCCGAATCGGTGGCCAAATACGGGCAGCCCCTCGGGGTGCGGGTCCTGCCGATTTACGGCGGCGCGCCGATGGACCAGCAGATCCGCGCGCTGGACCGCGGGATCGACGTGGTCGTCGCCACGCCGGGCCGCGCCCTCGACCACATGCGCCGCACGACGCTGAAACTCGACGCCGTCACCGTCGTGGTGCTCGACGAAGCGGACGAGATGCTGGACATGGGGTTCGCCGAGGACATTGAGGCGATCCTCTCCGCGACGCCCACGGAGCGGCAGACGGCCCTGTTCTCCGCCACCATGGCGCCGCGGATCAAGGCGATCGCGGTCAAGCACCTGAAGAACGCGACCGAAATCCACGTCACGCGGGACCCGGTGCCCGCGGGCGAGCTGCCGAAGGTGCGCCAGACCGCATACGTCGTGCAGCGGCAGTACAAACTCGCGGCGCTCGGCCGGGTGCTCGACGCGGAAGCTCCGGCGGCGGCGCTGATCTTTTGTAAGACCCGTTCGGAAGTGGACGAACTGACGGAAGCGCTCGCGGGTCGAGGGTACCGGCCCGAAGCGCTGCACGGCGGTATGGCGCAGGACGCACGCGACCGGGTGATGCGTCTGTTCCGCGCCGGACAGGCGAACCTGTTGGTGGCCACTGATGTCGCGGCCCGCGGGCTCGACGTGGAGCACCTCACGCACGTGGTGAACTTCTCGCTCCCGCTGGGTATCGAGAACTACGTCCACCGGATCGGCCGCGTCGGTCGTGCGGGCCGGGAGGGCGTGGCGATCACCGTCGCGGAGCCGAGGGAGCAAGGCGCCCTCCGTGCGATCGAGCGGCACACCGGACAGCGGATCGAGTACGGCCAGGTGCCCACGGCCGCGACCCTCCGCGAGAAGCGGTTGGAACGCACGAAGGTCGCGATCCGTGAAACGGTGGCCGCCGGGGAACTGGATGCGTTCCGGGCGATGTTCGGGTCGCTCGTGGGCGAACTCGACCCGACCGATGTGGCTCTCGCGGCGCTCAAACTGGCACACCGAGCCCGAGGCGGAGACATCGACGACGGTCCGGACATCCCGGTGGTGACCGCGCCGCCGCGCGGCGAGCGCTCGCCGCGCGACTTACCGCCCCCGCGGCGGGGGGCGTTCCGGGGTCCGGGACCGCGGCTCGCGCGGATTTTCATCAGCGCCGGCCGTGAGGCCGGGATTATGCCGCGGGACCTCGTGGGCGCGATCGCCAACGAGGCCGGGTTGCCCGGGCGTGAGATCCACAGCATCGAGATCACGGAGCGGTTCTCGCTGGTGGATGTGCCCGAGGACGCCGCGGAACACGTAATCGAGTCGCTGAACGGCGTGCGCCTTCGAGGCCGGCGGGTGAGTGCCCGGCGGGACCGCCAGGGGTAATTCGTGTCGGTCACACGAGGGACGCCTTGTGTTGTCGCGGTGCCGAGCCGTTTCCGGGAACACCACCATGCTCATTGCAATGGCCGGTTTGCCCGGAAGCGGGAAAAGCACACTCGCCGTCCGCATCGCCGTCGCGTCCGGTGGGGTCGTACTCAGTAAAGATGTCGTTCGGGCCGCGCTGTTCGCCGCTGCCGTTCTCGATTACTCATCTGAGCAAGACGAAATCGCAATGACGGCGGTCTACCAAGCCGCCGCGTACCTTCTCAAAACTCGTCCCGCCATCCCGGTCTTCCTCGACGGCCGCACGTTCAGCAAAGCCGGTCAACTTGATTCAGCCGCTTCAATCGCCGCTGAGGCCAGGCAACCGTTTCGCGTAATAGAGTGTGTGTGCGCGCCGGACGTTGCCCGTGCCCGGGTCGCCGCGGACCATGCCGCTGCGGCGCACCTCGCGGGAAACCGCACCCCTGACCTTTACGACCGCGTTCGGGCCAACGCTGTTCCGCTGACCGTACCGCGACTCACGATCGACACCGGCGCGTTAACTCTGAACGAGTGCGTGGCGCAGGCCCTCGCGTATCTTGGTGGATAGGTTCGTCGCCCGCTTCAACACCGGATCTCCGGAGTTCAACCCGATGCACCGCCTCGCTGCCGTGGCGCTCGCACTGACGTTCGCGCCGTTCGCCCGGGCGCAAAGCCCGAAGGACGCAGAATCCAACTGGCACCACTGGCGCGGACCCAACGCTGACGGCTCCGCGCCGAGCGCCCGCCCGCCGATCAAATGGGATGCAAAGACCAACATCGCCTGGAAGGTCGAACTGCCTGGCCGCGGTAGTGCCACACCGATCATGTGGGGCGACCGCATCTTCATCCTCACCGCCATTAAAACGGATCGCAGGGCCAAGCCCGAGGAGATGCCGAAGGTCGAAGCCAAACTCGCGGTGAAAACCGAACCGCCGACGAACTTCTACCAGTTCGTTGTTCTCTGCTTCGACCGGCGCAACGGTAGCAAGCTGTGGGAGAAGCAGGTGGCCGAAATGGTGCCGCATGAGGGGCACCACGTCACGCACTCCTACGCCGCAGGCTCGCCCACGACCGACGGCAAGTTGCTGTACGCATCGTTCGGCTCGTTCGGCACCTACGCGCTCGATTTCGACGGCAACGTGAAGTGGACGCGCACCGATCTCGGCAGGTTACACACGCGACTCGGCTGGGGCGAGGCCGTAACCCCGGTTGTTCGCGGCCAGTACCTGCTGCTGAACTACGATCAAGAGATTGATTCCCGGCTCATCTGTTTGGAGGCTGCGACCGGGAAAACGCGGTGGGAGGCGAAGCGCGACGAGAAGACGACGTGGTCGACTCCGCTGGTTGTTGACTTCGGGGGTAAGACGCAGGCGGTCACCAACGGTACTGCCCGTATCCGCAGTTACGACCTTGCGACCGGGGCGGTGCTGTGGCAGTGCGGCGGCATGACCGTGAACCCGATCCCGTCTCCGGTGCGGTTCGGAGATTCCGTCGTTTGTATGAGCGGCTACCAACGCGCCGCGGCTGTGTCGATCCCACTCGGATCGAGTGGCGACCTCGGTGACAAAGGCAAAGTCGACTGGCGATATTCGTTTGGCACGCCGTACGTTCCGTCGCCCGCGCTCAGTGGGGAGCTATTGTACTTCAACTCCACCAATGAGCCGATGGTCACGATCCTTAACGCGAAGACGGGCAAGGCATTGATCGAGAAGGAGCGGTTGTCGCAGGCGAAGAACTTTTACGCCTCACCCCTCGCGGCCGGCGGACACATCTTCTTTGTGGACCGTGCTGGAACCACGGTCGTTGTTAAAGCTGGCGAGTCGCTGGACGTGGTATCGGTGAACAAGCTCGACGACCCGATCGACGCCTCACCGATTGCGGTCGGCAATCAACTGTTCTTGCGCGGCGAGAAGTACCTGTACTGCATTGAGGCGAAATGACCCGAACGGGGTCAGCGGCAGATACGCGACCTAACATTATACTGATGGTCGCACTGGCAACAGGCACGCCGGGCGGAACCCGACCCACTGGTTCCGCCGCGCCACGGAGAGGCGCCGACGGTGCGTCGATTTCATCGCGTTCGCGGACCCGCGCATGAAGCACGCCCCGCGCACGACCGTTTCCACCGGGGCCGCCACGGTCGGGTAAGGGATCACCTGTTCTATCGGCGGGAAGTCTCCCGGCGCAGCGTCTTCGCCCGCAGGCTGGCACCACTCGGACACGTTGCCGACCAACTCCTCACATCCGTATGGCGAGCGGACGTGCGAGAACTTTCCGACCGCGCACGTCGAACGCGCTTCGACGTGGGCAAGGTTACAGTTTCCCTTCGTGCCAGCGTTCGTGCCCCACGGGTACATGCGCCCGTCGGCACCGCGGGCCGCCTTTTCCCACATCCACTCGGTCGGGAGTGTGAGCCCCGCCCACGCGCAGTACGCGAGCGCGTCGAACAGCGACACCCAGGTGACCGGGTGCTTCTCCCGGCTTTTCGGGATCTTTCCGCCGGTGCAGTGTGCGAGCAGATCGCCGGTAACGGGGTTCTGCGCATCCTGCGGCCAGTAGCCCGTTTCTGTTGCGAAGCGGACGTACTGCTCGTTGGTGACCGGCCAGCGGGCGAGCGAGAACCCCGCGCACTCGCCGAACTCACCCTGCGTGCCGACCGGGAACTTGCCCGCGGGTATCCAGATCATCTCCGACCCGTCGATCGGGTTCGTCCACTTCAGGTTCGCGATGGTGGTGTCGGTGTGTTCGCAGGGTAGCACGAGTTCGTGCTCGCGCGCGAAGTCGATGGCGGCGTGCCCGTCCGGGTTGCGCGACGCGGCAGTAACGAGCTTCCACGCGGCGAGTCCGCGTTCCGGCCCAGGAGGCCGCTTGGTGAGTGCTTCCAGCTCGACCAGCGCGCGGGCGGACGGGAACCGGCTCGCCTCATCCGGCCCGGTGTCGTCGTCGTCGCTCATGCGTCACCCGCTTTGCTCTGGTCCTGAGGTGGCGTGTCATCTTCGATCGGACCGCCGAGCAGTTCGTTGACCCGGCGGAGCAGGGCGGCCCCGTGTTCCGGTTGCACCATATTGAGGTACGCCGCGATCCCTCGGAGGTACTGCGAGAACGCCGGCACGTTGCCCTGGAACCGCGGGTGCCGCTTCGCCTGCGACTCGATGTCCCTGCTCTCGCAGTTATGGAGGATGGCCCTGATCTCGCGGCGCAGCTCGCGGGGCGCGCGAACCGCGTCGTTCACCACGATTCCGGTCACCACTTGCCGCTGCGAGTTGCGGATCACCCGGAACTTCTCCTGGTTCACCACGAACCCTTCCTGCTGACAGACCTGATCGACCCACCAGCGGAACCGGCCCAGGTTCATTCCTTCCGCTTTGGGGAACGAGAACGTTAAGTCGTCGGCGTATCGCGTATAGGTGCCGTGGTTGGCTTCGGCCAGACCCTGGAGCCGGGCGTCGAGTCGGCGGCACACGAGGTTCGAGATCGCTGGCGAGGTCGGCGCGCCTTGCGGCAGCGCCGCGCTGCCCCACTGCTTCGGGTTCGGAGTGTAACAGCACAGCCGGGCGAGCACCGGCGCAATCTGGTTGGCGCCGTCGTCGGTGCCGAACATGCAGTTGCCGACCGGGTAACCCAGGCTCGCAAACAGACCCATCACGCGGAAGTAATGGACCGTCGGGAAGAAGTCCTTGAGGTCGAACTTCACCACCAGCTCCGCACCGACGTGCGGGGTGGCGTTGCTCACCGTGGAGCGGCCGTTGACGAACCCGTGCGCCGCCGGGTGGGGCGGGACCTTGCTGAGGATGTGCTTCAGGATCTGCTTCTGCACCCACTTCAGTTGCTTCTTGGGCGCACAGATCTGGCGGTCGCTGCCGTCGCGTTTCGGGATGGTGTGTGTGGTGTACGGCCCGCCCTTGTGGTCACTGGCGAGCAGGAAGAAGCCGAGCTGATTGGTCGATTTGATACCAAGTAGCTTCCGCAGCTCTGCGAGTTTCGTGAGGGCCGGTACCCCGCTGCGCTCCTGCGCGCGTTTGCCGGTTTTGTGGCGCGTGACCTTTGAAACCTCATCCGGCAAAAGCCAGCCGGACGTGTCCCATTCGCCGTCCTTCTTGGCCGGGATGGCGACCTCTTGAATCTTCGCCTTACGGACCGCCTTCACCACGGTGCGGCGGACGTTCATGTCGGCGTCCTTCGCGAGCCGTCGCAGGACGCGCGCGCAGCCTCGCTCGGGCATGTGCTCGCGGGCGTAGCGGATCAGGGCGATGCGGGCCGCTCCTTCAGGGGCGGTGAGTAGCGCTTCGAGTTTCTCCCATACGAGCGTATTGGAGCGGTTCACGGCCGGTTCGTAGCTCGCCAGCGCCCGCACCCTGTCGAGCGCGTCGTGGAGCTTCTTGAATCCTTCTGGTAGGGATGTCGCGTGCTGCTCGATGATGGCGATGAGAGTGGGGTCGGCGTCCGCGTTGGCCGGGAGTGGCAGCAGCAGCCACGCCGGAGCGGACTGGAAAGCGGACATTGCGTGGCCCTCTCCGACCGTCGATGATGTGCGTAGAACTTAGCGGACGTCACCCCTTCGCACAAGCACCGATGCGCGTTCCCAACGACCACCCTCTGGCCCGCTCCTACGCCCTGCTCGACCCCAACACGGCGGCCTCAGTTGCGTTAGCATTTCGCGGGACAGTTGAACGCGCGGAAATTGAAGGTCTGGTCGAGTTGGTGTTGAACCGCGAGGCCAGGGCGACTGACGCCGCGGCTGCCCTCCGCAGTCTGGAGCACGACACGTCGGAACTTGTCGCGGATACGATCGTTCGTGCGACCGGCAGCCCGCACCCGAGTGTGCGTATCGCCGCTGTCGGCGAAGTTGCACGCCGCAAACTGTTCGGTCTAGCGAAGCGGTCGCTGGTGCGGCTCCTGACAGCGGATGCGTTCTGGCAGGTCCGGCGGGCGGCCCTGAACGCCCTCGCGGAAGCCGGCCGCCGTGAGGTGTTGGCGCCGGCCTCAAATGACCCCCATTGGCGGGTGCGGTATGCCTTCGCTCAGTGGCTGGGAGCCTGGGGCCGCGATCCGGCGACGCGCGCCGCCGTTCTTGGCCTCCTCGTGCTACCGAACCCACATGCCGAGCGCCTTCGCGCGTACCTGCACTATCGCTGGACCGGTGAGGCACCGGCCGAACGTGTGCCGGACGATCCGTCGGCGTGGTGCCCGTTTTGGGACTGGGACCCGGCGGTTATCGCGCGCAACTTAGAGTTGCTCGGACGGTCCGGCCGGCGCGACGCACTGCCGGTGCTCGCGCGACTCGTGAACCACCCGGACGAACGGGTGCGGAGTTGGGTCGTTCTCGCCCTACGTGAAGACGGGTCGGTTGCTCAGTGGGCGCACGCGCTGAGCTACCTGGGCGATCCGCGCGAAGACACGGCCCCCGTTCTTGACTCCCTCACGCGCGGGGTGGAACTGGACCGGATCGAGGCCGTCGCGAAGCACATCCTCGCGATGGAGTCGCCCCCGCTTGCGGCACTGAAGTGGGCCGCGGCACAGGCTGGTGAGGTATTTCCGGCTGAAGAAGCGGCCACCGATCTCGTCCGGTTGCGCCCCCAACTCGTCGCAGTGAGCGAGCCGACCGAGGAACCGTTTCCTGACACGCACCCGTATTCGCGTGCCGCCGCACTGACGCCGGCCCGCGCAAACGAACTCATCGAACACCCGACTCAGGAAACGTCGTGGTTCGTGCTCGCTCGGGCGGCCAAGCTGTGCCGCGTACCGATCTGGCACCTCGCCCCTCAAGCGCCGTGGAAGGCGCCTGCCGTGCCGCGAGAGCCTGTCGAGCCGCTCTCACTGCCAGCGATCAATCTTGTGAGACCGCGCCAGATCGGTCCCGGCGGTCCGGTCGTGTCGCCGCTCGGCGTGTCGGGGCACTACGGGCTGCCGGTTGAAGGATACGTGCGCGCGGCCGAGCAGGGTGTGAACCTGTTCTTCTGGGAGCCGAACTACGTAACCCTCACGCGGTTCATGACGCGCCTCTCACCCGCCGATCGGCGCGGGGTTCACGTTCTCGTCGGCACCTTTGAAGCCGACCCCGTCAAAATTCGCAAGGATGTCGAGCGCGCGCTGCGCAACATGAAGCTGGAACGCATCAGCATCTTCCTGATCTTCTGGACGCAGTCCTGGCAGCGCATCACCCCTGATGTGCGCGCGGAATTGGACCGGCTGAAGGCCGACGGGTTGGTTCAGGTGTACGGCCTATCGACGCACAACCGCGGCATCGCTCGCGACGCCATCATTGAGGGCTGGAACCCGGTGATGGTGCGGCATAGCGCCGCGCACCGCAAAGCCGAAACGGAGGTGCTCCCCTTCGCGCGCGAGCGGGGCATCTCTGTCCTGACGTTCAACAACACCTGTTACGGCCGGCTGCTCGATCCGTCGTTCCGGCCGAGCGACTGCTTTCGCTACACGTTGAACACGCCGGGCGTGTCGGCGTGCTTCACCGCGCCGTCGAACCTGGAGTACCTGGAAGAGAACTTAGACGCTCTGCGCAACCCCGAACTGGCGGACGAGGTGCGCGAGAAGTTGTTGAAGCGCGGCGCGTGGATGTATCGGGAGGATACCGTGTTCCGTAAAACCGTCCGAGCCGAGGTGTAGTGGTTCCCGCTTACCGGCGCAGATAGGGGTGGATTCAGCACGCAGCACTTCCGCCCGGCCTCGTGCCGGGCGGCTGTCGGACGTTGCTCGCCGCGCTCAATCCGTGTTCACGTTACCGTCGATCGGGTTGCACCAGTACCCCCACATGTCGAGCGACACCGATGAACTGAAGCTCCGAACGCTGCCGTCGCCCATTGATGCCTGAATGCCGCTGGACGAAAGGCCCTGCGGGCAGTCGTACATCGCCTGAGAGGTTTGCGGACGCACCTGGAACGGGACGAGTGCCGACGCCGGCCCACAACTCGCCGGCCGGCTCGTGACCGTCTGGTTGTAGAAGTAGTTGTAGATGACCTTGGGATTCGTTGCGGTGTAACTGTTGTCCGGCCGGTAAAAGTACGGCTGGAAGTTCCACCCCGGGCGCTTTGTGACCGTCTGTCCGGAGGTAGTCACGATGGTCATGGTCGCGGCCGCATACGCTTCAGTCCAGAACACGACGTTCGACAACCCGTCCAGCATCTGGCCGAACTTCACCTGACCGCCCGAACTGGAGAACACCCGGTCGCTGCTGCTGCCGTAGCCGTTCGCCACGTAGCTGCACGGTCCTTTGTTCTCGGGGTCGGTGTCCAGCGTCGGGTCGAGGCGGGAGACGAGGCAGGGGACCCGGCCCGCCGGGGCGAGCCAGTTCGCCTGCCACGGCCCGCCGGTCGGGCTCTCGTACCCGCCCGGGTAGTTCAAGAGCTTCGGCAGCGGCGTGACCGACGCGAGCTGAGCGGTTTGTTCGATGTACGGCATGATGTGGAACACGGCCGGGCCGTACGGGCCGCTCCCGGAGTTACTACCGCCCCCGCTCGCGTAGCCGAACAGTGGGGGCATGCACCGGCGGGCGTCGTGGTAGTTGTGCGTGGCGAGCGCGAGCTGCTTGAGGTTGTTCTGGCTTTCGGTACGGGCGGCGGCCTCGCGCACCTTTTGAACGGCGGGCAGCAGCAGCCCGATCAGAACGGCAATAATCGCGATGACCACCAGCAACTCGATCAGTGTGAACCCGCAGCGGGCGCGGGCCGTTGGAACGGGTGTCATGTGTTCGGACCTGGGATGATGACGCATGAGGATAAATAACGTGGGCGATCACTTGGACGTTGTGAGGGCCACGTCGAACGTTTGTGCGCCGCGGACCACGGTGTAACTGAGCCCGGCTTTGGACGGGCCGTATCGGGCTTCGGCCGCGAGCGCCTTTCGGAGCGCGTCTGCGGATGGCGGCGGCTGATCGACCCAGTCACCGGACGGGCCGGGGTCCGGGCTGCCGAGTTGCAACTGGAGCTGGCGCTCGGTGAGCGGCCGGCTGGAGTACACCACCTTGACCGGTCCTTCCGGCACCAGCCCGGCCTGATATCGGCCGCTGCCGTTGACCACTCCCTGACCGGCGAGCCCGTTCGGGCCGACAAAGAAAACCGCGCCGGTGGTCAGCGGATGACCGTCGCACGTTACGGTGCCGCTGATGAGCGTGTCCGGGGCGCCGGTGCCGAACCCTCCGCCCGGCAGGGCCGTGGTCTGAACTGACACCGTCGGGCGCCGGCTCACCGCCGCTACCACCCCGACCACCACTAATGTCCCGAGTACAGCCGTTACGAGTGTTGTGTACTTGCGTTTCATGCCGATCCTCCGAGTCGCGCAGACGGGGCACGCGGCGCACGAACCGCGCGTTCGGCCTGCGTGGGTGTGGAGTTTCTTGTTCCGCCGCGTGGGAGGTGGCGCGGCGGTGGGGCGGACTTTGCGGTACCTGTTAGTAGTCGTTGCCGGGCACGTCCCCTTTGGCCGGGGTGACGAGCGCGTTCCACGTGGCGAGGCCGACCGACGAGCTGATGCCCATTACGCTCCCGTCCGCTTTGGCGACCTGGAGCACGCTTGACCGCGGCCGGGACTGGGGCGCGATCGCGTTCGTGCCGGCGGTCATGGCCGGCACCTCGAACGTGACGGCCGGCAGCTCGATCGGCACCGGCGGGGAGTCGTTCGTCTGCGGGTTCGCCCCGAACGTCGGCCCGACGTTAAACGTGCCGCGGTAGTACCCCGACGCGTTGTACGTGTTCCCCACCCCCTCCGCTCCGAGGGTGAGCGAGGTGCTGCGGTTGATCGAGTACGTGCTCCCGCCGGAGGTGAGCGTTTGGTACACGCTGGACGCGCCCTGCGCCAGGAGCAGCGTGTTAGACGTACCGTCGGTGATGTGGATGATCGACCGGTTGCCGTCGAACACCTGGTAGTTGCACACGTAGCTAACGAGTAACCCGTCGGCGTCGTTCGGGTCGGTGTACACTTTCACGGACATGTTGCTGGGCAGTTTGCTGCCGCGGAAGGCGTTGAACTGGTACCCAGGCGGGTAGGTGATGGTGATGTTCGGCGGCCGCCCGCTGTAGACCGGCGATCCGACCCCGTAGGACAACTGAAACGCCGGATCCTGCTCGACGAACGGGAGCAGGGCAAAGAACGCCGAGCCGTTGGTGCCGCCCTCTCCCGGGGTGCTCGGGGTCCAACCGCAGTAGATCGGCAGCACCTTCTTCGTGGCGTCGAAGTTGTGCGCGGCGAGCGCGATCTGCTTGAGGTTGTTCTGGTTCTGTGCGCGGTAGGCCGCTTCTCGCACCTTCTGGACGGCGGGCAGCAACAGCCCAATCAGAATGGCAATAATTGCGATCACGACGAGCAGTTCGATCAGAGTATAGCCCGGCCTGCGGCCGGCCACACGCGGGGGCATGACCACTCCTCCAGAGAGACGATAACGGTACGAATAAACAGCCAGCGGGAGAGTGAGAGACCTAACCGGCTGGGAGAGTACGCCGGCACGAACTACCGACCCGAGGAGCCCTCGGGCATGCGAGTGAGTGCGGCTTCGATTTCCAATTTAAGCTCGGGGCCGGCCCGGCCGGCGGCGTCTTCGAGTGCCTTTCGCGCGGCCGGCGTGCCGGCACGTTCCAGCACCGCAACGGCTCGGCCGGCGGCCGTTCGTGCGGGCGGCCCGAGCGACTCCAGGCGGCTCAGTAGGCGCTCGACCTGGGACCGCACGCCGACAGGCGGGTCGGCTGCCAGCCGCTCGCGCAGGGCGGGTTCCGCAACCTCGCCGGCGCGTTCGAGTGCCGTTTCCGCGCGCTCGCGCACCTCGACGTTTTCGCTGCCGAGTTCATCGACCCAGCGGCTCACCCTGGCAGCGTCCGGCTCGGGCTCCGGGACAAGGTCCGGCGTGAGCAGCCGCACGGCTTCTTCCGGGCGATCAGCGAGCGCGAGCGAAGCTCGGTGGGACGCTGCGATGTCGGCTCCGAGAACGGCGTCCCGGAGCGCGCGGCCCGTTTGCAGCGGGACACCTGTGGCTCGCACGTTGGTCGTGTCCCAGATTAATGCGGTCCCGTCGGAGCTTCCGGAGCCGAGCCGGTACCCGTCCGGTGCGAACGAGAGCGTGTTGACCTCTCCACGGTGGCCTGAGAAGCGGCGGACCACGCGCCCGGCCGCCAGATCCCAGAGTGACACCGTTCCGTTGGTACTTCCGGCCGCGAGCTGCCGCCCGTCGGGAGAGAATGCCAACGTCTGAGGGCGCCCGCTGGTCTCGAACTGCTGACCCGTGCGTCCGGTACGCACCTCGGTCAGCGTGATCGTCCGGTCCCAAGTGACAGCGGCCATCCACCGCCCGTCTGAAGAGAGCGCGGGGAGCGATCGGAACAGGTCCCAGGTTTCGTGTGACGCCGGCGCCGGATGCAGGCGCCCGGTCGTGACATCCCACACCTCGACAGACACCCGCGGCGGCTGTGGCCCGCTTCCCGGCGGCCGTGGGTTCCAGAAGTGGGTGACTGCCGCGAGGGTCCGGCCGTCGGCGGAGAGAACCAGCCCAGCGACTGCCGCACGCGCGGTCATGCGGCGGACGCTCTTGCCGCCCGGCTCGAGAACGTCAATTGTCGTCCCCGACGCGACCGCGACCCGAAGACCGGACGGCGTGACCGCGAACGGACCCACACGGCCTGTCGGCCCCGGGACCCACTGCTGACCGTCGGGCAGGGGGAGTTGCTGGACCGCCGCGCCCGTGTGTGGGTCCGATCGCAACAACCCACCCGGTGCCGGTGGCAGCGGCGGTCGGACGAGAGAAAGGGGACACGTGTCCGGTCCCCAGCCGACTCCGGCGAACACATCTCCCGCCGACGGCGACATCGCTTGCCCGGGCGTGCCCGTCACCGCGTCCCAGACGCGCACTTCGGCCGCACGGTCGGCAAACGTCAGCATCGCGCGCCCATCGGGCGAGAAGGTGAGCGCGCGGATGGCGCCTTGCACCTGCCCATCCGGTCCGGCGGGCCGACCGCTCGCCACGTCCCAGATTGTCACCTCACCGTAGGTCCCCGTTGCCAAGTGCTTCCCGTCGGGGGACAACTGCTTGGACACGTCGAGGTTGAGGTTCATCGTGTACAGCACGAGAGCCGGGACGCTCACGTCCGGCCGCGACTCCGTTCCGGTAACTGGATTACGGAACCGGAACTGCCCCTGCGTCACCTCAATCACTTCGCTTCCGTCGGCCAAGAACGCGAGCCCGCGCCGCGCGCCGCTCTGGGTGCTCCATCGCCCCAACTCTTTGCCCGTTGTGATCTCGATCACCCGCACCTCGCCCGTGGCGGTGCGCAGAGCCGCGTGCCCGGCACGGGATTGGGCCACGTCAACGAACAACTCGCCCGCGGGTGCCGCGACCACACGCGCAGTTCGGCCGCGAGTTGCGTCCCAAAAGGTCACACGGTCGCCCCAAGCGGCCGGATGGCTGCCGCCGATGACCGCCAAATAGGACCCGCCGGCGGCCGTCAGCGCCAGCGGTTGCCCGGTCAGACTGGCGACCTCGCCGCCCGTATCAGAGCGGAGCAGCCGGGTGCGTTTCCCCTCTCGGTCACCGACCGCAACGACGCTTCCATCCGGTGAGAATGCGAGCGCTGTGATGGAGGCTTGCGGCGGTGTGTGTGCGGCCGTCCACTTCCACAAGAATCGAGGCGATCCCGCGCCGAGCTCCCACACCCAAACCTCGGCCGCTCCAGCCACGGCGAGTCGGCGCCCGGATGGGTCCGCTGACACCCAGCGGGCACCGGCGGGACCGTCGAAAGTGGCCGTCGATTTGCCAGTGACGCTGTCCCACAGCGTCACTGCGGATTCACCGTGGACGGATGCCAGAGTGTTTCCATTTGTGACGAATGTGACATCGCCGGTGCCGGAACTCCGAACCACCCGAAAGCGGTGCGTTCCGATCCGCGCAACGGCCCCGACCGGGAGTTCGTCCCCCAACCGGTCAAGGCGCGAGGGCTCGGCGAGAAGAGCCAGTTCGGCCGGCGGGCTTTTCGGTGGAGCTGTTTGCAACGGACGGTCCGCAAGAACAACGGCTCCGCCGACCGCGCCAAGCCCGCAAACGGCGAGCACCAACCCGTACAACTTGAGCCGGGGGTATTCGCCCGCGCCAGTTAGTCCGGCCGCGAGTTGAGCGGCCGGACCCGTTGCCGGCTGACCATCTGCCGCCGCGAGAGCGGTGGCGGTGGCGGTGGCGGTGAGCCACGTGGGAACGGCAGCCTCGGCCGCGCCCGTAGCCAGCCAGCCGAGCGCGGCGACCAGCGACGCGACCGAAACGATGGCCCCGCGCTGAGCGAGTCGCTCCCGAAGCGCGTCCAGCCCGCGCCGGATGCGTGCGGCCACGGCCCGGTCGGTCAGACCGAGGATTCGCCCAACTTCAGCCTGTGTTTTACCTTCAAGATAATACAGCGAAAGGGCCACCCGGATGCGCTCCGGGAGTTCTGCGACTTCTTGTCGAAGGATCGCGTGCAACTCATCGTCGGGCGGACCGGACGCCTGTGCTGGGGCCGCCCGATCGCACAACCGTTGGTGCGCGTTCGTGCGGCGGCGTGCGGCGACCCGCACGTTGGTGCTCGCCCGCGCGGCCACCGTGCGAAGCCAGCCCTCGATCGTTCCGGCGTTCACCTTTCGGGCGTCGCGAGCGAGCGCGATGAACACGGCCTGAAACGCGTCCTCGGCATCCGCGTCGTTGCCCAGTGCGTGACGGCAGGTGTCCCAAACCGCTTGGCGGTATCGTAAGACCAGGGCCGCGAACGCGCCCTCGTCACGGTTCAGTGCGAAGGCGCACAGAAGCTCCGCGTCCGTTTGCGATTCGCTCCGCAGCGGAAGTGCAAGTTCGCGAATGCGGTGAATGATCCCTTCAGGAACTGATGCCGCCATCTCGGCACCTCCGAACGGTCGGAACTCCATTCTTTGTTAAGTCAACGCTCGGCGGCCGGACCGAAATGAAATTGGTAACAATTTTTGGTGAGCTCCCGCATGATGCCAGCGGAGAGTGAACTGAATGAGCTATAAACCTCTTCGGAGTTATATTTTGCGGCGAATTCCCTTGTTGTTCGCGAGACTGGCATTTCGGAGCTGTTGATAAAGGGCGGGGTGAGGTGACCGATTGCATTACTCAATTAACCCCGATTGGTGGGGCGGCCTTACATCGTTCGACACGGATTGGATCGAAGGCTGAGGTTTTGCGAGAGTTGCCGGGACAGATGGTGTGAGGAAAAGCGGCCTCGGCGGCCGTGTTTGAGCCCGGCGCCGACTACCATTCTCAACTCGCTACGGCGCAGGGCATCGCCTCGGAACTACCGGTCGGGGACCACCCCGTATCAAACGTGTGCGATGAGAGTTGCGGTGATTGGTGCCTGTTGTGTCCGTTTCTTGTTTCTGGCTAACCGAGAACGGCAGACTCAAGAATCAGACGCAACAGGCAGTGCCTCCCGACAGCCAGATCAACTGTTTCGTTCTCAGGACTAAGTCCTTAAGGTCAGAGCGAAACTGGTGGTAGCGGTGTCGCGCCTGGCCGGTTTGCGGCGTCCGCGATCGTGTTCGCGAGCGCGAGGTAAGCCTTAGCGACGGGCGAGTCGGGATACTTGCGCACGATCGGCTCGCCGTTGTCACCGCACCACGCTACCCGTGGGTCGATGGGCAACTCGCCCAGGAACGGCACCTTGCTCTCGTCCGCGAGCTTTTGTCCGCCGCCAACCCCGAAGATCGGCGTTTTGTTGCCGCTCGCGTCTTCGAGGTAGCTCATATTCTCCACGATGCCGAGGATCGGTACGCGGACCTCTCCAAACATCTTCACGCCTTTGCGGGCGTCGATCAGGCTCACCTCACCCGGGGTAGTTACGATGACTGCGCCGGTCAGCGGCGCGCTCTGGCTCAGCGTGAGCTGCGCGTCTCCGGTCCCGGGCGGCAGGTCAATAATGAGGTAATCGAGCTGCCCCCAGTCGATTTGGGCGAGAAACGATTGAACGGCTTGTGCCACCTTCGGCCCGCGCCAGATCACGGCCTGCTCGGGGCTCACGAGGAACCCCATGCTCATCAGCCGGATGCCGTACTTCTCGACGGGAAAAGGGGTGGTCTGGGGGTTCACCGCTCCCAGCCCGAACATGAGCGGCACGGACGGGCCGTAGATGTCCGCATCCATGAGGCCCACGGAGCGGCCGGTCATGTGCAGGGCCATCGCGAGGTTCGCGGCGACCGTGGACTTGCCCACGCCGCCCTTTCCGCTGGCGACCGCAACGAGCTGCTTCACCCCAGGCAGCGCGAGTTTGGGGGGCATTTGCGGATTCATCGGTGTTCCTTATTTTTGTTCACCCAGCTCGCGCAGAAGCGCGAGCGGGTAGATGCCGGTGTCGTGCCCGTCGTTCCACTTGATCTGGTAGGCGTAGTAGCCGACCGGAGTCATGGCGAGGGGGGTGGGAGCGCCGGCCGCCACCTCTTGCGGCGTCAAGATGCGGAACGGATCGACCGGCTTGCCGCGTTCCTCGTTGCAGGTCGCGCACGGGCACTTCGTGCGGAGCACCTGAAACGCGGTGTACGTGGTGATCCCGTCGCTCCACTCGATCTTCAGCCCGTCGCCCTCGCGCTTGAGGGACAAGGGGCGGAGGTTTTCGGCCATGCACACAACTCCGCGGTCGCACTAAGCGGTGTTGATTGTAGCAACCGAAACGCACCGGCCCAACCGCCCAAGTTGAGCGGTCGGGCCGGTGCGTTTCGGTTCGGCCGCGTCGGGACTACTGACCCGACACCCACGTCACGACAAGCATATCGCCCTCGATTTTGGCGTTGTAGGTGATGCTCCAGTTCGGTCCCTTCTGGGTTCCGGACCACGGGAAGGTGAGTGGCTGACCTGCTTGCGGCACTTGCATCACGGTTGTGGATTTGCCGCTACCGGTGGTACGGATCTCGAGAGCGTACTCCCGCTTTCCACCGGTAAGCCCGGTAGGAGCGGTTGGGAGCGGCAGGTCCGCGCGGATCGCCCCGTTGGCGTTCGCGAACATGCCCGTCACCGTCGTGACGCTCGGCTGTTGCGGGGTCGAACGTTCCTGGGTGAACTTGACGCGAATGATGGCGTCCGAACCGCCGGCAGCCCTATTCGTGGCTTTCAGATCGCTGGCCCAGGTGCCCGACAGTTTCGCACTGCGCTTGTCCGCGGCCACTTCAATTTTGATGTTCTTCGCGCTCGGCGGCGCGTCTCCGATTGTTGCATCCGCGATGGCGAACCCGGGCCGGGCGTGGACGACCTTGGCGAATGTGGTTTGTGTTTTGTCGCTCGGCACGGGCACGGCGACGGACTCGTTCGTCGTGAGGCGGTCGATCTTGCTGCCGGTGTCGGTCACCTTCAGAACGGCCATTGTGCTGCCGTCCCGCGGGGCCTCGACCTTCGCAGACGCCGACTGCTTGGCCCCTTGATTCCCGTTGTGCGCCACGAGCGAGATCGGGAACGTGCCGGGTTCCTTAAAGGTCACGAGCCGTTCGACCTTGCCGCCCCCGGTCACCTCGACGCGGCCGTCGCCGAGATCCCACACGCAACACGCGGCGTTGAGCACATCCGCGGTGAGTTTGAAGGTCGCGGGGGCAACGGCCGCCGAGACCGGTTGGACCGTGAATGAGCCGATGCTCGGCGGCGGCCCGGATTGTGTTGCGGCGGCGACCTCCACAGGCACCGTGCGCTCGTTTTCATCACCGAGGTAGTTGCGGACGGTCAGCTTGACGGCGTAGTTTCCCGGTTTGGTGTAGGTGTGCGTGATCGGCTGCTCCTTGACGAAGGGCTCAAGGGGTGTGCCGTCGCCGAAGTCCCACCAACCGCTTTCACCGGTCGCTTGGTTCTGGCAGGTGAGCGCGAACCCGTCGGCGCTCACCGCGAAATTCGCGACCGGTTTGGTCGGCTTCACCACTTGGTCGACGATTGCGGTGGCGTAGGTGCCCGCCGCGCCGCCACCAAGCCCGAGGCAGCCGAGGATCGCGGCTTTGAGCCATCCGCCGGATTTTGCGGGAGTGCTGACCGAAGTGGGGGTTGGGGCGGACATCGAGCGATCCTCCGTGATCAGAACGTGTGCATTTGCTGCGGAGGATACGTCGAAACTGAAGAGAGGAGCAAGGCGAACCGGTTACCTCATTCGTGGCACACGACGAAACCACACTCGATCGCCACCGCTGCCGCATGAGCGGAACGTAGCCTCGTCAAGTAACTTGCGAGTCCGGAGGTACACCTCACTCAGGAACGCCGGCGTCATAGGTGCAAGCCGATGAGGTCGTTATTTGCCGGCGGCTCGCTTGGAAACTCGCCGCAAAAATGGATCGGCACCGCACCGTCGATCAAAGCCGCCCAGAAAAGAGACGAACCGAGTGCGGCTTGGACCGGTCACATACGCCGTTCATTCAGGCGGTGGAATCAGTGGTCGTGGTCACTTCTCCAAGCCCAGAAACCGCTGGTTTTTGTCGAATCGGCCGGCGAAAGCCTTGTCTTTTAAGTAGTTCGCGCGGGTGTGTCGCGCGACACCGGTGCCGGTGATCGCTACCAACATTTCATCCGGGTGCAGTTCCGAGGCGAGTTGAGCGTCTTCTCCCAGAATGACCCGCCAACTGTTCCGCGAGGCGTGCCCCGGCACCCCGAACGCCTGGAGCACCGCGGCGTTGTTCACCAGCGCCTCCCAGTTGTTCGGGTACAACTTCATCATCTGGCTCAGGTCCTGCCAGAACGTCCAGAGCTGCAACCCGTACCCACGCAGCAGGGACACGGCTTGCGGGAGCAGGTCGAGCGAGCCCAGTTGTGCCGCCTCGTCCAGCAAGAACAGCGTTCGCCGCTTCGGCAGGCGCGTGCGCCGCATCACCACCGTGAGCAGCGTCACGACCCACAGCCGCAGGAGCGCGCGGTGGCTGTGTAACTTCTCAGGCGGCAGCACCAAGTAAATAGTCATCGGCTTGTTGTGAAGCAGGTCGTTCAGCTCGAACGTCGACCGCTCCAGGCACCGCGACACGGCGGTGCTGCCGAGGCACTTTACGAAAGTGGTTGCGGTGGTGCGGATGCACGGGCGCGTCTTGTCCGACGGGGCGGCCAAGTACGCGATGAACTCGTCCCGCGCGAGGGGGGACATCGTCTTCTTGCGCGTCTCGAGCGCCACGGCGAGCGTGTAATCGAGGTCGTCGTTGTAGAGCAACTCGCGAAGGGTGCAGAGGTTTCGCTTGTCCGGCGGCGAACTGGTCGCGATATCGGCCACGAGACCGGACACCAGCCCACGCCCGGTGTCTTCCCAGTAGCGGTCGGTGCTGAACTCGTGCCCCACCGCGAGTTGCGCGGCCAACATCTCGGCGTCGGACTCGGGATCGGATCCCGGAACGCCGAACAGATCAAAAGGGTTAAGTTTGTCCCCCTTGTCTTTCGCCGTGACGAGCCCGAACGGGTCGAGGACCACCACCTGCTGACCCAACTCACGCCGGTACCGCGCCGTGACCTGATAGTTCTCGCCCTTGATGTCGGTAACGATGATCGACCCAGGGTACGTCAGCAGTGCGGGGATGATCGCCCCGACCCCTTTCCCGGCACCCGTGGGGGCGATGGTGAGCAGGTGTCCGTCGCCGGCGTAAGTCAGTGCCTTCTCGACCTGTCCCGAACCGGTCCCGGATTTGAACCCGAGGGTGGGCTTGAAGTTGGTCCCGTCCCATCCGAGAAACACGGCGGACCCGTCGTCCGGGAGCGGGGAGACCGTGCGGCGCCTTTTCCGCGCCGGCCGCACGGCCGATGTGGGACCGTCGGTCGGTTCGGTGGGGTCGAACATGGGCTGCTCCTGCTTGAGCGGCACGGCGGCTCTCCGGGTCCGGGTGACGTTAGCTGCGCGGCTCATCCATCATACGCCCGCGGGGCTCTCGATTTGACCTCATTCCGTAGCGCCGTTCGGTTCGAGTGTCGGCATCATCGGCATCCGGGCTCGTACCGGTGTCGATGATGCCGTACCAATGCCACTGTCGTGGTGGTAAAAGGGGCACGGTCCGGCGCGTCGGAACCCGCCGGGCCGTGTCGCAGCGGCTGCTTGGTTATTACGGCTTGTGCTTGCTGTGGCACCCGCCGCACGACATAACCATGGAACCAATGGCCGCGTTAGTGGCCTTGGCGTCTTTGTCTTCGGTCCCCTTCAGGATCTTCTGGGTCGTATCGGCATACTTGTCGGTCAGGGCCTTCCACGACTTGTCGTCGCCCTTCGGCGGCTTGTTCTTGCCGATCGCGGTACCCAAGATGCTCATGTCCTTGGCGTACTTCTGGGCGTCTTCCCACTTGCCGCCCTTGACCGCTTCCTTGACCTTGGTGATGTAACCGTCCGTCTTGGCGTGCCCCTTCTTCATAATCTCCGCGATTTCCGGCAGCTTGTCATCGGCCGGGGCCGCGGTGACGCTCCCGAACGCGAACAGGACCGCTGCCGCGCCGAGGGCGGCGAACAGGCTCGCCCGAATCAGCTTCTGCATTGAAACACTCCTGACAGACACGGCCGCCGACCGGTTCGGGCGACCGTCACCCGGACCGATCGGCGGAGTGTATTGGCTCCCGTGGGCGCACCCCAACGGGGCAAACGCTCTCGGTTCGGACCCCGCTCGGGGGCCGTGCGAGATGCGGACAAAATTCATTTTCAGGGTAGCCAGTGGCTCGCGGCAGGGATCGAACCTGCCGCCGACTGGACCGCCGTCGCGGCGCCCGGTCGGATCGTTTCCAATCACCGAGAGTGTGGGGTTCCTCTCACAGAATCACCTCTCGCGATCCGTTCGCAACGTCGGTGGCCGTGAACATCGGCCTCTCGCCGGTTGAGACGCGAGCCGTGCGTGTGGTATTCACGGGAACCCGCGCGAACAGCGAGAGCGCTCCGTGCGGGAGCGGCGTCACCGGTTCGGCGGGAGTGCCGGGCACCGCGGGGGAGGGAAGGGCGGTGCGTGGAGAACGGCGGTGGGTGTGGCGGACCACCGCGCCGCTTGCACAACGGGTGCGAGCGTGAGTACCACGATCACGCCGCTCGGTGGCGGTGCGGTTGGCTCGCTCGTGGCGGCTTTCACTGGCTTCTCACAACGGCAGTTGTTGCCGGGGGCGATCCGGAGCGGTTCAAGTGCGGCTGCTTTGACGGTGGAACTGGGTGTGTCGTCCTCTTCGGATGCGCAACACGAGGACTTCTTGACCTTCGGTGCCGCCTCGTTGCAGCGATTGGCCGCTGGCGGGAGTGGTTTGGAACAGCAGCACCCTGAAAGGGCTTTCTCGATGGCACCGCAGGCACACGACCCGGCCGCGCATCCGCCAACGGCCCGCGGCCGCGCCGCCACCGCGCACGCGACCAACGGCGCCACCTGACCCAAAAGGGCCAGGGCCGTCAGTACGAAACGCAGGATGTGGGAGCGCAGGAGCACAAGGGTTCCCGTCGGGAAAGTCGGGACGAGTCTAGGGCCGCGGCGCAGCAGAGTCAAGCACCAATTCGCGTTGCGCCGGCCCCACCCCTACCACCACCGCGCGGGGCGCGATATGGTGACACCGTTCGACATTCCCACCGGTCCCGCGGGCCGCCCCGACCTTCCGGGCGCGCGAGCGCGGGAGTGACCGTCATCAGGTGGCCCCGCGCCGACCTTCCGGCGACCCGGCGGGACCACACCCCATCTGCTCCGGGTGAAACCGATCATGACCCCTTGGCACCGCAACGAGTACGTCCTCAAGGGCCTGTTCTTCGGTCTCTGGATCTTCTTCGCGCTCCAAGTGCCTACCAGTCCTGCCGAAGCTTGGCGGGACATTGCGTGGGTACTCGGGTGGGTCGGCACCGGCCTCGCCGTGGGGCTCGCGCTGGGCACCGCCCGGTTGATGCGGCGGGCCGTAAAGCCGTGGGACAACTGGAAGGCGTTTCCGCTCCTGGTGCTGCTCGAGAGCCCGGTTTTTATCTACTCGGGCATCATGATCGGGCTGACCGCGGGCGTCCTGTCGGGGCGCGACTTCGCCCAGCCGTGGGCGCAGCCGCTCGCGGAACTGTTCGGTCTGAGCTGGGCCGAGATCAAGCACAACCCGCCCGTCGGCGATTGGCTCGGGTTCTGTGCGGTCGGCGGCGCGCTCCTCGGGTTGGGCTTGTACCGGATGCGCCAGATCGAAGACGGGATGTGGCGCCTGGCGGCCGGGGCCGGTGTGGCGGCGCTGCTGGTGTACCTCGCCTCGACGTACCTGCTGGACATCAAGGTGTCGGCCAACGACCCCGCCGATCCAGACAAGGTGGTCTCGTTCTTCGCCAGCCCCGAGGCGCGCCAGAACCTCGGCATCTACTTGCTGCTCGGGTTGCCCTTCTTCTACCTGCTCACGTTCAGCGGCGAGGCGGAAGAGTCCGAAGTGGAGATCATGACCATCTGCGCGGGCCTGGGCGTGGCGCTCCACCTGCTCGGTTTCGCCACGGGGCTGCCGGGGGTGAGCGGTGCGGCCCCGTTCCTGCTGCCGGTCACCCTGTACGGCGTGTACGCGATCCGCATTCTCCCGGGACTGCGTGTGTTCAAGCACGTCCTCCGCGGGTTCAGCTACATGCACCACGGGCAACTCGGGCTGGCGCTCAAGTTCTTCCGGCGCGCGCTCGAGTTGAACCCGAACAGCGAACTGGCGAGTGAAGGGATGCGCCAGCTCCACAACGGCATCACCCTCGCCACGCTCGAACGGTACCCCGACCTCATCGCCGATCTCGACTTCAAACTCTGCCTGGACCGGGCGACCGCCCTGCTGATGACCCCGCCCACCCCCGCCGGGCGCGAGGAGGCGGCGCGGTTCCTCGAACTCGTCGAGCAGAAGAAGCCGGTGTACCTCGCGCGGGTCGAGTACCTGCGGGCGATCGCGCTGATCCACGCGAAGCAGTACGACTCCGCGGCGGAAACACTGGCCCGGCTGCTCAGCCCCGAAACACCCGGCTACCATCCGGCCGTGCGCGGCCCGCTGCTGTTCGACGCCTGGTCCCTCGCGATCGACGGCCCGAAGGGCCTCTCGGACCGGTTGGGGTGGCCCGAGCTCAACAAACCCGGTCGGCGGATGGAGGCGCTCGGCGCCGTCGAGCGCAAGCTCAAGGCCGAATCCGGTAACGATAAAGCGAAGGAGTACCGCACCGTCCTGTACGCGGAACTCCAGGAGGGCGAGTTCGTGGCGGCCGTGGCGACCGCCGGGCCGCCGACCGACTTCAGCTACGAGTACGTCGAGCAACTCGGCTACCAGCTCGCCGACGACAACGACCCGGAGCGCCGGGAGCGCGGGCTCGGGTACCTCCGGATGGCGGGCCGCGGCCTCCCGGACCGCGCGCCGGGCATCTTCAAGAAGCTGTCCGAGGTGGCCGAGAAGTACGGCGACGCCACGAGCGCCAGGGGTTGCCTCGAACAGATCAAGATCAGCGCACGGGCGTTCGGTCCGCGAAACCTCGCGAAAGAGCAGCGGGAGATATACCTCAACGCCTTGCGCCGGCTCGCCTCAACCGCGGAAGCCGAGGGCGACGCGATCAAGGGCCAAGCCGACGCGGCCGAAGCCGCGGGCGACCGCGCCGGCCGCGACACGAAGGACGCCGAGGCGCGCCCGTTTTACGAATCGGCCGTCGCCGACCTGCAACTCTACCGCGACGACGGCGGCGGGGCCGTTCTCGAAGCGTACCGCAAGATCGCGGAGCTGTACGGCAAGATGCGCGGCGCGCCGAACCACACGCTCAACGCCGTGCTGAACGTCGAAGCGGCCCTTGCGTACAGCAGCCTCGACGCCGACCTGCTGCGCAAGAAGGACTCGTACTACTACTCGGTCACGGTGGAGCAACTGACCGCGGCCCGCGAACGGGTGGGGAAGTGGTTCGATGTCGCATATTGCGTGAAGAAGGCAATGTCCGTGCTGAACCGGGCCGAGGCCGACGCCGACCTGCTCGACTGGGCCACGCACTTGACCCGGCTCGCGAAGGTGATCGAGCCGGCCAGCAACCGGGTGCGACTGGTCGAGGCACGCTGCCTACTCCGCGTGGGCAACCGCGACGGCGGCTTGCAGCTCCTGGAAGACGTGCGGGAGAGTGAGAAAGGGTCGGGGGACGAGGAAGAGGCGTGGTACAACGCCACCCGCTTGCTCGGCCAGTTGTACTTGGAGGAACTGGGCCGACCGGACCTCGCTCTGAAGGCGTACTCGGACTACAAGGAGTACCACAAGAGCGGGGCCGACACGCTGTTCAACATCGCGAGGTGCTACGAAGCGCTGGGAGATTCGACCAACGCGGCGAAGTTCTACAACGCCGTCACCGCGTTCGAGGAACACCCGAAGTACTGGGAGGCGAAGGACGCGCTGACGCGCCTGAAAGGTTGAACACGGATGCGGGGCGCGAGCCCCGCGCTGATTTGCGGAACCTGTCTTGAAGACCACCGAGCACGGCCGGACCGGATCACCTGGGCGCCACGAATAGGCACCGTCGGTCGTCCCGTTACTCGGATGCGGTAATTCCGCCCGGCTGCTTTTTGATCTCGCTCGACCGGGCCGCGCCGTTGTTCCCCTCCTCCGGTGACGTGGCGGTTGTGCGATCCGGATCGCCGACCGCACCTCGCTCGATGGCTGCGAGCCGCGCCCGCTCGGTGGCCGGGTCGTCGATCTTCAGCTCCACCGCCGGCCCCGAGCCCATCAGATGGCCCCAGCCCTGCCACCCGACCACCTGCGTGCAGACCGCCTTCAACGCGGCCATCAGCGGCATCGCCAAGAACAGCCCCGCGATCCCCCACACCTGGTGCCAGTAAAGGCAGGCGAGCAGCACTGTCGTCGCGTTGAGGTCCATGCTCCGGCCCATCACCCACGGGACGATGATGTACCCTTCGAACGTCACCACGCAGGTGTAGAAGATGGCGATCCCGAACGCGGCCAGCGGGTCCACGAACAACAGCGCGTCCAGGAACGGCGGGATGCCGGCCGCGATGGTGCCGATGTACGGCACGTAGCTGAGGACCGCCACCAGCAGCGCCCATAGGTACCAGTGCTGCAACCCCACCTGCTGGTAAACCGCGCCGAGCACAAGAGCGAGGCCCAGGTTAACGACCGTGCGCCATACCAAGTATGTTCGGATCGCCTCCCCCATCTCCGCGAACGCCAGCGTGACCCGTCCGCGGGTTTCCATCGACGTGCCGAAGATCGCCTTCACTTTGTCCGCCAGCATCTGCCCCTCGAAGATCAGGAACAGCGTGATGAACAGCACCAGAATGGCCTGCCAGAGGTGATCCAGACCCGCCAGCGAGAGCCGGGCGAGGGCCGAGGACATGGAGTCCTCGGTCAACTGCTTCCGGAGCAGCGCCACCGCCTTCGGGTGCCGCTCGGGGTGCTGCTGGTCGGCCCGTCCGAACACCTCGTCGTTGTCGTGGATGGGGAAGAGGGTGCTCAGGTTCGACTGGACCTTGTTGTACTGGCCGATCCACTGCTCCTCACTCTGTGGGAGGCCTTTGAGGGTTTGTGGGATGGCCCAGGCGAACGCCCCGATCACGACCAAGTGCAGCGCGACCAGCGCGAATATTGACAGGAGGCAGGCGAAGAACCACGGCACGAGCAGCCGCTCGTGCGTGAACTGCGCGAACGGGTACAGGATCGAGGCCAGCAGGATCGAGAACACGACCGGGATGAAGATGCTGCTGCCGAGGTACAGGGCGACCGAGATGCCAAACACGGCACACAGGTTCAGCCCGACGCGGGTGGCGAGTGTGAGGCTCAGGTTCATCTTGAGTTCGTACCCGTAAGGAACCCGGCGCGCCGCGACGGAGCCGCGGGCGCGTTAGCCGTCGATCTGTTGTGCCGCGGCGAGCGTGTTGTGGAGCAGCATGGTGATCGTCATCGGCCCGACCCCGCCGGGCACCGGCGACACCCACCCGGCCACGTCCCACACGCCCGGGTGAACGTCACCGCACCAGCGCCCGTTCACGTTATTCGTGCCGACATCGACCACGACGGCGCCGGGGCGCACCATGTCGGCAGTGAGAAACTCTGGTACGCCCGCCGCGGCGACGAGAACGTCGGCACCACGGCACACGGCGGCGAGATCGGAGGTGCGGGTGTGGGCGACGGTCACCGTCGCGTCCGCGGCGGCGGGGTTCGCGGCCGTCGGCTTCTGCATGAGCATCAGCGCGAGCGGCTTGCCGACGATGTTACTGCGCCCGACGACGACAACCGATTTTCCCGCGAGGGAAACGCCGTTGCGGGTCAGCAACTGAATCACGCCGTGCGGCGTGCAGGGGTAGAACCGCGGGTGCCCGGCGGCCAACAGCCCGACGTTTTCCGGGTGGAAGCAATCGACATCCTTGGCGGGCGCAACGGCCCGAATGACTGCCTCGCCATCGATCTGTTTGGGCAGCGGGAGCTGAACCAGAATGCCGTGAACGGCCGGGTCCGCGTTGAGCTGCGCGACCAGCGCGAGTAGCTCGGCCTGCGAGGTGGTCGCGGGCAACCGGTGCACCGTCGTGGTGAACCCGACATCATGGCAGGCCTTGTGCTTGTTCTTGACGTACTGCTGGCTGGCCGGGTCTTCGCCGACCAGCACGGCCGCGAGCCCGGGGGCTCGCTTCCCGGCCGCGGCACGCGCCTGGACCTGGGTCGCGATCTCGCCCCGCATCGTTGCGGCGAGGGCCTTTCCGTCGAGCTTTTGAGCCGGCATTGCGCTGTCTGTGTTCGTGGGTGTGGGTTCAGGATGTCGTTGTAGGCGGGACGGGGCTGCTCGTTTTCCGAAAACAGCGGGTGCGGGAGGCCGAGCGGCCTCCCCGCCTTTGAAGTGCCCTCTACCCGAGCCGTTGAAGCAGCTTCGGGAGCACCTCGCCGGAGGGGCCGTAAAGCCCGATGTCGGCGTACGCGCTGGCCTCGGTGCGGGTGATGTTCACTTCGATCACCGTTGCACCTTTGCGCCGCGCGATCGGAACGAGCGACGCGGCCGGGTGAACCACCGCCGATGTGCCGACCACCAGCAGCGTGTCGCACTCGCTCGCGCTCACCATCGCCTCCATCCAGATGTCGTCGGGCAGCCCCTCACCGAACCAGACGATGTGCGGACGCAGCCGTCCGTGGCACTGCGGGCACTGCGGCGCGTCTCCGAGCGGTTCCAACCCGCGGTTCGCGACAGCCTCACAAACGGTGCAGCGCGTTTGGCGCAAGCTGCCGTGAATCTCAAGAACCCGACGGCTGCCGGCTTGGAGGTGAAGGCCGTCGACGTTCTGTGTCACCAGCTTGAAGTTGTCGCCGAAGCGGTCTTCGAGCGCAACAAGAGCGAAGTGCCCCGGGTTGGGCTTCACGGTTGCGACGTTCGCGCGGCGGGCGTTATAGAACTGCCACACGAGCGCCGGGTTGCGGTCCCAGCCGTCCGGGCTGGCCACGTCCTCAATGCGGTGCCCTTCCCACAGCCCGTCCGAAGCGCGGAACGTGGGCACCCCGCTCTCGGCCGAAATGCCCGCTCCTGTGAGCACGCAGACGTTCTTGGCGGCCCGCAACCAGCGGGCGGCCCGATCAAGGGCGTCGTTGAGTTCGTCGTCGGTCATTCGCGATTCCCAGTTGGCCGACCGGGGGACCGTTTGAGAATAACCGCTGCGCCCGCCGCTGGCAACGCAGGGGTTCACCCGGTGACGACCGAGCCGGCTTCCCGGCACAGTTGCGCGGTCCGTTCCGGATCGGGCGTTTCGGCGATCACCCGCACCACCGGCTCGGTGTTGCTGCCGCGCACATGCAGCCACCAATCGGGACCGTCCAGCCGCAACCCGTCGTCGCGGTTGATCGTCGCCTCCGGCCACCGCGCTTCGAGAGCCGCGATCGCGTCCGGGAGCCGCTCGCGCGAGACGGTAAACTTGGTTTTGAGCATCGCGTACCGGGGCAGTTCGGCGACGAGTTGCGAGAAGGGCTTGCGCTCCTCCGCCATCAGCGACAGGATGAACGCCATCCCCACGAACGGGTCGCGCACCCACCCGATGCGCGGGTCGATGACGCCGCCGTTGCCTTCGCCCCCGAGTACCGCGCCGGTCTCGCGCATGAGGGCGACCACGTTCGCCTCGCCGACCGCCGAGCGGACGCACGGGCACCCCGCGGCCGCCGCCACGTCCTGGTTCATCCGCGACGTGGACATGTTGATCGCGATCGTGCCGGGCTGCTGCCGGAGCCGGTACTTCACGGCGAGCGCGAGCGTGGCCTCCTCGCTCACGCAGTCCCCGTTCTCGTCGATCAGCGCCAGGCGATCGGAGTCGGGGTCGAGCACGAACCCGATCGCGCACTCGTGCTGCTTCACCCAGGGGGCCACGTCAACAAGGTGAGCCGGGATCGGCTCGGGCTCGTGCGCGAACACGCCGGTCGCCTCGCACCCGTGCGCGATCACCTCGCAACCGAAGTCGGTCAGCATCTTCACCCCGAGCGGGCCGCCGGCACCGCCGTTGGCGTCGAGGAACACCCGGAACCGCTGCCCCGCGACCGCCGCGACGCTGACCGTGTCGAGTACGGCCTGAATGTGGTCCGCGCCGACGTCCGGCGGAACGCCGACGGTGCCGATTCCGTTCCACGCCGCGCGGGCGAAGTCGCCGGATTCGTAGAGCCCGCGGATGACGGCACCGGCGGCGGCCGGGAGCACCGCACCGTCGGAACCGAACATCTTGAGCCCATTCCACGGTGCCGGGTTGTGGCTCGCGGTGATCTGGATCGCGCCCGCGGCGTTCAACTGCCGCACCGCGAACCCGCACGTGGGCGTCGGGGCGATGCCGAGATCTTCGACCTTGCAGCCTGCGCCGAGTAGGCCCGCCGTGACCGCGTGGCGGAGCATTTCGCCGCTGGGGCGCCCGTCGTTGGAGACGATGACCCGTTTGCCGGCCACGGTCGAACCGTAGGCGGCCGCGAACCGGGTGGCGGCTTCGGCGGTGAGGCCCGCGCCGACGATTCCGCGAATGCCCGACACGGACACGATGAGATCGGACGGAACCGCCATCGGCGAACCCTTGGTGCGAAACGGGCGACGAAGGGTGTTGTACGGACGGCTCTCGTACCCTCAACGCGCCGGGCGCGTGTGTGCCGCGGGCCACGTGATGCGATCGAAGAGCGCCCACAACTTCCGCCCGCGCACCGGGTTCACCCCCGCAACGTATGCCACCCGGCCGGCGAGGTGCGAGCGAAAGTCCGGGTGCCCGCTTCGGTTCTGATCGGCGGGGCCGTGCCGCACGCAGTTGGTCAGGATTGCTTTCAGCCGGTCGAACTCGGCGCGCGGCACGTTGGGCCGCTGGTTCACCACAACCCCCGTCACGGTCTGCCGTCCGCCGCACCCCATCACACAGGTTTTCCCACGGTTGAGTGCGAACCCTTCTTCTGCGGTCGCGAGCGTGACGGATCGAACGAACCGTGCGGCGTTCCGGCGTAAGAGTTCACCGCCGGAGAATGTGAGATCATCGGCGTAGCGGGTGTACGTCGCACCGCACGCGGCGGCGAGCCCGGCCAGTCGCCGATCCAGGCGAAACGCGACGAGGTTTGCCAGCGCCGGAGAGGTGGGCGCACCTTGGGGGAGGTGTCGCGATGTGAGCCGGGCACGGGCGGCGTGCTCGGAACCGTCGTTCAGCGGGTTCGGGCGCTCGTTCCAGTCGTTGGAAGCCAGGCGCGTCATGCACAGGCCCGACAACAGCCGCGCGACCGATTCGCGGTAGCCGAGCGCGAGGAACAGCGCGAGAACGCGCCCGACGGGCACCGACGCGAAGAAGTCGGCGAGGTCGAAGCGGATCACGATCGCGTGGCCACAGTGCGGGGTTGCGTTGGTGACGGCCGAGCGGCCCGGTCGGAACCCGTGAACCGCTGGGTGCGGTGGAACGTGGTTCAACAGGTCCGCCAGCAGCTTTCGCTGAACCCGCTTGAGCGGCGCAACGGGGATTTCGAGCAGTCGGGCGCGCCCCTTGGGTTTCGGCACCCAGCGCACCCGGTACGACCGCACGCCTTTGGTGTTGGCGTTGCGCCCTGCCGGGTCCGCGAGCCAGAGCAACTGCCCGACCGCAACGCCGAGCCATTCGGCGAGCGCCGGCTCGTTGGGTAATGGAGGGAGACCGCTGGCCCAGTCGGGGCGCGGGTGTGGCGGCGGTTCCGGCGGCGCGAAAATGTGCCACACGGGGAACCGGTCCGCCGGATACCGTGCCGTCGCCAGTGCGGCCAGCGCACGCACGAACCCCGGATCACGACCAAGAAACACGAGCAGTTCGTTGAACGTTGGTGGGGCGGGGTGTGCGGTGTGAACCCGCTTTGCGAAGCGCGGCGTCCAGCCGAACCGCTTACCCGTTGCCCGGTAGACGGAGGTGCGCAGCCCCGCAACGTTCCATTCGCCCGCCAGCAGCGCCGCCGCGAGGTTGCGCACGAATCGGTTCGCGGTCATCGCGTCCGTGGTCAGAGGGCCGCGAGCGGGCCGACGAATCCCGTCCTGCGCGACAAGACGGGCGTGGAAGCGCCCCCACTGTCGCGCGCTCAATCCTCAGGCATCGAACGCCCCGGGGTAACCCCGGAGCAACGGCTCGCGCTCGTCGAGAGCGTTTCACCGTTGTGCTCGGCCCGCTCGCGGTGTTTGGGATGTTGCCGTCCGGGCAAGGCAACTGCAACCTCGGTTACTCCTTATTCTCTTTTTCCGCTTCCTTCTTCACGTATTCTTTGAACGCGGCCATGTTGTAGCTGACGAACAAGAACGTGTGGTGCAGCGCCAGGAACGTCTCGTCTTCGGGATCGTCGGCGTAATCCTTACGCAGCGCATAAAGCTTCGCGAGCAACTGGTCGGCGTTCATCATCGTACCGGTTCCGGTCGGGTCGGTTCAACTCAGGGGGCGTTACAGCCGATGGGGATTCTACCCATCTTGACGTGCCCCGGCGCCGGTGTTACCGTTCCACGCCGCACGCCCAGGGACGGGCGCGCAGACCGAACGGCGAAGGCGCATTGATGGTTCGTCGAGTCAGTCAGTCGCTGGTCGCGTGGTTCCTGCTCTGGGACCTCACCCTCACCGCCGTCGGGTGGCTGGCCGCGTACTACGTGCGGTTCCACACCGGGCTGTTCTCCGTTCATCGCGGCGTACCCGATTTCGCCCTGTACCTGCGCGCGCTCCCGTTGATCCTGTTCGCCGGGGCGATCACCTATCGGTTCGCCGGGATGTACGAAATTCACCGGTTGCGCCGGTTCCGCGAAGAACTCGCCGCGGTCGGAAAGGGCGTCGGGCTGATGGCGCTGGTGGTGATGGCGATCAGCTTCGCCCGTCACGCGCAGCACGAGTCGCGCGGCGCGATGGTGATGTTTACCGTCGTCACCTTGCTGTCCCTTCTGGTCGTGCGGCGGATTAGTTGGCTCGGGATCAGGCAACTCCGTGCCCGGGGAGTGAACCAGAGTCACGCGCTGGTCGTCGGCACCGGGCGGCTCGCCCGGCGCACCGTGCGCACCCTGCACTCCGTGTCGTGGTCGGGCATCCAGCCCGTCGGCTACGTCGAGGACGACGCGCACCGCGGGGCCGGCGCCGACCTGCCGGTGCTCGGGAGCCTCGCGGAGCTGCCGGAACTGGTCGAGCGGCACCACATCGAGCATGTCTTCGTCGCGCTGCCGCTGAACCGCTATGCGGACGCCCGGCGGGTGTTCGCCGCGCTCTCACAGACCGTTGTGGACGTGCAACTCATCGCCGACCTGCCCGCGATGGCCGGGATGACGTTCACCACCACGCAGATCCACGGGATGACGGTGATCGGGCTGCGCGAGAACCCGCACCACGGGCTCAACATGGTCGTGAAGCGCGTCATGGACGTGATCCTGGCGTGCGTGGCGATCGTGCTGCTGGCCCCGCTGATGGGGTTGATCGCGCTACTGGTGAAACTGACTAGCCCGGGGCCTCTGCTGTACCGCCAGGAGCGGTGCGGCCTGAACGGCCGCTCGTTCATGATGCTCAAGTTCCGCAGCATGCGGGTCGACGCCGAGGCCGCCGGCCCGCAGATGACGGGCGCCAACGACCCGCGGCGCACCCGGCTCGGAACGGTCATGCGGGCCACCAACCTCGACGAGCTGCCGCAGTTCTTTAACGTGCTGTGGGGCGACATGAGCATCGTAGGGCCGCGGCCCGAACGCCCAGTGTTCGTGAGCAAGTTCGCCAAAACGATTCCGAACTACAACGCCCGCCACGCCGTTAAGGCCGGCATCACCGGCTGGGCTCAGGTGAACGGCTGGCGCGGCAACTCGTCGCTGCGCAAGCGGGTGCAGTTCGACCTGTACTACATCAGCCACTGGAACCCGCTGTTCGACCTCCGCATCATTTTCCTCACGGTGTGGCGGATGCTGTTCTCGAAGCAGAGACACGCCTACTGAGTGAAACGTCTGTTCCGGAGTGGCGTCGTAATCGCGCCGCACGAGTGATGGTACCGGCGCCCAGTTCGCGGTATCATCTCCGTGCGGCGGTGGTCACGTCTTGCCTCCGGAGCGGTCCGAAATGCGCACACCTCTGTCCCTGGTCGCACCCCTAATATTCCTGCTTGCCAGCTCTACAGTCAGTAGCGCGCAACCGGCACCGGCCCTCGGCGCGGTCCCGACGGATTCGTTCGGGTTCCTGACGGTGAACGTCGCCAAGATGTGGGAGAACCCCGATTTCAAGCCACTGCGGGCGTGGTTCGAGGGGCAGAAATCCGGTCCTACCGACGAACTGTTCGGCCTGCCCGTCGGGGACATCGAGCGCATCACGCTGTTCCTGCCGTCGGCCGATCGGCGCCCGCTCGCGGGTGCACTCATCACCACCAAGAAGCCGTTTAACGAGGCCAAAGTCATCAAATCCGTTGGATCGGACGGCGGTCCCCCGCGCCGGTCCGGGAACGCGGTGCGGTTCCAATCCGGCCGGTTCGACACGCTCATTTTCGGTGACGAGCGCACGCTCCTGTTCCTGAAAACGGACGGCGAATTGGGGGTGGCGGGTCTGCTCGGTCAGGTGCTGGCAAAGCGGACCGACGGGCCGCTCGCGGACGCGCTGGCCGACGCCGCGAAGCACGACTTCGCGTTCGCCCTCGACGGACGCCCGCTCGCCGGGTTCCTTCAGGCCGATCGCGAAACGGAACTGGCCCCATACTTGGCACTCTTCAGCGCCACGTCGATCACCTTCGCGGCCGACTTCGACAAGACCGCCCGCGGCACGTTCAAGATGACCTTCGCGAACGACGCGAGCGCGAAGCGAGCGGCGCCGGTTCTGAAGGAAGGCATCGCGGATGTCACCCGCGTGTTCGAGAAAGCGATTCTGGGTAAGGGCCAGTTCGAACCCGCCGAGCGCGCGTACTTTGAGAACGTGGTCGCCGTGCTCAAGGCCGCCAAGGTGGAGTCGTCCGGTCCAAGCGTCGTTGCAACTGTCGATTTGCCGCACCTGGACGCGGTCGCGAAACTGGCGGCCGTGCTACCGAAATCGTATGCCGGGGCGGTCGATAGCCGCCGCGGGCAGAACAACCTCAAGCAACTCGCGCTCGCGTTTCACAACTACGAAAGCGCCTACGGAGTTTTCCCCGGCGACGTGACACCCGCTGGCGGGCCGAAGCCCGTACCGATGAGCTGGCGGGTGCAAGTGCTGCCGTACATCGAGCAGGACAACCTGCTCAGGCAACTCGACTCGACGAAGGCGTGGAACGACCCGGTGAACTTGAAGAAGCTCGAAGCGATGGAGATGCCGAAGGTGTTCGAGATCCCCGGGCGACCGGCCCCGAAGGCGCACACGTACTTCCGCGTGTTCAGTCTGCCGAAAAGCGGCAAGGAGGCCGATCGACCGTTCTTCGCTGAGGGGCAAAAAGGGCCGACGATCCCCGCTATCACCGACGGACTCAGCAACACCCTTATGATCGTGGAGGCCGGTGAAGCGGTTCCGTGGTACAAGCCGGACCTGCTCGCCTACGACGCTAAGGCGCCGCTGCCACAACTGGGCGATAAGGCCGCGGACCGGTTCATCGCGGCGATGGCCGACGGGAGCGTGCGCGTCCTCCGCCCGAGCAAGGTCGGCGAACACGCGCTTCGCGCGATCATCACGGCTCAGGGCGGTGAGGTGATTTCGATACCGTAACGCGATCGGGCCGGGCGGCGGTCATTTTTCTCCAAGGGGCCTTCATGTTCCGGACACGACTTCGGGCTACGCTTGCCTTTGTGGCCGGTTTGATTGTGTGCGCGCCCGCGCCCGCACAACCGGCGGAACGTCCGGGGCCGCCCGCCGCATTGCCGATCGTACCGCCGACGGCGCCGGCGTTCGTCACGCTGAAGGTCGCGGATCTCGTCAAGCACCCGGACCTTAAACCGGTGCTGGCGCAACTCGCGAAGCAACCCGACGCCCTGGTCGGCGCCTCCGAACTGCTCGGGGTTTCGCCGCTGGAGCTGGATCGCGTCACGATGTTCTGGCCGCGACTCGGTCGCGACGGCTCCGATCCCATTCTCGTAGTTACAACGGTCGAACCGTTCAACGAGGCCCGGGTACTCAAAGCGTTGCAGGCCCGGCCGGTGTTCGGTGCGGACGAACGGGTTCCTGCGGCCGGTCCGGGAGGGCGTGAGGCGTTGGAGCCGTTGTTCCACCGCCTCGATCGTGGGCCGTTCGCGACCCTGTTGTTGACCGACGAACGAACCCTCGTGTTCCTACCGGGGCGCGGGGCGGCCGACGTGACCGTTCTTACCTTTCTGAGTGCGCATCTCAAGAAGGGTGCCAAAGGGCCGCTCACCGACGCACTGGCAGCCGCGGGCACGCACACCTTCGCGGCGTGCGTGTACCTGCCTCCGCTGTTCCGTGAGTTCGACGGCCGGATCGAACCCGAACTGGCCCCGTACACCGCGCTGCTTGGCACGCGCACCGCGGTTCTCGCCGGTAATCTCAGTCAGGGAGCGAAACTGAGTCTGGCGCTAACGTTCGATGATGCAACCGCCGCGAAACGCGCCGCTCCGGTGTTGGAAGAAGGGCTCGCGAGCCTAGCCGTGGGTGCGGAGAAGATGGCGGGTACGATGCGCGACAGCCGGCGCCCGCTGGACAAGGCGGCCGCACCGCTCCTGAGCGCGCTCGCCGCAGGGATGAAGGCGGCCACCGTGAAGGCCGACGGGGCTACCGCTGTTGCCGTTGCGAAAGTGGATTTTGGTTCGGCAACTTCCAAGGCGCTCGGCGACTTGCTTCAAGCCGTGCAGAGTCGCCGCGCGGCCGAACAGCGGATGCACAACCTGAAGCTAATCGGCTTGGCACTTCACAACTACCACGGCTCCAACCTCCGGTTGCCAACCAATGTGTACGGACCGAAGGGCGAGTTGCTTTTGAGTTGGCGGGTGCAACTGCTCCCGTACCTGGAGCAGGACGCGCTGTACCGACAGTTCAAACTGGACGAACCGTGGGACAGTGAGAACAACAAGAAGCTCATCGAGAAGATGCCGAAGGTGTTCCAGGCACCGGACCGCGAACACGCGCACGGCGAGACGTTTTACCAAGGTTTTGTGCAGCGCGAGAACGCGGCTCCCTTGAAGGGGATTGCCGGGCGGCCGTGGCTCAGAGACGGCGAGAAACAAGGGTGGTCGCTCGCCGCTATCCCGGACGGGACGTCGAATACGCTCGCGGTGGTCGAGGCTGGTAAGGGGGTGGTGTGGACGAAGCCGGACGACCTCCCGTTCGGGGGAACGGTTCCGGCGCTGGGAGAGAAGGGCTGGGAACGCACCCCGGCGCTGCTGTTCGATGGGAGCGTGCTTCTGCTTCCGACGACGCTCAAGCCGGAAATGTTCTGGCCGCGTGTCACCATCGACGGAGGCGAGGTGTTACCGGACCTTGATGACGAGCGCGGGACGCTTTTTGGTCAGCGACCGGCCCCAAGCGTAAAGCTGCCAGTGAAGATGCCGGCAGAGCCGCCGAAGGCCATGCCGACAAAGGAACTCGAACCGCTCCCACTGCCGAAGAAAGTGGGGGAACGGGGGACTCGCGAGAGCTTGGCTGTAAAGGTGGCGGCCCTCCAGGCGCAGGAGCGCGCGGCTGCGCTGCTGAAGGAGGCCACAGCACGGCTCCGGGAGCGGCTCGAAAAGAGCGGTGCGGGTCAAGTCGAAATCGAGCGGGTGGAGGCGGTGTACGTCGAGGCGCTCGCTCGCCTGGAAGCCGTCCAGCGCGAACTCACTGCCGCCGTCGAGGCCCTGAAGGCCGCGCAGGAGAAGGCGCCCCAGAAGTGACCAACGCTCGTGCCTTCGGTGCATACCGGACCGAAAGCACGTGCAGACGTTGACGGGTTTCCTACTCCTCGCCCTTGAACTGCTCTTTATCGATCTTGTATTGCGCGATCTTGTCCGTGATGCTGCGGCGCGACAGCCCAGTGATCTTGGCGCACTTGCCGACGTGCCCCCGGGAGCGCTTCAGTGCGCGGCGAATGTACCGCTCCTCGAACGCGGCCGTGAGTTCCGAGAGCTGATCCGGTAGTTTGCGGTTCAGGTCCACATGGAACGGGTGCTTGCCGGCGGCGCTGCTTTCGGGCCGGCGCCCCACTTCGGGCGGTAAATCCTTCGTGCGAATCACCCCGTCGCGCGCCGTCACGCACGCGCGCTCGATCGCGTTCTCGAGCTGCCGCACGTTACCTGGCCATGGGCACTTGGTGAGCAGGTCCAGTGCCTCGGGGCTGATCGTCGGCGGCTTCTGGCCGACGCGGACGAACTTCTGGCAGAAGTGCGACACCAGAACCGGGATGTCCTCGGTGCGCTCGCGCAGCGGCGGGATGTCGATCCGCACCACGTTCAGCCGGTAATACAGGTCTTCGCGGAACTTCCCGTCCTTGACCAGCTTTTCCATGTCCTGGTGGGTGGCGGCCACCACCCGAACATCGATCTCGATCGGCTCGGCCCCGCCGACCCGCTCGAACCGCCGCTCCTGGAGCACCCGCAACAGCTTGACCTGCATTGACATCGGCACGTCGCCGATCTCGTCGAGGAACAACGTGCCCTTGTGGGCCAGCTCGAACCGGCCGATGCGTTTGCGGTCCGCACCGGTGTACGAGCCCTTCTCGTGTCCGAACAGTTCGCTCTCCAGCAGGTTCTCGTTCAGCGCGCCGCAGTTGACCGCGACGAACTCGCCGGTCCGGTAGTTTGCCGACGCCTGGTGGATGGCGCGGGCGATCTGCTCCTTGCCGGTCCCGGTTTCGCCGCGGATGAGGACCGTTGAAGCGGTGCCCGCGACGTGGCCGATCAGCTCGAACAAATCGACCATCTTCGGGCTGCGACTGAGTACGTTCTGGAACGCGTGCCGCTCGCCCAGCTCGCGCCGCAGAGCCGCAACCTCGTCCTGAAGCGCGCGGTCCCGGAGGGCACGCTGCACGATGATCTGAAGGTGCTGCGGGTCCGGCGGCTTGGTGAGGAAGTCGTAGACCCCCATCCGCATCGCTTCGACGGCGTCCTTGATGTTGCCGTTGCCGGTGGTGACGATCACCGTGACCGGGATCTTCTCCGCCTGAATGGTTTCAATCAGCTTCATCCCACCGACCCGGGGCATGCGCAGGTCGGTGATCACTAAACTGTACGGCTTGGCGCGTAGCATGGCGAGGCCGGCGGCGCCGTCCTCGGCGGTATCAACCTCCAGCTTGAGGCTCATCTGGAGCAGCTCCTGGAGGGACGTGCGGGTGTCCTCCAGGTCTTCGACGACGAGAACCCGTTGGACCGGGGCGGGCGCTGGCACGGAAGGTGCAGGTTCTGGCTCGTTAACCATGCGCTGAGTTCCTACGGTATTGGCTCAGGGTCTATTGTATCCCGAGCGGGTTGTTGTGTGGCACGCGAATCGTTCCTCCCCACCAGGCCCAGTTCATGCTGGACGTTCTGACCAGTCTCTTCGATCCGACCGGGTTCACGCCCCGCGCCCACTGCGGGACCGCATGGAACGACGAACTGATCTTTTTGCACGCGACCAGCGACCTCTTCATCTGGCTCGCATACGTTTCGATCCCACTGGTGCTGCTGTACTTTACCCGGCGCCGCGACCTGCCGTTCCCGCGGCTGTTCCTGCTGTTCGCGCTGTTCATCCTGGCGTGCGGCACCACCCACCTGATCGACGCCCTCATCTTTCAGTTCCCGATCTACCGGTTTTCGGGGCTGATGAAGGGCGTCACGGCGGTTGTGTCGTGGGCGACTGTGGTCGCGCTCATTCGGGTCATCCCGCGGGTGATGCCGGCCGTTGCCGAGGCGAGCAAGGCTGTCCGGACCGGGACCGATACGAAGACGCACCTGCCGATCACCGGCGAGGCCCGCGGGACCTCCGGGCGGGCGTACATCGTCGCGCTGCTAGTGGCGGTGCTGGCGGTCCTGGTTCGCGCGGCCGGGGACGCCGTCCTCAAACAGGAGCACGCGCTCGTGGTGCCGCTCCTGGGCGTGGTGTACGTGAGCTGGCGGTACGGGTTCCAGCCGGCGCTCGTAACGCTCCTGGTCTCGCTGGTCGGGTTCTCGTTCTTCTTCGTCGAGCCGCGGAACCGCCTCTACGTGACGGGGCTGGGGAACCAGATGGCCCTGGCGCTGTTCTTTTTCTGCGGGGTGGCGTGCGCGGCGCTGGGCGAGTCGCACAGGGTCGCCCAGCGCCGCGCGCGGGCCGCGCTGGGGGTCGCGCTCGGGCGCCAAGAGGAGCTCGAGTCGGAGGTGGCCCGGCGCCGCGTGGTCGAGGCGGCGCTGCGGCAGCGCGAGTCCGACCTCGTGGCGGCTCAGGCCCGCGCCGACGAGGCGCTGGCCCGGCTCGACGCGTTCATCGAGAACGCGAACGTCGGGATCGTGTTTTTGGACCCCGAACTGCGGTACGAGCGGGTCAACAGCTTCATCGCCCGCGCCAACGGCAAGCCGTTGAGCGAGCACCTCGGCCGCACCGTCATGGAGGTAGTTCCCCAGATCCCGGCCGAACGGGTCGAACGGTACCGGGCGGTCGCGACGGGCGCCGCGGAGTCGTACTCCGACACCGTCGACGTTCGCCACCCGATCACCGGCGCGTATCAGGCGTTCCACGTAACGGCGTTCCCGGTGCGGTTGCCCGGCGGTCCCGCCCTCGGGGCCGGTGTTGTGGTACACGAGATCACCGAGCGGCGGCGGGCCGAGCAGGAACTGCGGCGCAGCGAGCGGAACCTCACCGACTTCTTCGAGAACGCGAACGTCGGGCTCCACTGGGTGGACGGAGCCGGGGCGATCGTCCGCGCCAACCGGGCCGAACTGGAGATGCTCGGGTACGACCGCACCGAGTTCGTGGGGCACAAAGCCGAGGCGTTTTACGAGGACCCCGGCGCGGGGCGCGAGCTGCACGCCCGGCTGCTCCGCGGGGAGCGGCTCACGAACCACCCGGCGCGGCTGCGGTGCAAGGACGGCACGGTTCGTGACGTGCTGATTTCCGCAACGGCGCTGGTGGAGAACGGCGCGTTCGTTCACGCCCGGTGCTTCACCCGCGACGTCACCGAGCAGAAGCGGGCCGCGGACGATTTGGCGGAACGCGCCCGCGCGATCGCGCTGCGGGCGGAGGTGGCCGCCGGGCTGGCGGGCGCTGGGGAGACCCGCTCCGCGCTCCAGGGGTGCGCGGAGACCCTGGCGCGGACCCTCGGGGCCGCGCTCGCCCGCGTTTGGACCCTCGACGAGTCCGGGCGGTGGCTCGACCTCCAGGCCAGCGCCGGCGCCTTCGCCCCGGAGCAGGGGCCGCACGACCGGGTGCGGGTCGGCGAGACGAAGATCGGTCGCATCGCCGCGAGCGGCCGCCCGTACCTGACCGACGACGTGCCCCACGACCCGCTCACCAGCGATCCGGAATGGGCCGCGCGCGAGGGCGTCCGGTCGTTCGCCGGGCACCCGCTCGTGGTCGAGGGGCGCGTGTTCGGGGTGCTCGGGGTCTACTCCCGCACCAAACTGTCCGAAGGGCTGGTGACCGACCTCGGGCCGATCGCCGCGAACCTCGCCCAGTTCATCGACCGCCGCAAGGCGGTCGAGGCGGTGCGGGACAGCGAAGCCCGGTTCCGGACCCTGGCCCAGGCGGTTCCGCACATCATCTGGGTGACCCGCCCGGACGGGTACCACGAGTACTACAACCAGCGCTGGTACGATTACACCGGGCTGACCGAGGAGCAGAGCCTTGGGGGCGGCTGGTCCGGGCCGCTGCACCCCGACGACCGGGCGCGCGCGGCCGCCCGCTGGGAGCAGTCCACCGACACCGGTTCGGAGTACGAGATCGAGTACCGGTTCCGCGGCGCCGACGGCGGGTACCGCTGGTTCCTGGGCCGCGCGCTGCCCCAGCGGGACGCCGACGGCCGCATCGTCCGGTGGTACGGCACATGCACCGATATACACGATGAGCGGATCGCCACCGAGGCGTTGCGGCGCAACGAGGAACGGTACCGGACGCTGACCGAGGCGGTCCCGCACATCGTGTGGAACGCGGACGCCAGCGGCGCGATGACCTACTTTAACCGCCGCTGGAGCGAGTACGCCGCACTGCCGGAGGAGCCGGGAGGCGTGAGCGACTGGACCGACGCGCTGCACCCCGACGACCGCGATCGAGTGTATACGGCCTGGCGCGACACGGTCGTCCAGGTCGCGCCGGGCGGGTCCGATCGCTTTTTCCAGGAGTTCCGGCTCCGCCACGCCGCGACCGGCGTGTACCGGTGGTTCCAGAGCGTCGCCGTCCCGCTCCGCCACCCGGACGGGACCGTGGACCAGTGGATCGGTTCGATGGCCGACATCGACGACCAGAAGACCGCCGTCGAGCGGGTGCGCCAGAGCGAGGCGTTCCGCCGCAGCGTGTTCGAGAACAGCCCCGACTGCCTGAAGGTGTTCGACCTGGACGGGCGCGTGCTGGAGATGAACGAAGCCGGGTGCCAGTTGATGGAACTCGACGACTTCGAGTCGCTCCGCGGCAACCCCTGGGCGGAGATGTGGCCGGTGGCCAACCGGGAGGTCATCGGCGCGGCCGTGGCCGCCGCGCGTGACGGGCAGGTGGGGCGGTTCCAGGGGTTCTGCCCGACCGCGAAAGGGACGCCCAAGTACTGGGACGTGTCGGTGGCCCCGCTGCCGGGCGCGGACGGCAAGCCCGACCGCCTGCTCGGGGTGTCACGAGACATTACCGAGCAGCGCCGGGCCGAAGAGCGGACCCGCGAGAGCGAGGAGCTGTTCCGCCAGATGGCCGAGTCGATCCCGCAGCTCGCGTGGATGACCGACGCGGAGGGGCACATCTTCTGGTACAACCAGCGCTGGTACGATTACACCGGCACGACCCTCGAGGAAATGAAGGGCTGGGGCTGGCAGGCGGTCCAGCACCCGGACGAGTTGCCGCGCGTTCTGGAGCGGTGGAGGGCCGCGCTGGCCGCCGGCGAGCAGTGGGAGGACACGTTCCCGCTCCGCGGGCGCGACGGCACGTTCCGCTGGTTCCTGAGCCGCGCGCGGCCGATCCGCGACCAAGTCGGGAACATCACCCGCTGGTTCGGCACCAACACCGACGTGTCCGCTCAGCGCGAGCTGGAGCAAACCCTCCGCGCGAGCGAGGAGCGGTTCCGGACGCTCACCGAGACGGTCCCGCAGATCGTGTGGACCGCCGAGCCGAAGGGCGAGGTCACGTTCTTCAACCGCCGGTGGACGGATTACACCGGGGTGGAACTGGAAGCGGGACGGGAGTCCGGATGGGGCGGGAACCTCCTTCACCCCGAGGACGCGGACCGGGTGCGCGTCGGGTGGCAACTTGCGGTGGCCCGGGGGGCAGGGGGGTATTCGTCGGAGTTCCGGCTCCGCCGCGCCGACGACGGCGCGTACCGCTGGTTCCTCTCGAACGCTCTGCCGCTGCGCGATCAGCACGGCAGCGTCAAGGAGTGGGTGGGCACGCTCACCGACATCGACGACCAAAAGCGCCAGACCGAGACCCTTGAAGCGATGGTGCGCGAGCGCACCCTGGCCCTCGAGCTGGCCAACGTCGCCTTGACCGAAGAGATTGAGGTGCGGCAGGCGGCCGAGGACCATGCGCGGGCCGTGGCGGTGGAGCTGGAGCGCAGCAACGGCGAACTGGAGAAGTTCGCCTACGTCGCGTCGCACGACCTTCAGGAGCCCCTGCGGAAGATTCAGGCGTTCGGCGACCGGCTCGTGACCAAGTGCCGTGCCGAGCTTAGTGACAAGGGGAAGGAATACCTCGACCGGATCCAGGTGGCCGCGGCGCGGATGCGGCGCCTGATCGACGACTTGCTCCAGTTCTCGCGGGTCACGACTCAGCAGCGGCCGTTCCGGCGGCTGGACCTGCGGCAGTTGGTGGCCGAAGTCATTTCCGATCTCGACGTGCGGATCGGTCATGCGAACGGGACGGTTCAGGTGGGTCCGTTACCCGCTGTGGACGCCGACCCGACGCAAATGCGGCAGTTGTTCCAAAACCTTATTGCCAACGCGGTAAAATTCCAGCGACCGGGTGTCCCACCGGTGGTGCAAATCGCCGGCGAACTCGCGACCCAAGTCCCGCCGGAAGGCGAAGGCGCCGAGCCGGTGTCTGTGTGCCGCATCACCGTGCGGGACAACGGGATCGGGTTCGACGACAAGTACCGGGACCGGATCTTCGGGGTGTTCCAGCGGCTCCACGGCCGTGACGAGTACGAGGGCACCGGGGTCGGCCTCGCCATCTGCCGCAAGATCGTCGAGCGGCACGGCGGGGCCATTGAGGCGCACGGCTTACCGGGCGAAGGGGCCACGTTCGTGGTGACCCTCCCCGCGACCCACGCTAACTCGCTTGAGGCAAACGATAAACATGTCCAATCGGACGAAACCGATTACGATTCTCATGGCCGATGACGATCCGGACGATCGCCAGTTGACACAGGAGGCGTTTGAAGAGAACCATTTGGCCAACGATTTGCGGTTTGTGGAGGACGGCGAGGAGCTTCTCGACTATCTGAACCAGCGCGGCAAGTACGCCGGCGCGGGCGCCGCCCCGCTCCCGGGGCTGATCCTGCTCGACCTGAACATGCCGCGCAAGGACGGGCGCGAGGCCCTTCAGGAGATCAAGGCCGACCCGCGCCTGCGGACCATCCGCGTGGTCGTCATGACCACCTCCAAGGCCGAAGAGGACGTGCTCCGGAGTTACGACCTGTCGGCCGCGTCGTACATCACCAAACCGGTCACCTTCGAGCGACTGGTGGAGGTGGTGCGAACACTCGGAAAGTACTGGCTGGAAATTGTGGAGCTGCCACCCGATGGGCACGGAACGCAAACTTGATCTCTCGTCCGGTCCGATCCGGGTGTTGCTGATCGACGACGACGAGGACGACCGGTTCCTCACGGAAGAGCGGCTCGGGGACGTGCCCGGGCGGCCGTACGCGCTCGACTGGACGCCGCATTACGCCGAGGGGTTGGAGGCGATCTGCACCGGCACGCACGACGCGTACCTGCTGGACTTCCGTCTCGGTGCCCGTACCGGCATCGAGCTGTTACGCGAGTCCCGGGCGCGGGGGCGCGCGGCACCGGTCATTCTCCTCACCGGGCAGGCCCATTCTCAGACGGATTTCGAGGCCCTCGATGCCGGGGCAGATGACTACCTCGAAAAGGCGGGCCTGACCTCCGCTCTGCTCGACCGGGCCATTCGGTACGCGCTGGTGCAGTCGCGAGCTGCGGCGGAACTGGAACGAAAGGTGCGCGAGCGCACCGATGAACTGGCCCGGGTGAACGAGGCGCTCCGCGAAGCGGACCGGCGTAAGGACGAGTTCCTGGCGCTTCTGGCCCACGAACTCAGGAACCCGCTCACGCCCATTCTTAACGCACTGGAAATCCTCCGGCTCGCGAACGATTCCGGAGACACAGTCCGGCGCCAGCGCGAGCGCATGGAGCGCCAGGTCGCGCAACTCAAGCGCCTCGTTGAGGACCTGCTCGACGTGTCCCGCATTACGACCGGGAAGTTGCGGCTGGCGCCCGAACGTCTCACCATTCAGGAGCTCATTGAGTCGGCTGTGGACATGAGCCGTTCCCAACTCGAAGCCGCGAACCTGGAACTGGTGCTGAGCGTGCCCGCAGAACCAGTGGTGCTCACCGGGGACCGTGTGCGATTAACCCAGGTGCTCTGCAACGTGCTGAACAACGCGACGAAGTTCACCGAACCTGGCGGCCGGGTGTACGTATCGGTTGCTCCGCACCCGGGGCGCGTTACGATCACGATCCGGGATACCGGCGTCGGCATTGCCGCGTCGGTGCTACCTCAACTCTTCGGGCTTTTCACGCAAGTAGATCGCACGCTGAGCCGTTCGCAGTCGGGCCTGGGGATCGGCTTGGCGCTCGTGCGCCGCTTGGTGGAAATGCACGGCGGCACGGTGACTGCACAGAGCGACGGGCCGGGCACAGGGGCGACCTTCACCATACACCTGCCTGTGACTCGAACGGCGTAAAAGGCTGCGAATTCAGCCTCTGAACCCCACAACGACGCGGCCGAAGCTTGTGTCATCGAACTCGGCAACGGCCGATTGACGTTACCAGCGCATTTCTTTTCTCGACAAGCGGCAACAGTTTGCTGCGCTCCGCGGCATCGCGGTTGCGTGACGGGTGAGCGTGTCTACCCGTTATGTCTGTAGGAGCTCCGCTCATGGCTGCTTCGGATTGGCAGCGCGCGCTGGTGGCGCTGGCCGCGACCGTGGTCGGCGCGGCCCTGGTGGCCGTACTGTTCTGGGCGCGATCGATCTTCATCCCGGTCACGCTCGCCGTCTTCTTTGCATTCGTGCTGTCGCCTGTGGTGAATCGTCTTCAGCGCCGCGGGGTCGGGCGGCCCGCGGCGGTGATCCTGACGGTCGGGCTGCTCGGCCTCACCGGGTTAGGTATCGGTACCATCATCGCGCAACAGATAACTCGGGTAGCCGAGACATCGGCCGAGAAGCGCGAATCGATCACGCAAAAATTGACCTCAGTTAAGCAGTGGATCGCGGGCAGCGGCGAGAGCAAGTTCGGGAAGCTCGTTGACGATGTCGAAGACGTGTTCGCATCGGCGAAACCGGTCTCGAGCACGAATGCCGTGGTAGTGGAGCAAGCGTCGCCGTCGATGGCGGCTCAGTGGAGCGGGATGCTCAGCCCGGCCGCCGAGATACTCGGCCAAGCGGCATTCACGTTTATACTCACCGTGTTCATGCTGCTCAAACGTGAGGACCTGCGGAACCGGATGATCCGGCTCCTTGGCGCGGGGAAGATCACCACCACCACGAAGGCTGTAGACGACGCTTCGCAGCGCATCAGCAAGTATCTGCTCAGTCAGCTGATGGTGAACACCGCGTTCGGCGCCATCATCACGATTTCTCTGTTCGCGCTGGGTGTGAAGTACTCGATCCTGTGGGGCTTCATCGCGACCCTCATGCGCTACGTGCCGTACATCGGTACGTGGGTCGGGCTCATCCCGCCGCTACTGTTCTCCGTCGCGACCGCGCCGGAGTGGGGCGGCGGTTGGGGGCAACCGGTCGCGGTACTGGTGCTGTTCCTGGGCCTCGAGGCGTTCTGCAACAACCTCATCGAGCCGAAACTGTACGGCCAGAGCATGGGACTGTCTGAGGTGGCGCAGCTCGTTTCGGCCGCGTTCTGGGCGTTTATGTGGGGGCCGATCGGTCTGATCCTGTCCGGGCCGTTGACGGTGTGCCTGCTGGTGCTCGGGCGACACGTGAAGCAGTTCGAGTTCTTTGAAGTGCTGTTGGGCGACCAGCCGGCGCTAGAACCACGGGTAGCGTTCTACCAGCGGCTCACCGCTCACGACCAGGACGAGGCGGCAGACGTGGCGCTCGAAGCCGCTGAAGGACATGGAGCCGAGTTCGCGCTCGATTCGGTCGTGGTGCCGGCGCTCTGTTTGGCCCGCCGCGACCACCACGAGGGCGACCTGGATAAGTCCGATCTGCACTACGTCGCCACGGCGGCTCGTGAGATCGCCGAAGAAGTGGCCGAACTCCGGCCGGTTACAGAACACCCGGCGGAATCGCGTGTGCGACTGCTAATCGCTCCCGCTCGGGACGAAGCCGAGCACGTGGCCGCGGAGGTGTTCGCGCTGACCCTCGACCCCTCGCGATGGGAAGTGAAAATCGTGGGCGACGAAACGCTCGCTTCCGAACTGATTACGCAGGTTGACGAGTTCCGCCCGGCAGTTGTGTTGATCGCTACACTGCCCCCGGGCGGGGTCACGCACGCCCGGTACGTACTCACCCGACTGCGGCAGCGGTTCCCGGAGGTGAAGCTGTTGCTCGGTCGCTGGGGTGCAGACACGGCGGAACAGGATAACCGTAGCGAGGCGATTAAGAACATCGACGGAATCGACCGCACGCTGGCGGACAGCCGCAAGCGGCTCGCGGACTTGTCCCCGACGCTTGAAACGGCCGGCGCCAATGAACACCGTCCCCTGGTCCGGCGGGATCTGGTTGGCACGGCAGGTGCATAGCATTCAGGCGTCATCGGGAGGAGTTGGTTCCGCCCGGACTTAAGAACCCCTCAGAGGCACGATAATGGCGGATCTCAAAGATCGCGTGAAGACTGGCATCGATAACGCGGCCGACGCGGCGAAGAACGCCACTGACAAAGCGGCCAACGCAGCGCAGAACACGAAGAACGAAGGCGGCAACATCGCCGATCGCGTTAAGGACAACGCTCAACATCTGGTAGACCGTGCCGGCGAGTTCGCGGGCCAAGCCCGCGACAAGGTTCAAGAGTGGGCGGGCGACGCTCGGGGCGCTCTTGAGACGGCTGGCGATCGGGCACGTCACTACGCCAGCGATGCGCGTAACGCCGTCGAGAACGCGTACGATACGGCGAGTGATTCCGTGGGTGATTTCGGACGCGAAGTGACATCCCTCGTCCGCAAGCACCCGTTACCCGCTCTGCTCATTGGCTTCGGTGTCGGACTGCTCATCGGCCGCACGGCTCGGGTTCTCTAATTGTGCCGAACTGTGGCCGACGGGAAAATCATCGCACACGCCCCTGTTCGACAGCACAGTCAGATCGTTGGAGCCGGCCCCGGGAACTCAGGTTCCCGGGGCCGGCTCCGTTTCGGTAAGTGATTTCCGGCACATGCTTTGCGAAAAATGGGACGCCCAGAACCGGAGGCCCGATCCGATGAAAACGCAGCCCACCGTCCGTCGTTCTAAGTATGCCCCGTCGGTCGTCACGAAGAACGATCTGCTCGAACTGCTCAACGCGGACTTTACGCGGGAATGTCGCGCGATTTATGCCCACGCCGTTTACGCCGAGCGGATGAGGCCACATAACGAGGGCGCCGCGTTGCGGATCGCACGCTACGGTCAAGAAACGGTGCTCGCCGCGCTGGCTCTGTGCGAACTGATCTACGACTATGGCGGAACTGTTATTAACCGTCTCGATGAACTCAACGCGGTGTTGAACGCAGATCGCGTTGCAGACCCGAGTTGGGCGCCGGAAACTGCTCGGCGTTTGCACGAGCGAGCCGGCCAACTGCGATCGGCAGGTGAACCAGGCCTATCAAAGCGCATTCGCCGAATCATCTCTGCGAAGAGGAGTGCCGTGCCACTTGCCACGCTGGTATCCGATCCGCAGCCGGCGTTAAGCCGCTAATTGCAGAGCGGCCCACTTGGGATTTCTCCCAACCGGTCGCCCCAGACGACCGGTATTTGAGATGTGATCGAAGTTGCTCTGACTATTTTGACGGTTCTTGCCGATCGATTTTGTTCTTCAATGCGGATGGGGCTCGTGAGCAGTTGATACACGTCAAATCCCGGGAACCAGTTCCCAGTCTCCAGCAGCGGTTCTGTTCGGTTGACCCTGTGCTTCGATTGGGCACGCAGGTGAGTGCGGAAAGGGTTATTACACCTCGCGACGGTAGGGAATCATCAGTCTAAAAGGCGAATCGCTTGCGCAAAAGTGTGCCTGAGATGGAGTGGAGCCGCACTTTCCACAGTCTCCTTAGCTCGGAACGTGCTACTTTCCAAGGCTTTTCGTGACTCAATGGTTGGTTATCGGCAGGGTTCTGCTTCACCCCATAACAGGCGGGGTATGCGTTTCGGTCTTCATTAGCATCGGGATTTTGAGGTTCGCTTGGCCGAAGTTGCGGAAAGCACAGGGCGTAAAAAAACGCTCCCAAAAGTTGGGAGCGGTCCGGAGAGTGGGATTGTGGCGGTGTTTTAGCGGACCTGGGCGACTGGCGTTGGCGCAACCGGAGCAACTGGCATCGCTTGCGCGGGAAGCGGGCTTGGCTGAACAGCAGCCGGCATCGCCGGGGCATGTGCTGCGGCAGTTTGTTGGATAGCCGCTTCCGCACTTAGGGCTCCGGGCGGTGGAAGTTCTGCTTGTCGCGCTGCGCGTCCGAGTGGCCCCAAGATCAGACCCAGGAAGATGAACGTGCTGCCGGTCAGGAATAATCCTGCAAGCCAGAACCAGTCAGTATGATCGAGCGGACGGTCTTGTCCACGGGTGAAGTACCACACGACTGTCCAAACGCACAAAAGTGCGCCACCGGTGACGTACCCGAGTGCCGTTTTCGGCCCAAACGCGGGGTGCGAGAGAATGGGCATTGCCGTAACTCCGAAATGTTTCGTCTTGAAGCCGAGGCAGTACGCCTCTTCGAGAACAATTCACCACTAAGCAATACCCATGCCGTAGTGTGGACTGGTCTGGCACAGCGGTTGCGTAGTAGAGACGTAACCCGACACTGCCGTCGGGTGGAGCGATCGAATCTGAAAGGAACGTAATGCGGATCACTTACCTCGCAACCGCAGCTCTGGTGGCTTTCGCGTTCGGTTGTAACAAGAGCCCCGAGGGCGGGACGCCGAACACGAACGCGAGTTTCAAGTTGTCGCTTCCCACCGCTAAAGACGTGAAGCAGGGCAACACTGAAAGCTACGACGCCAGCATCGAACGTGGGTCCGATTTCAAGAAAGACGTGAAGCTGTCCGTGGAAGGCAAGCCGGAGAAGCTGACGGTCAAACTGAGCAAGGACGCCATCAAGGCGGGCGACGGGGACACCAAGTTTACCATTACCGTGACGCCGGACAAGGACGCTCCGATTGGCAAGCACGACATCAAGATTGTCGGGACACCGGACGGCGGCGGGACGCCCACCAGCCAATCGTTTTCCGTGACCGTGACCGAGAACAAGTAAGTGCAGATGGCCGTTCGCCCGCCCGCAGGCTTCAACCGTCTGCGGGTGTTTTTGCCAAAGGAGTTACACCATGCTGAACGCCGAAACCCACGAAGCGCTGGCGAGTGGCACCGAGGTGATGAACGCGCTGCTCCGGCACGAACTGTCGGCGGTCGAGACGTACACGCACGCGATCGGCCTGATCGAGGACCCGACGGCAATCATTGAACTCCAGAAGATCCGTGACGGGCACCGGCGTGCCGAGCGCGAACTGCGCGAGTGCGTGGTCCTCATGAGTGCTGTGCCGTCCCAGAGCCCAGGGCTGTGGCCTGCTTTTAGCGCGACGGCCGCGCCGGGCGCGAAAGCCGTGGGATGTGCGTCGGTGCTGGCGGCACTGCGTCAGTGCGAGGAATACGCCATTGCAGTGTACGAAGACGCCGTGAACCACGAGGACATCCCACCGGACGGGTACCGGCTCATCAACGGAGAACTGTTGCCCGAGGTGAGAAAACACGTGGACGAGTTGAATCGGCTGCTCGGTGGCGCGTGCTGATCGGCGTTCACTGGCCGCCGGCGCCTTGGTGCCGGCGGCCTTTTTATTGGAATCCCCGCGCCCGAAAGGACTTCCATCATGGCTGCTCTCACGGGGCGAGTACGCTTTCAAGAACCGAACGTCACGCCAGGGTTGATGGGAGTGGCGGTCATTGTGACGGCCACAACGTTAGTCGCCGCAGTCGGCGGTGCGATTACCGCACCGAACGTTGGCCCTTGGTATGAGCACCTCCCAAAGCCCGACTGGACCCCGCCGAACTGGGTATTCGGTCCCGTTTGGACGGTAATGTACGCGCTGATGGCTGTTGCGGCGTCAATCGTGTGGGTGTCTCGGGCGTCTGATGATATTTGCTGCCCGCTTGGTGCCTTCGGGGCTCAACTGGCGTTGAACTTGGCTTGGAGCGTTTGCTTCTTCGGACTGCACAGCCCGCTGCTCGGATTCCTCGACGTGTGCTTGCTCTGGGTTCTCGTCGGTGTGACGGTGGCAGAGTTCTTTCTCGTATCTCGCGTCGCCGGCCTGCTACTGATACCGTACTGGCTTTGGGTGACATTCGCGGCGATACTGAACGCGGCGATCGTGATGAAGGGCAGTTGAACAGTGATGGTGTTTACCCAGTGCGACGGCCCGCTCGGAACTTCGAGCGGGCCGCCGCGTTTTTATTACCGCAACATCACGAACCGCGTTGCGTCAGTTCTTGTTCGGCTCGGAGCCAGAACTCGCCCCCGTCACCCGCTGGGCGACCCGCTCGCTCCCACAAGGAGTAGGCCAGCGCACGAACTTTCTCATCGTCCACCGCTGACGGCTCCGTAGATGGTTGAGCCGGTTGAAGAGAAACGGCGTCAGAAGCTTCAGCCGGATTTGAACGCTGTGAGGGCGGTGTTTTGTTCGCGTTACGCCCTTGAGTGGGGACCGCATTTCTTGCCACTGTAACGTTCTCCAGAGGTACGCGTTGGCTCGGGCGCCGCCAGGGTGAGACCGAAACAAGTCAGTAGAGAGCACAAGGCGTTCCGCAGCGTCACTGTGGTTCGAGTTGGGGCCAAAGAGCATCGCTCCAGGGCGGTACTGCGTAAGTAAGCACGCTTCCGATTGGTGAATGGGAACTTGGCTGCGCTCCATCGCAGGTTGCAGATTGATCGGTTTCGCAACGACGTGCGGCGGACGTGCTCAAGAGGCTTAAAACCGTTACGGACGGTTCAATATGACCAGCGGCATCGATCCACGCGTTCCGATTGCGAATTGGCACGCTCTCTGCTTTCCTACCACTCACCGCGGCAACGCGGATCGGACCAAACAACTGCCGGAGTAAAACTTCGGCAAAAAAGGCTGCCTCAGCCTGATGCTCGTGTCAACCTGCCGCACCGTGAACCGAGCGGCGGATCACCATAACGATTCCAACGATTCTCTTTCGGAGGGTGTGCCATGCTCCGCTGGGCGCTCATGTTCCTGGTTATCGCGTTGATCTCCGCTCTGTTCGGCTTCACCGACGTGGCCGGAACCTCGATGGTTGCCGCCAAGATTCTGTTCTTCGTCTTCCTGGTGATGTTCGTCGTGTCCCTAATCATGGGGACTCGGTCCACTCGAGATGTCGTTTGACGGCATAACTAGTCCCGTCTCCAGCGACCCACCCGATTCACGGGTGGGTCGCTGTATTTTGTGTGCCGACTTTCGGCACGTGTCTTGCTTTGTGCGACGTAACCACGAGGCGATGGCAATGAAAATGAAGCCGCACGACGTATGGGCGTTGTTGAAAGATTCCGCAACGAAGTTCATCGACGACAAGGCCATGCGACTCAGCGCTGCACTCGCGTATTACACCACACTGTCACTGTCGCCGCTGTTGCTAGCTGTCGTCGCCATTGCCGGGCTCGCCTACGGTCCAGAGGCGGCGCGAGGCGAGATTGTTGCGCAATTTCGTGACACGATTGGCGTCGAGGCTGCGAGTTTCGTCGAACAGTTGATTGTTAAAAGCTCGTCAAAGTCGGATGGCATCGTGGCCGCGATTGTTGCTGGCGGCGTACTCCTCTTCGGGGCTTCAGGTGTGTTTTCGGACATGCAGAGCGCGCTCAACACGATCTGGAAGGTTCCCGGACACGAGGTGGAGGGCGGCATTCTGAGTATCGTGAAGGACCGACTGCTCTCCTTCTCGCTCGTATGTGGCGCAGCGTTTCTGCTGCTCACCTCGTTGGTAGTGACCGCCATCCTGGCCGGCATTAACAGCCGTGTATCCGGATGGCTACCCGGAATGGATGCACTCGCCCAGGTCGTCAACTTCGTGTTTAACTTCGTTCTCACGGCAGCGCTGTTCGCCATGATTTTCAAGTGGCTCCCGGAGACGACGCTGTCCTGGCACGACGTGGGAATCGGGGCCGCGGTCACTGCACTTTTGTTCTCCGTCGGTCGGTATCTAATCGGGTTGTACCTGGGACAAGCCGCGGTCGGCTCGACCTACGGCGCGGCAGGGGCGTTCGTAGTGCTGCTGGTGTGGGTTTACTACTCCACCATGATTCTCCTGTTTGGGGCCGAGTTAACGTTCGTGTACGCGCAGCGGTTCGGGTCCGGCGTTCGTACCCCCGACGGCGCGCTGGTCGAGCCGCGTGCGGCGAGTGCGCCAGGGCTTCCGTCCCTGGCGAGCCAATGAGCGTCTGTGAAAAGTTCGGTTTAACGCGGCGAGCACCGATGGGGCTCGCCGATTTCATCAAGGAGTTCCGTCTGATGCCTGCTATGAAGCCCACGAAGCCCGTTTCCCGCGTTCGCCCGTACCCCGCGGCAGAAATCAAACACGGTCGACACTCGGCCTCGGCCCCCGCAATCCACGCGGGCATGGGTGCGATTCCGCACGCGAACGGGGTCGCGTTCCGGGTGTGGGCACCACACGCCGAGAGCGTCGCCGTGATCGGCACATTTAACGACTGGGATAAGTCCAAGAACCCGATGACCCGCGAGAACGCGGAGGGTTACTGGTACTGCGACGTGCCGGGGGCGAAGATCGGCGCGGAGTACCGATACTCTTTACAGACGCCCGCGGGCGAGCTGTCTAAGATCGATCCCTACGCCCGCGAGGTGACCAACTCCGTTGGCAATGCCGTCGTTCACGACCCTAACTTCGACTGGGGCGAGGAGTTCCACAAGACGCCGGCCTGGAACGAGTGGGTCATTTACGAACTGCACGTCGGCACGTTCAACGACCCGAACCCCGACGACCCGCGGCCCGCGACGTTTGAGACCGTGGTCCACCGCTTCGACCACCTCAAAAAGCTCGGCGTAAACTGCATCCAGGTGATGCCGGTGGCGGAGTTCGCGGGCGACCGGTCGTGGGGCTACAACCCGGCCCACATGTTCGCGGTGGAAGGCGCTTACGGCGGGCCAAAGAAGTTTAAAGAGTTCGTCCGGGAAGCGCACCGGAACGGCTTCGCCGTCATTCTCGATGTGGTGTACAACCACTTCGGCCCGTCCGACCTCGACTTGTGGCAGTTCGACGGGTGGAGCGAGAACGGCGGCGGCGGCATCTACTTCTACCAGGACTGGCGGAGGGAGACGCCGTGGGGGGACACCCGACCCGACTACGGGCGCCCCGAAGTGCGGCAGTTCATCCGGGACAACGCGATGATGTGGGTTGAGGACTACCACATCGATGGGCTGCGCATGGACATGACGCTCTACATTCGGAGCGTCCGCGCCGACGGCGAGCCGAACCTGCCGGACGGCTGGAGCCTGCTCCAATGGATTAACGGTGAGATTCGTGAGAAGCACCCCAACACCCTGACCATCGCCGAGGACCTCCAGCACAGCGAGTGGATGACGAAGCCGGTGGGGGAGGGCGGCGCGGGTTACGGCGCGCAGTGGGACGATCAGTTCGTTCACCCGATACGCGAGGCCGTTATCGCGGCCGAGGACGATCACCGGTCAATGGGCGCGATCGCCCATGCGTTGGCGCACCGTTACAACGGTGACGCGTTTCAGCGAGTCATCTACAGCGAGAGTCACGACGAGGTCGCGAACGGGAAGGCGCGAGTGGTCCACGAGATCGCTCCGGGCGATCCGAAGAACTGGTTCGCACAAAAACGATCCACGCTCGCGGCGGCACTCGTGTTCACAGCCCCTGGCATTCCGATGCTGTTCCAAGGGCAGGAGTTTCTGGAGGGCGAGTGGTTCCGGGACACCGTTCCGCTGGATTGGGACAAGTCGTCCGAGTTTCGCGGGATCGTGCGATTGTACCGCGACCTCGTTCGTCTCCGGCTTAACCGCGGCGGGCAAACCAAGGGGCTCACGGGACAACACATCCAGGTGATTCGGGCGGATGAGACGGCAAAAGTGATTGCTTTTCACCGCTGGATGGACGGAGGGCAAGATGATTCGGTGGTTGTAGTTGCGAACTTCCACCGCGACGCGCGGGAGAACTTCCGGATCGGATTCCCAGAATCTGGGGCATGGAAGTTGCTGATTAACTCAGACTGGGCGGGGTACAGCGAGACATTCGGGAACTACCCTTCGTCCGATGTGACCGCCGAACCGGGTGAGTGTGACGGGCTGCCGGATCACGGAGCCGTCAACATCGGCCCGTACAGCGTGCTGGTGTTCGCCCGCACGAGCTCATAACTTCTGGGGACGCACCATGAACATCCTCAACGGCACCCGCAAACTGTGCGCGAACCAAGTGAATTTGGAACAGCGCCTGGCGTGCCTGGCGGATGCGGGTCCGCAGGCGATTACCGACCGCATTGCCCAGCTCGACCGGGAGTGGAGTGCCGGGCGTGCGACCAAGGTTCTTATCGGTTTGATGATCGTGACCGGGTTTGCCCTGACCGCTTTACTCAATCCCTGGTGGTTGATTCTGCCGGCCCTGGGCGGGGTGTTTTTACTCCAGTACCTGTTCGGCCGGTCGTCCTGGCTCGGCGCAACGTTCCGCGAAATGGGATTCCGGTCGGGGCAGGACATCGATCAGGAGCGGTTCGCTTTGCGGGCACTGCGGGGCGATTTCAAGAACCTCCCAACGGTTCATGAGATCGAGAGCAAGGACGATATTTCGCGGCTCGAAGGGGAGGGCGGGATCGCTCTTGATCCAGAAGAGTCCAAAACGGACGCCCGAGACGCGGTGAAGGTTGTGATGCAGGCGGCGAAGAGCTGATTCAAGTGAGTCCGACTCGCAGGGCCGACCGGGAGGATTCCGGTCGGCCCTTTCGCGTTGTGGGTTGCTGTGATCTTGTGGTTAGTGGTCCAGTGCTCTCTGTTAATGCCGACCGGTGAGAAGAGGGTTGCGCGGCCTGAAAATTGCAATTTCCGGCTTGCTTCAATTAACCCGCTCATCTTCCGCATCTTGTGCGTTGCAAAGAGACCTCGATGGGGCTTCGTGCCCTGGCACGCAACGTGCTCAGGACAGGATGCAGATCCCGTTTCAGGAGTCACCCCGATGGCAACCGCTGAAGCCGCTCCGCCGCTCTCCTCTTACGACGCGACGAACACCCCACCCGGTCCCGCTCCACAGACGGTAACTGGGCTCGTGTCGGGCATCATTAACGACGCTCAAACGCTTCTTCGGCAGCAGGCCGACATGCTGAAGTCGGAAGTCCGCGAGGACTTCAAGCGGTCGAAGCGGGCCGCCGAGTTCGGCGCGATCGCAGTCGTGTGCATGACCGTGGGCACGCTCGGCGTGATTACCGCTTTAGCGTACCTGCTGCACGAACAGTTCGGGTTCAAGATGTGGGCCTCATGGGGCCTCGTGAGCCTGGCGTTCCTTCTCGTGGGCGGGGCTCTGGGATGGATCAGCTACAACCTCCTCGAACGGTTCAACCCGCTGCCGGATAAGACCTTCAACGCGCTCAAGGAGAATGTCACGTGGCAGACCAAGTGAACCAGCCGGAGAAAACTCCGGAAGAGATCGAACGCGAGATGCTTCAGACTCGTGAAGCACTGACCGAGAAAGTTGCTGCCCTGGAGAACCAAGTGGTCGGTACGGTACAGACAGCTGCAGACACGCTTACCGGCACCGTTGAAGCGGTTAAGTCGCTGGTGAATCATGCACCGGAGAAGGTAACTGAAACCGTTCGGCAGGCGTCTGCCGCTATGAGTGACGCACTCAAGGGCACGTTCGACATCTCCAGCCACGTGCGCGAGCACCCGTGGGTCGCGGTTGGCCTTTCCGCGCTGGTGGGTGGCATTGTCGGTGCGATGATCGCTCCGCGCCGTGGTGCGGGCGGGTCGTTCAGTCCGTTCGCCGAGGCGAGTGGGCCGATTCCGGCCGCCGCGCATCCCGCATCAACTTCGTCGCAACCGGTCGCCGCCGTTGGAAGGGCCGCACAACCGGGCATCTTTGACGAAGTGCGTAACGCGCTCGGCGCGAAGGTGCGTGAGCTAGCGGACACGGCTCTGAACGCTCTTTCGACCTCGCTGAAATCGACCCTGGAAACGACCGTCCCGAAGCTGGTCGATCAGGCCGCTTCGCATTTGACCGAGACCGAGAGTAATGACGCTCCGGAAACTCTTGCCGCTCGGTTCGACGCCCGTCGCACTCAGGGCTCGTAAGAGGCGGTGTGTTCCGACTGTGCTGCTCGATTCGCGGAACACACCTCGGTTATCGGCAGGAATAGTGTTGGGGGGCAGATCGTGCGCATCGTAGGCATCATCCTCGTCATTGTGGGCGCGCTCGGGCTCGGATGGCAGGGTCTGGCTTCTGGGGCAACCGAGCGGCCCGACACGGCTGAACCGAGCCGCGAAGTGCAGCAGACAATCTGGGTGCCGCCGACAGTGAGCGGGATTGCGGTGGTGAGTGGGCTGCTTTTGTTGGCGAGTTCAGGCCGACGTGAAGAACTGTGACTGCGAATTGCTGACTGATCAAATATGGATGACACGGCCCTCGGATCGGTCCGAGGGCCGTGTCGTTTATCGAATGGCTACCGCCAGCGGAAAATCCGAAGTGCGAGCGCGAAACTAAGTACCCCCCACACGCCGAGTACGAGGAGCGGGTACGGGAGCGCTTCCCAACCGGCGCCGTCGTTCATCACCGCTCGCAGCGCATCATTCAGAGCGGTGAGCGGTAGCAACTGGACGAACCACTGCATCCCTTCTGGAAAGCGCGCGGACGAGAAAAACACCCCCGACAGAACGTACATGGGAAGCATCACGGCGTTCACGAGGCCGGCAATCGTTTCCATCGTGCGGGCGCGTGAGCCGAGTAGCAGCCCGATCCCCGCGAAGCTGGCCCCGCCGAGAGCGATCAGCCCCACGAACACCAGCGGGTTGCCGCGGACCTTCACGCCGAAGGCGAGGTACGCGAACCCCAGTAGCAGCCCGATGTCGATGAGTGTGAACACGAGCCGACTGATCATCAGGCTGAGCATGAAATCGGAACGGCGCATCGGGGTCGCCTGGAACCGCTTGAGCAACTTCCGGACGCGCAGGTCGCCGACCGCGAAGCCCACTCCGAACAGCCCGCCGCCGAGCAGGTTCATGCCGAGCAGCCCGGGAATGAGGAAGTCGATGTACCGGCCGCCGGGCTCAGTCGTTGCGGTTTCGACCGGGGGATTCGGTGTCGGGTGGGCCGCACGAAGCAGCGCACGGTCGGCCGCGTTTCGGGCCAGGACACTCTCGGAACGGGTGGCGTCGAAAAGGTATTCGTACCCCGACGCCGTTTCGGGCCGCGGTATCACGACCGCGTCGGTTTTCGACGTGCGAAGGCGCTTGCGGGCAACCGGGTCGTCGAGCACTTCGACTTTCACGCCTGGATCGGAGCTGAGGCCGATCCGCAACTTCTCGGTTACTTCAGGGTGACGCGGATCGGCGACAACGTCCACGTTCGCCGCGGGCACCGGCTTCTCGCTGAACGCGAGCCCGAGCACGAACGCCAGGATCAGTGGGAAGCCGTATACCCAGAACAGCGCCGCCGGCTCGCGGTAGAACTCGCGGAACCGGGCCAGCGTCAGTTGCCAGAGAGGACTCATAATCCCGTCCCAAGTCCGAAGGTTGTGGCGTTACGACGTTCGACCTTCGGACGTTAAGACCCGTCTCGCAAGTGCCGGCCGGTGAGCGTGACGAACACGTCTTCCAGCGTTGCGGTCCGGGTGGTGAGCCCGGCGAGTTTCGCTCCCCGCGCGCGCAGAAGGTCCAGTAGCGCGGGGAGCGCCCGGTGCGGCTCTCCGGCGGTCAGGGTGATTCGGTCCCCTTCTTCACGGACGGCGTTGACCGTCGGGAGCCCGCTCAGCTCGCCGTGGCTCGGGCGGGTGGGCGTCGTCGGGTCGAGGTCCAGGTCGATGACGTGCTCGCCGCCGACGCGGGCGATCAGCTCGGCCGGCGTTCCGAGGGCGATCACCTGCCCGTGATCGACCACCGCGACGCGGTCACAGAGCCGCTCCGCCTCGTCCATGTAGTGCGTCGTGAGGACGACCGTGCGCCCGCGGCCCTTGATCGCGCGGATCACGTCCCACAGTTGTCGCCGCGACTGCGGATCGAGGCCGGTTGTGGGCTCGTCGAGGAACAGCAACTCGGGGTCGCCGACCAGCGCGGTCGCGACCGCCAGCCGCTGGCGCTGCCCGCCCGAGAGCTTGTCCACGTAGGCGTGCTGCTTCTCTTCGAGCGACACCCGCCCGATGGCTTCGTTGGGGGTGATACCGGCCGCGTAGAATGACCGGAACAGCGTGACCGTTTCGCGCACCGTGAGCTTGTCGGAAAGTCGCGTCTCTTGGAGCGAGATGCCGATCTTGTTCCGCAACTCGGTGTCGTTCTGGCCCCATTTCAGCCCGAGGACTTCGACCTCGCCGGCGGTGGGATCGAGTAGCCCTTCAATAATCTCAAGTGTGGTCGTTTTGCCGGCGCCGTTCGGCCCCAGCAGGCCGAAACACTCGCCCGAGTGGATGTCGAGATCGAGCCCGCGGACCGCCTGGACGGGCGGCCGGGCGGGGTACGTCTTCACGAGGCCGCGCACGCGAATCGCTTGGGTCATGCGTACACTATACGGGGTTGTGCGGTAACGGGCATCCGGGGCGGTCAGATCAGGCCGCGGCGCGCCAGACACGCGAGGTCCATGCCCCACGCGACCGCGATGTGAAGGCTCGCACCGAGCCACACCGACCGGGTCGCCAAGCTCATGTAGCCGAGCACCACGCCGGCCACGATCGACGCGCACGTTTCGGGCCACGGTTTGCCGAAGTGGATCATCACATACGGGAACGTCATCACGAACACCGAGTAAACACCGAACCGGTGTTTGGTGCCGTGGACCACGAACCCGCGAAAGAAGAATTCCAGCGCCACGAACTGGGCCGCGTAGGAAAGCTCCCACTTCCACAGCTCGGCGCGCACCTCGGCGGGCGACTGGAACCGCATGAACGGGTACGTCTGCTGGAACCGCTCTTCTCCGGAACAGAACCAGACGAGCGGCACCATGACGAGCACGAACACCGCGTACAGCGGCCACGCGTTAAAGACGCCGCTGAGCTTCAGGCCGTAATCTTTCAGCCGCGCGCGGAACCCGAGTTTGAGCACGAGCACGGGGATCAGAGCGTAAGTTGCGACCGACGCCCAGGCCCACCACACGCGGGTCGAAAGCGGGTCGGCGCTCCACCGGCGCAAGGTCGCCTCCGCTGCCGCCGCCGCTTCGGGGCCGCTGAGGACACGGGCGATAAGGGTTACTACCTCGATGAGCGCCGCCGGGCCGCCGGTGTAGTTCTGAACCGTGAGGCACGCGGCGGCGGTGAGGAGTACGATCGGCGTGCGCCAGTCGATCCGGCGACCTTGATCGGAGAGCCGGTACGCGAGTGCGTCCGCTTCCACTTTGCGGATCGGTTCGGCGAGCCACGTGTCCCAGAGGCGCAGCAGCCCAGACATTGCTGGTTTCACCGCAGGACGGAAGGGATGCGTTCGCGGCAGTGTACGAGGTCGGCCTGCTGCCAGCTACGGCTTTCGCGTCTCTAGGGAGCGTGCCGGCCCGGGTGCAACTCGGACCTTCACGGTTGCGAACCGGTTGCCGCGGGCTCGTCGGTCATGTCGCGGGTGCCTTGCGCTTGGCCGCCGGTTTGGTGGCCGGGGGATCGGTGGGCATTCCGTCGATGAACCGGGCGGCGTCGGGCAGGGCATCCAGAAACACGCGACCGTAGGGTTTGGTGATGACGCGCGGGTCGAACAGCACCACGATGCCGGTGTCCGTGGCCGTCCGGATGAGCCGGCCGAAGCCCTGCTTGAGTTTGATGGCCGCTTGCGGCACTTGGTACTCCATGAACGGGTTGCCGCCGCCGGCCTGGATCGCCTCCAGCCGCGCCTCGGTGAGCGGGCGGTCCGGCACCGAGAAGGGGAGCTTCGTGATGATGACGTTCGACAGCGCCTCGCCGCGCACATCGACCCCCTGCCAGAAGCTGTCCACCCCGAACAGCACGGCCTTCTTCGCCTCGCGGAACTGGTCCAGCAGCTTCGCCGCCGGGAGGCCGGTCCCCTGCGCGAGCAGCGTATACCCGTGCTGCACGAACCACGGCATGAGCTGCTGGGCCGCCCGGTTCAGGAACCCGTAACTGGTGAACAGCACGAACGCGCGGCCGTTCGTGCGGGCCACGTACTCGGGGATCTTCTTGAGCACCTCGTCTTCGTAGCGCGCGCTCTGTGTCGATGGGTCCGGCATGGAGCGGAACAGGTGCAGCTCGACCTGCTTCTGGTAGTCGAACGGGCTGCCCAGTTGGGCCGTTTTTGCGGTGTCGAGGCCGAGCCGTTTCTGGAACAGCTTGAACCCGGTTTCGCCGCCCGCGGACAGCGTCGCGCTCGCGAGAACGACGCTCGGCACCTTGTCGTAAAGCTGCTCCTTCAGGGCCGGTCCGACCTCGATCGGGGCGCTGGCGAGCGCCACCCGCGGGATCCGACCCGGTTTGGTTTCGACCCAGTAGACCTGGCCAGGGAGCTCTTGACCGAGCCACTCCTTGACGCTCTTGGCCATCGCGTACAAGCGGTCCCCGCGGCTGACCAGTTCGAGCTTCTCCTCTTCTGCGTCGCGCCCCTTCGCCAGTTCGTGGAGGGTGTCGCCGAGCCGGCCCAGTTCGGTGCTCAGCGTGTCTTCGACGATCCACCGCTCGCGCACCCGCCCGGTGCCGCCGGCGGCGTTCGGCCCGGTGCCTTTGGGCTGGTTCAGTTGCCACTGGTGGACGGACAGGAAGAACTTCTCCGCGGCCTGCCGGGTGGCGTCGAGCTGCGCGACCGCGTCGCCGTCGCCGAGGGTCGCGAGGATGCCCTTTTGCGTGCGCGGCGCGAGGAGCTGGCTCATGAGGTACTCGACCCCGCCCTGCGAGAGGCCGATGCCGAGGTGGTCGGCCGCGACATCTTCGAGCGTGTGGGCCTCGTCGAAGATGACGGCGTGGTACTCCGGGAGGATGCCGCCGCCGGTGCGGCGCAGCGCGAGGTCGGCGAAGAACAGGGCGTGGTTCACGACCAGGATGTTGGACCCGAACACGGTCTTCCGCGCGCGGAAGTAGAAGCAGTCCGCCTGATGGGGGCATTTCCGCCCCAGGCAGTTGCTGCTGTCGCTGTGGACCAAGTCCCACACGGGTTCGTAGGGTTGGACGGGCAGGTCGGACTTGCTCCCGTCCTGCGTTTTGCGCGACCAGCGGCCGATCTGGATCATCTGGTCCACGGCGCCGGGCGTATCGAGGAGCGAGCTGGCTTTCGATTGCGCCACGCGGAGCCGGCGGAGGCTCAGATAGTTGCCACGACCCTTGACGAGTACGGGCCGGTAGTCCCCGGGCAGAACGGATTGCAGGAAGGGGAGGTCTTTGCGGATCAGTTGCTCTTGAAGCCCGATCGTGTGCGTCGAGATGACGACGCGGAAATCCTTCTTCGCGCTGACGGCCAGGATCGCGGGGACAAGGTACGCGAACGACTTGCCGACCCCGGTTCCGGCTTCGACCAAGAGCTGACGCTTCCGGCCCAACGCCTCACCGACGGCCTCGGCCATGTCGAGCTGTTGCGGGCGCGACTCGAACCCGGGGAACTTCTTGGAGATGAGCCCGTCCGGGCCGAGAACTTTGCGTGCGTCCATACCCGGAATTGTCGTCACTGCCGGAAAGGGTGTAAAGGCCGGTTGGCCGCGGCGGTTCGAGCGCGGGCGAAGCGAGTCACGCCGGGTTCCTTCAACTCAGTGAGTTGGGGGGAACCCGGCGTGGCTCGCTTCACATTAACCGCGGGTGGCTCACCAGAACTTCACGCGCCAGTAGTCGTGCGGCGCGGACTTGCGACCGAGGTACCAGTGCCCGTCGTCCCATTCCAGGGTCACTTTGCGCCAGCCGAGCGGCACCTTCGGGAACGGGTAGTACGGCCCGATGAACGGGAACGCGTTGTAGGGGTAGGATTCCGGGTACGCGACGCGGCTGAGGTTGTTGTAAGGGGCGTAGGTCGGCCACGCGTACGGCGGCAGGTTCGGGGCCTGCATGTCCGGGGCGGCCTGACCCGGAACGCCCAGCGGAGCGGGTTCCACGATCGGGTTGAACCCGACGGGGCCGGGGGCCGGGGCCAGCGGGGCGCCGGTGAGGCCGAGCGGGGTGGGCGCGACCGGGGCCAGCCCGATCGGCGGGTCCTGCACCTGCACCACGCCGGTCGCGATCGACCGCATGTTGTCACGGACCACAACGACGCCGGTGACCGACTTGGCGTCCGCCACGAGCTTCGCCTTCTGGGCGGCGTCTTTGGCGAGACCGCTGAGGGTCACGATGCCGTCTTGTGCCACGATGGCCACATCGGCGCCCGTGGCGTTGCCGCCCGAGCGGATGCGGGTGGCGACATCGTCGGCGAGCGTTTGGTTCGGGTTGACGGCTGCCACGGCGGGCAGAGCGGCCGGGGGAGTCGCGAGCGTCTGACCGGCGAAGCCGGCCGCGACGGCGAGAGAGAACAGGGCACGCACCTTCACGGGGAACCTCCTTGTTCGGATGCAGACCTAGCGGTATTCATCCTGAGCGAAGGTATCATTGCCCCGGGTCCGGGGTCGGTCAAATTCGTGGGCCGGCGGTTTCGTCTCTTCGTGCGGCACGGGGACGGCGCGTCTGGCAGAATTGCGGGAACAATGCGAACCGGCACAACCTTCAAACTCGGGTGGCCCGCGTTGAGGTCGTGGATCGAAATTGTTCAAGGCGGGAAACGTTGACGCTGGGCGGGACGGGCCATATGATTTGCTTCGGCGAGCACCCATAGCTCAACTGGATAGAGCATCGGTCTACGGAACCGAAGGTTAGAGGTTCGACTCCTCTTGGGTGTACTCAGGGCCGCATGATGTAAGTCATGCGGCCTTTTTCGTTTCTCCCCACCTGTACCCCTGATAACAGGTTACAGGTATCAATGCTCTCTTCGGAACGTTGCGAGACACCGAGTTCCTGGTTACGTCTCAAATCACGGTCCTCCCCAGTCGGCGGGCACGAGCAGTGGGTCTCTCAGCCGACACAGAGCCTCGTAGGCGGCGTCGGCCAGCCCATCATTACCGCTCTCGACGAAGCCGTGGACGGCGGCTGCATCTTCCTCGTTGCCGAAATGACCCATGAGGCGAACCACGACCGCCCGCAACTCGTCGGTTTCGGCGGCGGTGAGAGCTTCTCGCAGGCGGGTGGCGACCACGTCGCGGGGCAGCTTTACAAGATCTCGTGCCGCCCACGCCCGCCGCTCGTCCAGGCTGATCGCCTCTGTGACGAAGTGTTCGACCGCGGCCGCGTCTTCACGATTCATGAGGTCGCGGGACGCCAGCCAGGATGCCCTCAACCCGTCGTCCCCCCGGACCACGTCGTCCTCAGGCGTCCCGCGCCGGTTAGCCACCTTCCTGAGCAGGCGACGCACGTTCTCAGAGTCGATCGGCTCGATGGCGTGGAGTAGGGTCCACTTTGCCGGACCCTTGAACTCGTGTTCCTGCTCCTCCAGGTAGGCGATCAAGTCCCTATCCTGGACATGCGTGTGGAAGCGACCGACGGTCCACCCCCACCACCTGAAGGCCTGCCTTAGCCGCTCCGCCAACCAGTTCGGCCCCCGGCCGTCCTTTCGGGCCTCTGCCACCAAGCGGGCCACGGCGGTGGGACTGCCGTGAACGAACAGCCCGCTCACAAGCCAGTCGGCTTCTTTCCCGGAGTCGAGGAGTTCAACGAGAACCCGTTCCGACGCTTCCGTGCCGATGGCGCCAAGTGCAGTTGTAATGATGCTCAGTTGATCCCCGGAGGTGTCCTGAGCCATCTGGGCAAGCACGCCCACCGCCGCCGGGTCGGCCAGCAGACTGATAGCTCGAATCACCTCCAGGGCGTCCCACCCACGCAGCCCTTCTTCGAGGAGCCGGCGGAGCGGTGCGGCCGCGTGTTGACTGCCCATCTGTCCGAGTTGTGCCGCCGCCGCGGAACGGAACTGGGGGTTGTCCAGGCACTCGATCAGGATCCGCTCCGTCTCCGCACTCGGCACCGGGCTCATGGCCGTCAGGAGCATGCTGCGGATCGCGTCCGACTCCGCCGCGTTCCACCACGACACCCAGGTCGGCGGATCGACGGTATCGGCCACCCGGTCCGTCGAGAGAGAGTGAAGCCCCCGCCGCCCCGCCCTAACGACCAGGGATCGGTGCAGCAAGCGGGGAGACTTGTTGGTGTCTGCCAGGTCGGCGGCGAGTCCCGCCACCTCCTCGTCGGCGTCGCCGATCAGGGCCTCAAGTGCGGCCTCGAACGGCGGGGTGATGAGGTAGCGGAGGTCGGCCGACTTGGGCGACACGCTGTAGTGGACGTGCATGCGAGCCATCCCGCCGTCCTCGTAGCCGAGTTGCGAGAGGGAGGTGGCCGCACCCCTGAGCGAGGACGTGAAGACGGCGGCCGCCGGCTCGGTCCCGACGGCGATCAGGGCGTGGTTCTCGTACCCCTGGAGGGCCCCGTTGGTCGCCAGCCGGTCTTTGAGGTGTTCTACAAGTCGGGCATTCCCCAGGTGGGCCAGCACCGTCACCGCCCGGACGTGCTCTGATGTTCCGCTGGCAGCCGCGAGCCGCACGGCAGCGTAGTCGCCCAGGGCCGACCTGAACGCGGGGCTGGCGGCCCGCGTCCGCTGGATGTCCTCGCTGAAGTAGTAGGGATCGTCGCCCTGGCCGAACCACGGGTAGGCGTAGACGAATGCCACCCCATCCACACACCCCAGCCGGGTGAACGCACGGGCCCCCGACACGCGAAGGTGGAACGGGCACTTCTCGGCCGGCAGACCTTCGAGCAGTGCGTTCCTGGCCTCTTGGCAGTCGAGGTGGCCCAGCAGGTTCGCCGTGAAAGCGGCCCTCACGCGGTGTCGGCTGCCGAGTCGCTCCCTGAGCTCCGCCACGACTTTCTTCCGCACGGCCGGCTCATAGGCGCCCGGATCGGCCTGCATCACGACTGCGGCCCGGACCGGGTCGAGGTCGGCGAGGGCGTCAAGGAACTCGTTTCGCACGGGCGAGCCGGTGAGGCCCCGGCCCAACCGTTCGAGGCGGATGTAGACCCCACTGAAACTGCCGTCCGCTAGCGCCAGGGCCACCGTTTGCGGGTCACCAGCGACAGCCGCCACGTCGTTTTCCGCAAGGAAGAAATCCTGCACCGCCTCGAACACGAAGCGGATGCGGTCGGCGTGCCCAGGCAGGGGTTCCAGGATGCCCGCGTGGAGGAGTCGCTCAACGGGCTTCCCCGGCGGTCGCGAGGCATCGAATCGCGGCACCCCGCCCAGTTGGTCGACGGCGACCCAGCCTGCGTTCCCGGCAGCTATCCGCTTTGCGACCTCGGCAAGGGCTACCCGGTATACGTCGGCGGTGATCCGGTTTGCCGCGTCTTCTTCCGCCCGCAGGCGGACATCGAGCCAGGCTGACATGATGTCGGTGCGGCTCCGGGCCACTACAGGACCGCCCCCGGCGGACAGTTCGAGGAAGGCCCGGAGGGTGAACGGGTGACGGAGTTCCTCCCGCACCTCTCCCGGCAGGGTGTACATGTCCGCTGGCAGGCGACCGCCAGCCACCCAGGCCCGCTCTAACTCCATTGGCGAGAACAGTCCGGGTAGGCAGACGCCGGCGGACGGCTCGGAACCGGTGAGCGCGGTCCGCTCTCCCGGCGTGACGGCCTCCCGGTCGTCGGCCATCAGCCCCGCCATCCACCGCCCCCAAGACCGCTCGTAGGCGAGACGCCAGAACTCCCGGCGGGACGACAGGACCAGAACGCTCCGACAACCGAGTCGGGAGTCTAGCCAGTAGCGGACGGCCCGCCGCACGGCGACGGCATTCCCATCTTCGTCCAGACCGTCAAGGACGACCGTGAGCCGGTCCTGCCGCAGGTGGTACACGACCTCGACTTCCTCCCCGCGGGCGAGTTCCGGGGCGAGGACGCCCTGGAGTGCCTGGACGACCGCTCGCACCAGGGCGTCCTCACCGGCGAACGAGAGGTGGCGGGCCTGAAGGAACATGACCGGCTGACACGCAGAGAGTGAGGCCGCGAAGGAGCAGAGCAGGCTCGTCTTCCCGAAGCCGGAGTCGTTGACGAGAGCAATCAGACGGACTGACTCCTCGCGATCGGCCCCTGAACTCGTTCCGCGCGCGGCACGCTGCCATAGACGGAACAATTCCCGGTCCGCGTCGCGGTAGAGGTAGCGGCCGGGGTCGTACCGCCCGTATGCCTGGAGGTCGGCGAGGGCGGCGGCGGTTGCATGGCGGCACGCCGCGAGGATCGCCTGGTGAGTGAGGCGGGAGTACGGGATTCCGAGGTGGGCGTGGCGGAGGTCTTGGTGGTCGGTGTCGAGGAGGCGGGCGATCTCCGGCCCGTGTAGGGTAGATAACCTGGCCTTCCCGGCGGCAACCTTCGCCTTCTCCAGCCAGTCGAGATTTTCTCCCTTGGTCGGACCGTCGCGGTCAACATCCCACGGCAACGCGGCGACGATCTCCTCGACGTTCGGTGACGCAGCGACAGCCTTCTGCACGTCCTCCAAGAGCTTGGTCCACCAACTCTTCTCCTGCACCGTGTAACAGACGGCGATGCGGCAGGTCGTGGCCGAGTCACCGACGTAGGAGTCGGGCTGCCCGACGATGCTCTCGCCGGCTGCGTTTAGACCGTGCGTGCGGAGCCGGGCGTACCTTGGGTGCAACCGCCGGATGAGGTCGTCGCAGAGGCGGTGAAAATATCCGTCGGGCAAATTTTGAATTTTTTCAAGTGTGGGCATGGTGAAATCAAGAATACCACCACTCATCTATCCCCGGCCAGCTTTGAGGGGCTGCTCCGACAGGGGGCTTGGAACGGGCAAGTTACTGCCGGTGGTAGTGCGGCAGATGGTGCCAGAACCTCTGACAACAAGCTGCCGCGGAGAGATTGTGCTTACTATCGGTTCGCGTGGCCCGATGAAATGCGCGTGTCAAGTCTCGGTGGGTCTCGTATATGGTAGCCGTTCAGCCTTCATCACGGGTCTACTGTAATATCCTCAACCAGGACTCACCTCGTCGAGCAGCGCACTCTTCCTCCGTCAGCCGCGTCCGGATCTGTGTCGTTTTCCGCCTATCCGAGTGGCGTTCGTTCCGAACGTCGTGGCGTGCCTGCGGTGCCATCAGTTTAATGTGGGATCGCTTTAGATCGGCCCGCGCTGGTGCGGTGAGGTGTCCGAGCGACCGGGGTCCAAAACCGGTTTCGTTTGTGGCGGGCATGACGGGGTGTTTCTGTTGCTCCTGGTTGCACTCACAAACGGCTCGAAGTTCGGCGGTAACTCCGACGCCCACGAGTGTCGCGCGGCTGTAACGGGGGTTACAGACCGATCCCTTGCAGGGGAGAGCCGACGGGGCGAGGACTGGACAGCCGCTGCCGCCCAACTGGCAATTCGCTGCTACTTTGCTGGGGCATCGCTACCCATGAATCACGTGCCGCGAAAGCGGTGTGCAGTCCTTGGGCGAAGGCAAAATCGGTCCCAACGGTGTTCGATCGCCGTGCGGTAATGTGCGATGGTGGTGGAACTTGTATCAAATTCGGCTCGCACGTGCGGTTCGCCCCTGCGAACAGAAACCGGCGCCGAAAACGTTGTTGGGTAGCGGTTGCGATTCCCAGAAGTGCCCGGATGACGGAAATGGTGCGAAACAATACCTCTGGCGCCGACGGTTCGGCACGGTAGCAGTCCGCGAACGGGACGGGACGCCCCCGCCCGGGGCTGACTCGGGCGTCTCCCCTTGACCTTAAACGAAGTCCGACCTGTGCAGTCCGAAAAAGCGCTTGCGATCGTCACCCGTGGTACCGACTGGAGCGAGACCAGTCGTATCACCACGCTGTTTACCCGCGAGTTCGGTAAGGTCCGCGCGCTCGCGAAAGGCGGGCGCCGGCTCAAATCCAATTTCGATGTCGCGTTCGACCTCCTGACCGTGTGCGAGGTGGTGTTCATCCGGAAGGCGAGCGGCCTGGAACTGCTCACGGAGGCGCGGATGAACGAGCAGTTTCCCGCGCTCCGCAAGAACTTGCCGGCCCTGTATGCCGGCTATTACGTCGCAGAACTGCTCGCCGAGGGGCTGCAGGACTACGACCCGCACCCGGCGCTGTTCGACGCCGCGCTCCACATCCTCCGTGCCCTCGGGCGGACGGCGGTTTCCTCTCCAACGGGAGAGAAGGGCACCGAGACTGAGATCTGCTACACGGGGGAGAATGATGGGGCAACCGCGGACACAGTGGCCGGAGGGGAGGTGCCGGTTGGAACGGGTGCGGAAGTCAGCGGAATACGAAGCGTGGAGGCGATCTCTCCTCTGGGAAAAGAGGCGGGCCTGGGGAACGGCTCGCTGCTCGCAACCGTGTCGGCATTTGAACTTGTTTGGCTTCAGGAGCTGGGATATAGCCCGCGACTCGATGCGTGTGCCACCTGTGGACGTGAGCGGCTCAGCCCGACCGCGCGGGCCTTTTTCAGCCCGCTCGCGGGGGGCGTGCTGTGCCCGGAATGTGGCCCCACGGTGGCCGACCGCCGCATGGTGTCTGGGGACGCGCTGCTCTGCATTCGTGACCTCACCGAGCGCGGCGCCGAAGCGGCCCTGCCCGGAGGGGCGCGAGCGGAAGTGCGGCAGGTGCTCGGGTACGCGGTGAGTTGTGTGCTCGGCCGACGGCCGCGAATGCTGACCTACGTGGACGCACGATGAGACCGGGGTTCGGGGGTTGTGGGGAGAACGCACGGATGCGGAAGCCAGCCGACAGGACGTTCCGACCCGGCCGCACCGCGGCCCTGCTCGCCGCGCTGGCGCTGCTCGCCCCTGGGTGCACCACGGCCCGGAACTTTAAGGAACGGGTCAGCAACGCCGCCAAGCCCATCCTGAGTTCGAGCTACAACGACCCGCTGGCGGATCAGAAGCTCGCCGCCGCCGAGCAACTGTATCAGAACGGCAACTACAAACAGGCCCTCGGGGAGTTCCGCACCCTGGCCGACAACCAGAGTAACCCCAAGGACCTCGCGGAACGCGCCCGGTTCATGCAGGGCGAGTGCCGCTACCAACTCGGCCAGTACCCGGAGGCCGCGGACACCTACCACAAGGTGCTCCTCGACTTCCCGACCGGGGCCTACCGACGCGACTGCTGTGCGCGGATGTTCCAGATCTGCGACTACTGGCTCGACGACTTCCGTGCGGAACTGGAACAGCGTGCCGACGAAAAGGGCGTCATGCGCTGGCGGCCGAGCTGGCCGCACCTGCTCGACCGGTCCCGGCCGCAGGTTGACCAGGAGGGGTACACGCTCGAAGCGCTCCAGCGGGTCCACACGCACGACATCACCGGGCCGACCGCCGACAAGGCGCTGTTCTGGTGCGGGTACGTGAACTTCATCCGCGGCAACTTCAGCGAGGCGGACCAGTACTTCAGCCAGTTCTGCGAACTGCACAAGGACAGCACGCTGCTGCCGCAGGCGATGGCGTTCGCGATCCAGGCGAAGAACAACGCGACCGGCGGGGCGAGCTACGACGGGCGCAAATGTGCCGAGGCCCTCCACCTCGTGTCGGTCGCCGAAAGTTCGGTGCCGGAACTGGCCAACGACCCGGCGATGGCGGAGAAGCTGACGCGGGCCAAGTTCGCGATCCGCTCGCAGCAGGCCGAGAAGGACTTCCGGATGGCCGAGTACTACGAGCGCACCGGTCACCCCGGGTCCGCGGTGTTCTACTACGAGCTGGTGCGGCGCCGCTACGCCGGCACCAAGTACGCCGAAGCCGCGACCGAGAGCAAGGAGCGCCTAGTGCGGCTCATGCAGGAAGGGCGACCGGAGCCCGGTAACGACCCGTTCGCGATCGCGCAGGCGAAGTTCAACGAGCTGTTCGGCCGCAACAAATCGTTGGACGAAAAGGACCGCGCCCGCATCGATCCGAATCTGGTCCCCGCGGGCGGACCGCCGGCGCCACAGCCCCAACCGATCGGCGGGGGTGTCCCGCAGCAGTAAGCGGGCGGAGTCAGGGTGCCCGCGGCGCGTTCGGAGCCGCGGGACGTTTGCGACCGCGGGGACGTGTCGGGCGTCCGTCACCCGCGGGCGCGGCCGGAACGCCCGACCTGTCGCTGAGAGGTTCGCATGGCGAACGCGGGTCGTCGGCTCCTGGTGCAACTCGTGTCGGGTGTTGTGGTGGTCGTGCTCCTGGCGGTCGTGGCCGGGGTTTCGCGTTGCGGTGTTGTGACGCGCCATTCGGGATCGAATATGTCAAAAAGCGAACACGGACCCACGCCTGGACCCACAGGGCCGGTTGCCCCGAGCCGGCGTCAGTTCCTCGCGGTGGTGGGTGGGTCCGCCGCGTCGATCACCAGCGGGTGTCAGAGCGGGTTTCGGATTTTCGGGTACGATGTCGGCGCCGGCGCGCTGTACGACCAGAACATCCGCACGGTTTACGTGCCGCTGTTCAACAACCGCGAGTTCCAGACCACCCCGTACCGCGGGTTCGAGGTCGATGTTACCCAGGCCGTGATCCGCGAGATCGGCAAGACCACCGCGTTCCGAGTGACATCCGACCCGTCGAAGGCGGACACCGAACTGCTGGGGAACGTCGTGATGATTCAGAAGATGATTCAGAACTTGAACCAGCAGAACCAGATCCGTGAGGCGGAGATTCAGGTCGCGGTGGATGTCGTTTGGCGCGACCTTCGAGACGGAACCATCCTGTCCAACCCGCGGAAGCCAACACGCCCGGGACTGAACCCGCAGCTCGACGGTCCACCCGTGCCGTTCGATCCGAACGTGCCGGTGCCGCCGGACCGGACGCCGCTCGAGCGGCCGGAACTGGGCAAGGGTGTGGCGCGCATCCTGGCCACGGGGCGCCTCATTCCGGAACTGGGTGAGACCAACGCATCCGCCTCGAAACGTATTCAGGATCAGATCGCCGTTCAAATCGTGTCCATGATGGAGAAGCAGTGGTGATTCGAGGGATCGGAAGCCGTAGCAGTCTGCGGCTTCCGATCCCTCGACTTCCGTCTACTGAAGGGAGATCCGCCGGTAGGTGTCGTCCACGACCCAGTGGAATGCGGTCAGGTGGATCGACTCGACGATGCCCATGTCGTCCAGCGGCACGTGGAGCCCGTGGTGCGCCAGCCCGCGGAGCTTGCCGCCGGTGAACCCGGTGCAGCCGTAGGTCGTCAGGCCGTTGTTGTTGGCCCACTCGACCGCCCGCAGGATGTTCGGGCTGTTGCCGCTCCCGCTGATCGCGACCAACAGGTCACCCGGGGAGGCGAGGTTCTTGAGTTGCTCAACGAACACGCGGTCGAACCCCTCGTCGTTACCCCATGCGAGGATGTAAGGGGTGTTGTCGGTCAGGCTCAGGACTTTCAGCCGCTTTTTGGAGTCGTCGTCAAAAAACTTGCGCGCCAGTGTACCCTTGCCCATGTCCTCGCAGAAGTGGGAGGCGTTCGAGCCGCTCCCGCCGTTGCCGATCACGAATACGAATCGCCCCGCGAGGTACCGCTCGTGGACGAGATCGGAAAGCCTCTGAATCTCGTTAGGATCGATCCGCCCGAGCTCTTCTGCCACGCGGGCCAGGAACTGTTGGGGGTTGAGCGTCGTGCCGAGCATTCGATGGTCCTTGGTCAAGGGTGCCCGCGTGCCGTGGGCAAGGTTGGGCGCGGCGAATACGGGTGCGGTTCATGTGTTCTATCGCTCCCGCAGTCTGGGCGGCACCCCGTGAGCATGAGACTTGTGGTCCGAGAGTGCGCACTTGCCGGGCAATAAGCGGCGCGGGTGAATAAAATGTGCGGGTACACGATTGGGCTTGGAGAGTGCATGTATGCCGAGCGAGGAACAGTTGCGACTCGCGGACCTGCGCAAGGAGTACTCGACCGGAGGGCTGACGGAGACCGACGCGGGCTCCGATCCGTTTGTGCTGTTTCATCGCTGGTTCGCGGACGCGCTTGCGGCTGACCTCACCGATCCGAACGCGATGATTCTGGCCACGGTCGGCGGGAGCGGACATCCGTCGGCCCGTGCCGTACTTCTGAAGGCGCTCGACGACCGCGGGTTCACGTTTTTCACCAACTATGACAGCCGTAAGGGACGCGAGCTCGAAAAGAACCCGAGCGCCGCACTCGTCTTTCTCTGGCACCCCCTGGAGCGCCAAGTTCGCGTTGAAGGCACTGTCGAGATGGTGTCCGCGGCCGAGTCGGACGAGTACTACAAGAAGCGCCCGCTCGGGAGCAGGTTAGGCGCGTGGGCTTCGCCTCAAAGTGCCGTCATTGCAGGTCGCGAGGTGCTGGAACGGGCGCACGCAGAGCTGACGGCCAAGTACCCGGACGGCGACCCACCGCGTCCACAGAACTGGGGCGGTTATCGTGTGGTCCCCGCGGTTATCGAGTTCTGGCAGGGGCGGCGAAGCCGGCTTCATGACCGGATCGTTTTCACTCGTACTGGAACGAGTTGGACGCGCGAGCGGCTTGCCCCTTGAAGCGACTTACCGACTCGATTCACGTGGGAACTTCGTCACCACCGCTTCCACGATCAGCATGAGCTGAACCCGGCGCTCGACGTGGAAATCGGCTTCCACGAGCGCGTCGAGTAGTTCCATCAACCCGACGGCCCCGATCCGGTCTGCGAACGCCCTTAGCAGGGGAGCTTCGGCGGCGTCAAGTTCGGGCACCGCAGTACCGAGAGACAGCTTCAGTGCGTTCTGAACCGCTTCGATTAGAAACTGAAGCACCAGTGACGTTCGGAGCCGCTGCGGGGCGGTTTCTTTTCCGGCTTCTTCGTTGAATCGTGCCCATGTTTCTGCCAGCTGCTGAAACGGCGGGCGCGGCGACATCAGCCCTTCGAGTAGCTTTTGCCGCACTTGCCAGATGGAATCGTCGTCGAGCGCCAACGCGCGAGTGACGCTACCGGCGCCGAGCTTGGCGAGCCGGTCGAGCTTTGTTGGGTCACCTATGCCCTGTTCCGCGAGAACCTCTTTCAGGTCCGCCGGACTCAGTGGCGAGAACCGCACGATCTGGCACCGGGACAGGATCGTCGATAACTGCCGGTCGGTGCTAGTACCGATGAGTAACAAGAGAGCGCCCTGCGGCGGCTCCTCGAGCGTTTTCAGAAACGAGTTGGCCGAAGATGCGTTGAAATCATCGGCGTCCTCGACGATGCCGATCTTGCGCGGCCCGCGAGTCGGTTTCAGCGCGATTTGCGCGCAGAACGCTCGCATCTCATCCACCGGTAGCTCGTGCTTGTCCTCGGGCGTGCGCAAAAAGAGGAGATCAGGGTGGGTGCCGACATTCACCTGCGCGCACGCCGGGCAGCGGTCGCACGCGGTCAACTTCGCCGGAGGATGCTCGCACAGGAACGCCTTCGCGAGTTCACGCGCGAACTGTCGCTTACCCACGCCGTCCGGGCCGACGAGCAGATAGGAGTGCGCGAGCCGGCCTGCTTCGAGGGCAGCGGCGAACGTGTTTCGGGGTGCGTCCTGCCCACGGATGCGGTCCCAAGGCATGCCGGTTCTTACTCCTTCACGTTCCACCCCCGGTCGCCGAGCACCCCGATGACCTCACGGCGGACCGTCTGCTGAACGCCATCCACGTTGGCGGTCGCGTCGACGAGGCGCAACCGTTCGGTCCGGCGTGCGACCTCGGACCGGAAGCCGGCGCGCACACGCTCGGCGTAATCAGCTCCACGGGCTTCCATGCGATCAGCTTCGCGGTTGCGCCTCACTGCCGCAATCTCGGGTGGCAGATCGAGGACGAGCGTGAGGTCCGGTTCGAGGCGCTCGGCACCGCCGGTGGCGAACGTCCCGACCTGCCACAACTCCTCAGGGCTCAATCCGCCGGCGTGCCCCTGGTAAACGACGTTCGCGAGCAGGAACCGGTCAGATACGACCACTTCGCCCCGCCCCAGTGCGGGCCGAATCACCTCTTCCACGAGTTGCGCCCGGGACGCCATGAAGAGCAGCGCTTCGGTTCGCGTGCCGATGCGGTGATCGCGGCCGAACAGGAGCAGCTTGCGGAGTTCTTGACCGAGCGGCGTGCCACCCGGGTCGGCGCAAGCGGTGACCGGAACGCCCTGCGCGGCGAGCCACTCGACCAGAAGGCGACACTGGGTCGATTTGCCGGTGCCGTCGAGGCCGTCGAGCGACAGGAACACGGGGCGCGGCATGGTGGTGGCTCGTTACTCTTCGACAACGGTTCCCAGGGCAGCGCCCGGTGTGAGCGGGGCGTTCGGCAGTGCGAACGTCTCGACGAGTCTGCCGGTGGCCGGGGCCGGCACATCGAACGTTGCGCCGGGGATCAGCACCTCGGCGATTCGATCTCCCTCGGTCACACGGTCGCCGACACGGACGTGCCACAGGCTAAAGACGACCCGAGCGGAACCGAGTTCGGGTAGCGTTATGGTCGTGCGGTCCGGTTGCGTCACAGGCGCACCCCTTCACCTAGTGCGGCACCATATCGTCCGCGTGGTAACTGGACCGCACGTACGGTCCCGCGACGACCTGCTTAAACCCGATCAGCCGGGCCAGTGACGCGATCTCGTCGAACTCCGCGGGCGGTACGAACCGCGCGACCGGCATGTGCTTCGCTGTCGGGGCGAGGTACTGGCCCAGTGTCAGCACGTCGCAGTTGATCGACCGCAGATCGGCGAACACGTCGAACAATTCGTCGCGGGTCTCGCCGATCCCGAGCATGAGCCCGGCTTTCGTAACGACCTGCGGTGCGCGCTGTTTGACCCGCTCCAACAGGCCCAAGCTCCGGGCGTACAAGGCCCGGCCCCGGACGATCCGGTGGAGCCGCGGTACGGTTTCGAGGTTGTGGTTGAACACCTCGGGGCGCGCGTCCGTGACCGCATCAATAGCGGTGGGGTCGCCCATGAAGTCGGGCGTGAGCACCTCGACCGCGGCGGCGGGTAACCGGTCGCGCACGGCCCGGATGCACCGCACGAAATGGTCCGCGCCGCCGTCCGGTAGGTCGTCGCGCGTCACAGACGTGATGACGACGTGCTTCAGGCCCAGCCGCGCGGCCGCCTCGGCGAGTCGGGCCGGTTCGTCGGCTTCGAGGGACTCCGGGGAGCCTTTTGGCACTGAGCAAAAGCTGCACGTCCGGGTGCAGTAGTTGCCCATGATCATGAAGGTCGCGGTGCGGCGCGACCAGCACTCCGGGCGGTTCGGGCACCGCGCGCTCTCGCACACCGTCTCCAAGCGCAGGTCCTCAATGAGGTGCGCGGTGAAGTTGTTCCCGTTCCCGGACGGGAGCGGGCGCTTGAGCCATTCCGGCAACCGGTGACCGGTGCGGGGCGGCGGTGCGGGCTTGTCAAGAAGCGTGAGGGAGCGCATGTCGGGTGGTTCGCGGGAGTGCCGCGGGGTGGTGGTGGAACACTGAAACGCGCGCGAACCCGAACCGGGCCGCGATCAGATCGAGCAACTTCTGTCGCACGCCGGAAACGCGAACCCGCAGCGGGCTCTCGCGCTGGAGTGAGGTCATCGGTACCGGGTCACCGTCGCACTTCACCTCGCGGAAGGGTGCCAAGTCTGGGTTCACGTTCAGCACGATTCCGTAAGAGCTGACCCAATCGCGGACGGCGATCCCGATGTGGGCGAGCAGCCGGCCGTTGGCACGCACCCCAGGACGCTCGGGGGGGAGGGTCCCTGTGATGCCGTAATCACGACAAAGGTCGAGGCAGACCGCTTGTAGTTCAGCGAGGTAACGGGCCGGTGACAGGTTGAGTGCGTCGAGCGGGAGCACCGGAAAGCACGCCACCTGTCCAACTTGGTGCAGAACGGCGCCACCACCGCGCCCGACCCACCGCACCGGCCAGCGCCGAGCCGCCAGCGATTCCGCGCTGGGGCGAATGTGAGCCGCGCTCCCTTCGCGCCCGACCGTGATTCCTGGTTCGATTTCACACAGAATGACTGCGCCGGAGTCGCGATCGCCGCTAACGTCGTAGCGGAGCCGGCGCTGAAGCGCGCTCAACTCGTCGAAGCCGAGGACGCCGAGCAGGTACGCAGCCAGCGCCCGGGGGGGAGCGGTGTCGTCTTGTCGAAGGCGTTCATGCACCGCGAGAGTCCCTACGTGGCGGCCAGTGTCTTCTGGCGGTATTTTACCACCCGCGGACAACTTCACCCAGCCGAAGTGGCTCGAAGAACCTGAACCGGGGTAGTGATTGAACGCTGAGCGACTTTCCGCGTCCGCCCCTCTCACCGGGCGACGCCTGCCATTTGTGCTGGCCGCGCTGGTCACCCTCGCGAATGTTGCGAAACCTGTGACGGTGGACGACACCGCGTACCTCCTGTTCGCCAGACACATCAGCTCTCACCCGACCGACCCTTATGGCTTCACCCTGTTCTGGTGGGACCGACCGGAACCTGCGATGGAGGTGCTGTGCCCGCCCGTAGTGCCGTACTGGCTGGCTGCCGGGATGACGCTGTTCGGTGAACACGTCGGGCTCCTGAAGTTGTGGCACTTTCCGTTCGTGCTGCTCCTGTCATGGGCTTTGAACGCGCTTCTGGTCCGCTTCGCAAGAGGCGTGGAGGGCGTTGCCCTCCCGGTGCTGATGCTCTCGCCCGCCGTTCTGCCCGCGCTGAACCTCATGCTCGATGTGCCAGCACTGGCGCTCGCCCTGGCGTCGGTTGAACTGTTCATCCGTGCCGCGGAGCGTGGTCTGGGGCTCGCGGCACTCGCGGGCTGTGTCGCCGGACTGGCGATGCAGACGAAGTACAGCGCGTTTGTGGCTCCGGCGGTGATCGCGTGGTACGGGATGACACACCGGCGCGTACTTCCCGCCGTGTGCGCGGTGTTCGCTGCTGTTGCATTATTTGCGGGCTGGGAATTGCTGCTCGTCGCAAAGTACGGCCGATCACACTTCGCGTTCCACGCCAGCTCGTCGGGCGGCGGCGGGCTGAGTGCGTTCGTCGAGTCCAAGTTCGCTCTCCTCGCACCACTGGGCGGTTACCTGGGTTGTCTCGCCGTTGGTAGCGGCCTGCTTGCTCTCTCCGCACTGCGTATTTCACGGCTCTGGATCACCGGAGCGGCTGCGGTGTGGTGCCTCGGCTTCGGTTTGCTCGCCACACTGCCGCGCCGGTGTACCGTTGTCCCCAATCTCAATCTCGTGTCGGCGTACTGGCAGTTGAGTGGGCTCATCTGGCTGATGGCAGGAGCGGGATGTTTGGGCGTGCTGCTGTTCCGGGTCCGAACGGGGTTGGGCGTTCGTGTTAACCGCGGGGCACTGTTTCTTGCCGGTTGGCTGCTCATCGAACTGGCGGCGGCAATTGGCTTAACGCCGTTCCCGGCGGCCCGGCGTGTCATCGGGGTCAGCATTGTGTTGGGTCTGGTTGCGGCACACGCTTTAAGCCGCGTTTGCCGGCTCCACCCGGACCGCTTGCCTTCTCGGTGGGTCGTCGGGGCGGGGGCGGGGGCGGGCCTCCTGGTGGCTGCGATCGACACCCTCGACGCGTACCCGGAGAAGCTGTGCGCCAAAGAAGCCGCGCTACGGGTTGCACGGGCACGAGCGGAGGAGCCTTTGTCGGCGGGTCAGGTGTGGTACGTCGGACACTGGGGCTTTCAGTACTACTGCGAGCGAGCCGGGATGCGGCCGCTCATCGCTCAGCAGACGGAGGCGCGTGCCGGGGACTACCTCGTTGTGCCCGAATACCCGCCCGATGATCCGTTCCCGCGGCCGTACGCAGGGTTCGATGTGCGGCATCCTCCGGAATGGGTTGCGGACGATCTCGGCGGCATTACGGTAGACGATCTGCTCTCGGCGAAGACCGTACCGAATTACTACGGCGGCGCCGGTCCCGTAACGGGGCGAGACCATCCCCGGCTGCAAGTGCGCGTGTACCGGCTGCGCACCGATTGGGTGATGCCGTAAGCGCTATCCGGTAATGGTCGCTGCGGTCAGTTCGAGCTTGAACATGGAGGTCATTTCGAGCCACTGCTGGCGCCAAGCCGCGAACGCCTCGCGCCCCGCCGGGATCTTGGCTCGCAGCTCAGAAGCCAGCTCGTTCAACCCGGGCTTCACGCGCGCCATCTGTGTGGGGAGCGCTGCGCCGAGGCGCCCCCGGATGTCGGACAGCCGGTCAAGGCCGACCGCGGCGTCCTGGACCTCGCCGAGCACTTCTTGCACCCGCTCGACCGCCGGGTAGACCGTGTCCTTCAGGAACGGGGGGAAGCACGCCGCGAAGATTTCGATCGCGTACCGGAGTCGCTTCGCGGTGATCCGCAGGGCGTGCAGGTCGACCGGTTCGGTCGGGTTCGCTTCGGCCTCGTCGGTCAACTCGCGCATCAACTCGCCGAGTTGCTCGATCGCCAGCGGACCGATGGTTGCCGGGGCGTCGGCGCCTTCGGTGTGGTGGGCGCGGGTCAGCAGCGCCTCGGCCGCGGCGCGGAACTCTGCACCGTGCCTTGCTTCGGCGTCGGCGAGGTGGGCTTGCGCCACGGTTCGCTCGCCGAAGGCGTATCCCAGCAGGAAGTCGCGTGCGGGCTCTGCGTCCGGACCCCGAAACGCCGTCGAACCGGGCAGGGCGGCGAGGAACACGTCCCAGTCGCGCGCGCCGCCAGCCGCCCGGCGCAGCGCGCGGAGGGCTTCCTTTGTGGCTTTGAGGTGCTTCCGCGGGAACGCAGAAGCGAACACGCGAAGCGCGGCGCCGGCGCGGCGGGTGCCGACCCGTAACTGGTGAACAAATTCGGCGTCTTCCCAGGCCCGGCCCGCCGCGAGCGGGAGGTACTGCCGTACTAGTCTAAAGCGCTCGGCGAGAACCCGACCGGCCGCCTCGGCAACCGGCACTTCGGGCGTGAGGCCCGTGATCCATTTCCCTTCAGCCATGAGATGTCACTTTCCGTACAGCTCGCCCACGTGTGCGGCCTGTTGGCGCTCGGTGAGCCAGTTCTCAACTTCTTTCGTTTCGGCCACAAGCCCGTCTACCTGTTTGCGCTCTTCGCGGATGGCGCCGGCCACCTCGCCCGGGATCGCGAGGTACGCGCGCCCCAGCTCCGTTGCCATTCGGTCGCCCAACTGCCGGCGGAACTCGGCCCGGATCGTCGGCCAGCGGATCGGCAAGAGCAGCAGAATGAGCAGGTGGACCGCCACGATTACCACGAGCGGGATCAGCACCACCAGCAACATCTGGAACATGTCCGGGGTGATGCTCGGCGTGGGGACGAAAAAGTTCCACAACAGCGTGCCGACGGTCGCCACGAGGGCGATCTCCGGGAGCGTGTTCGCCGCGACGGTGAGCGTGCCGCGCAAGGCCCGACGGAAGCCCGTCGGGTTCGTGGCCTGGCGCTCCACTTCGGCGAGCGCGTCGATCACGGCGCGGGTGACCTTGTCGCGCCAGTCCAGCCGGCCCGCCGCGTTCGCCGGTTCGCTCAACAGCGTGAGGGCGAACCCTTTTGACTCGGCGTCCACGAGCAACCGGTTGATGAGCGCCGCCGTGCGCTGGTCGAGCACGCGCTCCCCGGCGGTGCGGGCGCACTCCTGCACGAACGCGCCCAGGTTCCATTCGACCGGCGTATCGACCTTGGCGCCGAGTAACTTGCCCTTCAATCCCGCGAACGGGATGCGGTCTCGTAGCCCGCTGCCGGCGTACCGGAGACGCGTGGTGACGCGCAGGTACGCCGCCATCAGCCCGCGGAACCGCTGCTGGTCCTCGACGCTGAAGTGGTGCTCGACCTCCGTCTGGTACGGTTCCAGCGTGCCGACCAGTACATCGGCTTGTACATCCGCCTCGTCCGCGAGTGTCGCTTCCCACGCGGTTTTGACCTTGTCGGCCTCGGCGGTGAGGTCCGGCGGCCGGTTCGCCTCGGCGACGCGCACAACCTGCGCGAGCAGTTGCCCGACCCCACGCGCTTTAACGGCTTCGATCTCGAGCTTCGTCAGCCCCAGTTCGAGCCAGCTCCGCAGGAGCGAAAACTGTTCTCCTTCCGGGAGGTCGGCGGGACGGGGCGGGGGGCCGCTGCCGGGATGAGACTTTGCTGCGTCGAGCCACAGCTGCGCTGTGGTGCGGAAGAGCAGGGGGCTCTGGAAGCCCTCGGCCTTGAGGTCCGCGAGCAGGTCTTCGTCGGGTCGTACCCCGCTCTCGCCGGTGAGGCACCGGTCCCACTTGTTGAGCACGAACGCGAACGCCCGGCGCTGTCGCTGCTGCTTGAACAGATCCCACACGATCCGGTCGTGGTACTTCTCCTGGGAGCCGACGTACAGCACGATGTCCGCGACGGGCAGCAGGGCCACGAGCTTGTCGCGGTTACTGAGGTCGTTGGAATCCACGTCGGGGGTGTCGACGATCACCTTCTGTTCGAGCCCCGCGCGGTCGTGCTGGACCAAGCGGCACAGCCGTAGTGCCGGGTCGAGCCGCTCCGACTTGACCGAGTGGTGGAAGTACACCACCGGGTCGCGGGTGGTCGGACGGGTGAACGACGCCTGCGCGATCGGCCCGCCGGCGAGGGCGTTGAGGAGCGTCGACTTGCCGACACCCGTGCCCCCCATCAGCATCACCACCAATAGCGGCTTCTCGACATCGAGCGTTTCGGCCTGCCGCCGCAGGTCGTCGGCGAGCCCTTCCAGCTCGGCCCGCTGCATCATACTGAGCGGGTACTTCCGGCGCGAGTCGAGCCACGACCGCACGGGCCGCTCCAGCCCGCGGAGAAGCGGTGCGAGGGTGCGCAGCAGCGGTTGCGGCGGCATCTCGGGCGCGACGGGGGCCGTGGCGGTGGGGGCTTCTTGTTCGGGTCCGCTCGCGCTCATGCGATTCGTTGCTCCTGGCTTCCCGTCACCCCGGGCGGCGCTCCGGGAACACAGCGGTAGCGAAGTGCCCCCAAAAGGGGAGCGGAACACCCGCTCGGCGCCCTCGCGGGCACCAGTCGTCGTGCCCATTCTTCGGGCGAGTCGCGCTCCGCCTGGATTTCCGAAGGAACGCGGTACGCTTGAAATTCGAGCCGTTTCGAGTTCCGCATCCCCCACTCCCTGCCGCACGAAGCCGGTTAAAACCGCGTCTGAGGACTTTTTCTGCGGCCACGCACCGTGTGGTCACGGCCCGGCGGGAGGCGCGACCGGCACCGGCGGCACTTCTTTATGCTGCGTGAGTGCTGACGCCTTCGTAGCGACTCGCGCTTCCAGCGCGCGAATCGATTCCGGCACCCGGCGGAGCACCTGCTGGAGCTTCTCCAGCGACGTCCCCCCGGTCGCGGGCCACTCGGTCAGCCAGTTCGCCAGTGGCGCGCTCAGGGAGGCGGTCATCAGCGACTCGCGGTGCGACCGGACCCGCTGCCGCGCGCCTTCCGCCACCGCCCTGGTGGCGAGTTCCGCCGTCTGGTGCGATGCCGACACCCCGAGTGGGATGAGCAACAGCCCCCAACCCGGCGGCCAGGTCGAATACACCACGCCCCCGATGATGGCGAGGTCCACCGCCAACTTCCCGCCCCGGAGCGAGTACAACAGCACCGGGTTCTTCTCCAGGCCGTTTACCAGTGCCCGGCCGGCCTGTTCGAGGTCGTCCGTCTCTTTCAGCTCGAAGGACCGGAAGTCGGTGGCGAACCGGTCCCGGGCCTGGGGCGCGAGTTCCGATTCGAACCGGATCGACACCTGCTTCCAGATCGCATGGGCGCCGGCCTTGCGCAGCGCCTCGGTGTGCAGCGCGTCCAGCCAGCCCGCCAGCGCACCCGAAAGCACCGACTCTTCCGACAGGTTTAGCACGTCCGGGCGCACGAGCAGACCGTAAATCGCGTCGCGGGTCCACCGGTACGGCGCCCGAAGCCCCCAAAAGATGCCGCCGACCACGCGCCCGGCCGCCGGCAGCTCAAGCAGGTCCGTAAGCCGCTCGCGGTACCGGTCGAACCGCTGGAACTGCTCTCCCGACAGAAATTCGCGCCGGTAGCGTTCCTCAAAGGCCGCCTTACCGGACTGCACCGCGGATTTCCACGCGTCCAGTTCCGTGAAGTCGCGCTTGGCGACTTCGAGCAGCCCTTCACCGGCGGTCGACAGGTATTTCGCGGCGTTGGTCACCGTTCGGGCGCGCGTCAGGGCGTCACTCTCGCACTGAACCAGGATCTGGTTCAGCAACTGGACGCGGTACTGCGCGCCGGCGCCAGCCGGGTCGGACCGGTCCGCGACGCTCATGTGCGGGATCGCGACCACGGGAACGGCGGGCGTCTCGCCGTTCGGGAGCTTGGGGAGCCGGCCCAGGATCTCCTGCTTGAAGTGCTCGATGAACGCGTCGGCGTCCTGCGGGCGCATCTTCGTGAGCGCCACGACGACCGCCTTACCGGCCTTCACGAGCAAATGCAGGAACTCGGTCGGGACCGCGTCGTTGTACCGCTCGTCCGACGCCACGTAGACGATCACGTCCGACAGGGCCGAGATCTCCAGCAGCCGGCAGACGTAGTTCTCCGCCGCCCAGGTGGTCATGTCCGGGCAGTCCCAGATCACAAACTCGCCCAGCGGGTGCGAATACCCCTCTTTCGCGTTCGCCGGCAGCGGGACGCGCTTCACCTGATACACGTCCTCGTCCACGCTCGCAGGCTTGTCTTCCGAGAGCTTGTGCATCGAGCCGAGGAAGCCGAGGTAGCTGGGCCACTGGAACGCGGGGCCGGGCGGCAGGAACGCCGTCGGGTGGCGCGTGAACCCGGCCTGCGGGTTCGCCTCCGCGACCTTTGCTCCCGCCAGGAAGTTCACCACCGTACTCTTGCCCGCGCCGGCGCCGCCGACCACCGAAACGTGCAGCGGCCGGGGGGGCTGGCCCTCCAGGAACGGCCCGATCACGTTGCGCGTCAGCGCGGACGCCAGCCGCAGCGTGGCCGCGTGCGCGGACAGCTCGGGCTGCCGGCGGCAGTGGTCTTCGAGCCAGCGGAGGTCGTCGGCCAGTTGACCGACGGCCGAGCGGTGTTCGGTCGGTTGCATGCCTCTATTATCGCAGATGTCAGGGCGAACGGCCGGAAAGAGTGCCGGTTGCGAACGATCGACGGGTTGAACCGGATTGACAGGACGGAAAGAACGAATGCTCTTTAAATTCGTTCTTTCCGTTAATTTCGGCGCAACCGCTTTCAGCTCCGGAACGCGGTCTTCGCGTTCGCGCCAGGGCGGCGGTCCAGGGCGAACGGGCGCAGGTCCACACACGCCGGTTGCCCGGTCAGTAGTTCGGCCACCACTTGAGCGGTGCCGACCGAGAGCTGCACCCCGGCGCGGAAGTGACCGGCGGCGATGAACACGCGGTCGGCGCCGGGGACCGGCCCCAGGTACGGTAGCCCGTCCGGCGACCCGGGCCGCAGCCCGGACCAACTCGCCTCGACGGTGGGACCGTTCGCGAACTGGAGCACGTCTTGGGCGAACGCGACCAGCCCGCCGATGCCTTCGGGCGTGGTGCGGTTCTCGAACCCGGCTTCGGGTTCTTCCGTGGAACCAATCAGCGTTAAGCCGTCGCCGCGGGGAACGATGTACCGCTTCCCCAACATCAGGACGCGCGACCCGGCCGCGCCGCGGACCGCCGCGATCTGCCCGCGCACGGGGTAAACGTGCGGCGTGTGTCCGAGCGGCAGGAGGAGCGGTTTGCTCCAGGCCCCGGTAGCCAGAAGGAAGTTGCCGGCCCGAGCGACAACGCCGGACGAGAGCCGCACTCCGGTAACCCGCGCGTCGGTGAACTCCCACCCGTCCGCACCTTCGCCCGGCCGGAGCGTGACGCCGGCCCGTTCGCATGCGGTAATCAGTGCCCGGAGGTGCCACGGGTTTCGCACCTGCGCGCACCCCGGCAGGAGGTACGGCTCCCCTTCCACAGTGCCGAGCGGTTCGAGTGCCCGCGCTTCTGCCATCGTGAGGCGCTCGAACGCGATCCCTTCCGCACGCCACATGTCCACAACGTCGGTGTCGTCGGGGGAGAGGAACTCCAGGGCGCCACAGCGCCGGTAGCCGTTATCGATGCCCGTGAGACAAAGTAGTTCTGCGGATAGTTCCGGGAACCGCACCGAGCCGATGCCGCGGAGCCGGTCGGCGGGCGTGGCGGCGCGGTCCGGGCGCCCCGGGGGCACGATCCCGGCGCCGGCCCACGACGCCTCGCGGCCGAGGTCGCCACGGTCGTACACATGGACTGACGCCCCCGCCCGCGCGAGGAAGTACGCGGACGTGAGGCCGATCACGCCGCCGCCGAGGATGAGGACGTCTGGTGAAGCTGGCATACCGGGGTCAGCCGTTTCAAGTTCCGGGTTTCAAGTTCCGAGCCGCCCCCGGCTCGCTCGGCGCCCGGCGGTGCGATCGCCGGGCGGCACACGCGGCTCGGGGCTCGGAGCTTGAAACTCACCGGAATTGTATGCCGGCCCGGCGCTTTCAGTTGGTGCTGTTGATCGTCAGGACCACCGAGCCGGTCACCGCGGCGCCGTCCGCGGCCTTCACGTTGTACCCCACCTGCATTTGCATCACCGGCTTCAGGGCCGTGAAGGTGAGCTCCAGCGTCCGCCCGTCGGTCGAGAGCGTGGCGCTCTGAACGGGAACGTCGTCCTGGCCCTCGGCGTTCGGGTCGGACGGCCTCCAGCGCTTGGAACCGTACTCGCCACTCCACCGGTAGTTCCACCATGCGCAGCGGTAGTTGTCAATTACTGCGATCGATTTCGGGTCCAGGGGCCGGGCGAACGTGAGCTTCAACACATTCCCGCGCACCTCCAGCCCCGTCGCCACGTCGAGCGGCTGGCCGGTGTACCGCACGCGCTGCAAGCACCCGTCCGCCCGGGCCGCCGTCTGCCAGCCGTTGAGCCCGCACACGTACAGGTTGCCATCGGGGCCGAAGCGCCCGCGGCACACCCCGGACAGGAACTGGATGCCGAGGCCGGCGACCCCGCCTTGCGCCGAGCCGTCGCTCAGCTCCTGCCGGAGCAGCACGTAGGGCCGGCACCGGCCGTAGGAGAGGTGGAGCGGGAGCCCGGCGAGCGGCCCGAACGCTCCCTTCGGCACCCAGACCTGACCGCCGGCCGAGTTGTCCACCTCGCGCGGAAGCCAGCACAGCGGGTTGTCGTAAGTTGTGGGCGGGGTGGTGCGGTGGTGCCCGCGCATGTCCCCGTAGAACCCGCCTTTCCGGTACTGGTCGATGCGGGTGGCGGGCATCCAGTTCCCTTCCTGGTCCGCGCCGGTCAGCACGCCGGTCGGCGACATGCCCATCCCGATCGGGTGCCGGAACCCGGTGCAGAACACTTCGGCTTTCGCGCCGTCCTTTGTCACGCGGATCAGAGTGCCGCCGGACGGGAGGTGCGTGTCGCCGGTCTTGAAGAAGTAGAAGTTGCCTTCGGGGTCGGTTTCCAGGCAGGTGTCGTAGGAGTGTTCGCCGGCCCCGGTGTGCCAGTCGTTGCTCACGCACTCGTAGAAATCGGCCTCGCCGTCGCTGTTCAGGTCGTGGAGGCGGGTGAGTTGCCCGCGCTCGAGAACGACCACTTTTCCGTCAACAACCTTCAGCCCGAGCGGGTGGTATAGCCCGGTCGCGTGCCGCTGCCAGGAGCACGTACCCTCCTTCTCCTCGACCGTGACCAGCCACACGTCGCCGTGGCAGGTACACATTGCGATCCGGCCGTCTTTGAGGAAGTCGACGCCGGTGCAGAAGAACAGCGCGCCGAAGCGGTTCTTGTATGGGATGGTCAGCGTGTCCAATGCGAACGCCCCGGCGGGCTTACCGCGGACGAGTTGGGTGACGATCGGATCGCCCCAGCGCTTCGGGCCGCCTTTGGTCAGACGTGACGGGGCGCTTTCGGCCGTGGTGTCCGCTGACTTGAGTGACCCGCGGAGCGACTCGCGTGTGACTGATGTGATGTCGGCCGGCGTAACCACGTGCGATCCGTTCGGCCCCGGCGTGCCTCGCGTGACGACGGCCTTCCCGGGGCGCACTTCGGTCACGCGGACGAGAGTGGGAGTTCCCTCGTTCGTCTCGCCGGGTTCGAGCGTCTGAAACACCTCCCGACCGTTGACCGTGTAACTGAAGATCACACGGGAGCCGTGAACATACAGTCCGCGGTACTTCACCCACTCCCGCGGCAGCGGCGCGGTGAACGGCTTCGGCGCGTCCCACGTGCCGTTCGGGGCGGCCCAGCCGGGACCGGCCGGGTCGGCGGACAGCATTTCGCCCTTTGGGGTGGGCGTGTTGAGCAGGCCGAAGCGGCGGTCGCTGTGGTTCAGATATCCGCCGGCCCACGCGGCACTCACCCGCATGGTGGAGCGGTCGAATACCGCCGCGAACTCGTCCTTCGCGCCGACCCGCACGACGGTCGCCTTGTAGATCGTTTCACGTCCCTTGCCGAGCGGGTACTGCATCGTGCAGTTCAGGAACGGCCCCGTGTTCATGTCGCGGAACCGCGGGTCGATCCAGTCCTTGTCGGTCATCCGTTCCCACGGCTCCGCCTTTCCTACGGCCGGGCGCGGGGTCCAGTCCGCAAGGGCCGGGTCGATGCCCGGCGGCACGGCCGGGCGCGGGGGCGGGGCGGCGGGGCGATCGGGCGCAGCCGAGACGGCCACGAGGAGGAGAACGAGAGGCATGAGGCACCCAAACGTGGTGGGGAGCGGTGGCGGATGACGGCAGTGCCGGGTTCCGTTATTCCGGCGGCACCAAAGAGGCGCAGGGCGGAATCGCAAAAAATGTATCCAACTTCTGCACGATCGGCATAGGCACGCGAGGCGCATCAGAGCCGTGGTGGATTGCTGAGCCGCAGGCTAAACCGACGAGAGACTGCCTGAACGGCGAGCGAGGCCACTGCAGGGCCGACACGCATTAGTTTGCTTGTTTTTCCAATGGAATCGCAGTTGGTCCTTTAGTTCTGAGTGCATTTCCGCCGCTGGCAGCAGCACGAATCTCTGGAAAACCAAGCAACAAGAATCCGCGCTGGGCGGGGTCGGATGAAACCCTTCGCCAACGCGGAAACGGTTCAATCGGCCCGAGTTCGTGACATCGCCTCTGGCGAAGAGGCGAGCCGGATTCAACGCGAATTCGTGCGGTCGCCCGCTGTGCTTGGAAGCAATTAATCGATTTGTTGAAAATAAAATATTGTTGGGCGATAGTTAAATTGCAATGGTTGCGAGATGGTTTTGCGTGCTTATTTTAGTTCTTTGATGTAGATGTTTTTGAACCAGAGCGGGTCGCCGTGGAACTGGAGTTCGATGGGGCCTTTTTCAGGCACCGGTTTGCCGCGCTCCCAGTAGTTCAGCAGCTTTGCTTTCTGAACTACGAGTGAGCCGTTGAGGTTCACCGTCACCTCGTCGCCGAGGACAATGATGTGAAAGGTGTTCCATTCGCCCACGGGTTTGTCGGCCTTCTTGAGTGGGATTTTGCCTACTTTCTGACCTTCCTTGAGTTTCAGCATGTTGTCGGTCGATTTCGCGGCGTCGGCCGGGAGCGGGTTGTTCCACAGCCCGCCGGAGCCGGTGTTTTTGTCCTCGTTCCGGGCGCCGGGTGAGTTTTCCGAGTCCCAGATCTGAACTTGTGGCTGCCCGCGTAAATATAACCCGCTGTCGCCATTCTTTTCGATTTTCCAGTCCACCATCAGTTCGAAGTTGCCGTAGTCCTTGTCGGTCACGAGGCTGACGCCGCCCTTCCCGTCGCAGTGAATCGCGCCGTCGATAACCTTCCAGTGTTCCGTCGCAGTTTTGGTTCGGGCGGCTTGCAGTTTGGCGAGGTCTTCGGGCTTTTGTTTGGCCCGCTCGACCATCGTGGTGTGCCCTTTCCAGCCCGTCAAATCCTTGCCGTTGAACAGCGCCGTGAACTCGGCCGGAGGCTTATTGTCTTCGGATCGCGCCGTCGAGGTGGCGACGGCGATTGCGATGGCCGCCGACACGAGACAAACTTTCATTAGCAGCTCCAAGATGCGGAGGAAGGCGAGCGGCATCAGGCTACCCGTGGCGCGAACCGAGAGCAAGAGGTATGGGGCAGAGTTGCGGCGCGTCGCGAGCTCGCCGGCCCAGTTGGGCCGGCGAGCTCGCGACGTTTTCGGGATGAGTTCTCCGCTACCCGTGGATCTCGGCCACCGCAAGGTACAACCGGGCAAGTGCGTTCCAGCCACTCGTCTCCGGAATCGCTTCGATCGCCTTCTGAAGCGACGCGCGAGCTTGTGCGAACCGGCCGAGGAACAACCGTGCCATCCCACGATTAAACGACACCGCGGGCGACTCACTCATCGCGTCCCAGGCGGCGAGGGCTTCTTGGCATTTGCCGCTTTGCCATAGTAATGCGGCCTTTTCGTTCTCGCTGCCACCCGCACCGGCAAGCAGGTCATCAGCAACACCGAAATCGCCGAGCGTTCGAGCGATGCCGGCGGCCACAAGGGCATTCGTCTTAGCGTTCTTTTGGACCCACGCCCGCAGGGAGGCAAACCCCGGAAGCGGGGACTCTGTGCCGGTCGGCCGCAGTTCGTCCGGCCGGAACTGTGTAAGCAGGGGCTGTAAGTCTTTTACCCGTTGCGGGAAATGACCGGCTGCCATCGGTACTGCGAACGCCGCCGACGGTTGACTCACCAGCGCGGCCCACTCGTTCGGCATGGCACCAAGGGAACCCAAGGTGTGACTGTTCGCGTCGATCCAGGCCGCCCGCGGATCGACCCGGAACCCGGCCGCGACTTCGTGCGGTTCAACCTCGCTCTCGCCTTGTTCGACTGCCGTCGTGGCGTCTGAACGGGTGGCGAGGAATCGCAGCGTGAGCGATTCGAGGCTCGGTTGATTCGCGTTCGGGCGGGTCATGGATTCTGCTCCTCGCGGCCCCGGCGATGACCACCGGGCACCCCTGTAACGCGACTCCGGACGATGCTTGCGCCACGCTGAAGGGAAAAAATACGATGCCCATTGTACGCCTGCGAGGCGACGGTGTGCGTTGCCGAAATTGAGCACTGTGAATTCGCTGAAGCTAGTTGTAAGCTATTTATTTTCAATAATTTTGATTCGTTTCGTGCGGTGGGTGCCTTGCTGGCTTTGAGTCTGAATCCGACTCATCGCCCGAGGGGGAATCTCATCTCTGGCTCGCGTCGGGATCACAATTTGGGAGGAAGTTGCGGCGCTCTTGCATCCGTTGGCCTTGGATCGGACCCATCTGGGGTCGGATGACCGGCACTGTAAACGCGGTCAGCAGGTTCCGACCCGGCAACCGTTGCCGCCCAGCACGGGTCGTATCGGTCGCGCGGGGACTTTTAGGCAACGGCCGCTTCCACTTGTTGAGGAGGGTTCATGTACCCGGCGAATCCACATGCGCGACCGCGAGACGACAATGGCTCTCTGCCGGCGAGGTAAGCCGGCTTGTTTGGCACGGCCGGGAAGGTTATAACGCCGCCCCTCGAATCAAAAGTGCCATCGGGGCAATGGGAGAGCGGCGAGCAATGCGGAACTTCCGGCGGAGCGTGTGGTTCTCGTGGCCGTACCGGTGGCGGTTGGTCACGTCGATCGTGTGCGCGCTGGTGGTCGCGGTGCTGTGGAGTGTGAACCTCGGCGCGCTGTTTCCGATCCTCAAACTGCTGAAGAGCGGGCAGACCCTCCATCAGTGGGTGGATGTGGAGATCGCGGAGCAAGAACGACTCCGGGCCGAGCGCGCCTACGAGGTGGACAAGCTGAACGTCGCGCTGGCGAACTTGGCCCGGCAGCCCAGCACACCCGAGAGTGAGAAAGACAAGCGGCGCTGGTCGAAGAACCTGGCCGATCAGACGGACGCTCAGAACTATCACGCGACTCAGTGCGCCGGCTACCGGTGGCTCCGTGACAAGGTGATCTCGGAGCTGCCGCAGGACGCTTTCCAAACGTTCCTGTGCGTCATCGCGGCGGTGCTCGTGTGTGTGGTCGTGAAGGGCGGCTTCGAGTTTACCCACGAGTCGCTCGTCGGGTGGGTTTCCCACCGCACCCTTTTCGATCTCCGTAACGCGTTCTTCCGGCGGATGGTGCGCCAGGACGTGCGCCAGCTCTCGGCGGCGGGAACCAACGAACTCATGGCCCGGTTCACCAACGACACCGAGCAGGTGGGCGGCGGGCTGAAGGTGCTTTACGGCCGGGTCGTTGCCGAACCCCTGAAGGCCCTCACCTGCTTCATCGCCGCGTGCATCATCTGCTGGCAACTGACGATCGCGTTCGTGATCGTGGTGCCGCTCGCGATGTACGTGCTGGCGCGGGTGAGCAAGGCGATGCGCAAAGCGGCCAAGAAGGCGCTCCAGCGCATGTCCGCGATGTACAAGATCCTCAACGAAGCGTTCAGCGGCATCCGGGTGGTGAAGGGCTTCACCCGCGAGGCGCACGAGCGGCGGCGGTTCCGGGTGGCGAACTCGGAATTTTTCCGCAAGTCGCTCCGGCTGGTGAACATCGACGCGTTCACCAACCCGGCGATCGAGGTGCTTACGATCCTGGCGGTCGCGATCGCACTGGGGGCCGGGATCTATCTCGTGCTGTCGAAGGGGACAAGTATCTGGGGCATCCCCATGTGCTCGCAGCCGCTCAGCCCGGAGACGCTGATCCAGTTCTACGTGTTCTTGGCGGCGATCGCCGACCCGGTGCGGAAGCTGTCCAGCGTGTACACGAAGATGCAGTCCGCGGAAGCGGCGGCGGCACGCATATTCGAGCTGTACGACCGCGAGCCGACCGTGCGCGGCAACTGGAACGGACCGCGACTCACCGGCGTGCAGAAGCAGGTCGAGTTCCGGCACGTGTGCTTCGCTTACAACCCGACCGCCGAGCAACCGACGCTCGACAACGTGACGCTCACGGTGAAGGCCGGCGAAACGATCGCGTTGGTCGGGGGGAACGGGTGCGGCAAGACCACGCTCCTCGCGCTGTTGCCGCGGTTCTTCGACCCGGACTCCGGCGCGGTGCTGATCGACGGCGTCAACCTCCGCACCGCGCACCTGCGGTCGCTGCGCAAATTGATCGGTGTCGTCACACAGGACACCCAACTGTTCGACGACACGGTGTTCGCCAACATCGCCTACGGGAAACGCGGGGCGACGCGCGAACAGGTGATCGAGGCCGCCAAGAAGGCCGACGCGCACGGCTTCATCCTGGCGACCCCGGGCGGGTACGACGCGCTGCTGGGCGAGGTCGGGGCGAAGTTCTCCGGCGGGCAGCGCCAGAAGATCGCGCTGGCCCGCGCGATCCTCAGCGACCCGCAGATCCTCATCCTCGACGAGTTCACCAGCGCTGTGGACCAGCAGAGCGAGGCCGACATCCACGCGGCGATCAAGGAATTCGCCCGGGGCCGCACGACGTTCCTGATCACCCACAAGATGCACACCATCCCGGACCTGGCCGACCGGGTCGCGATGATGGACGCGGGGCGGGTGCTGGACGTCGGCACGCACGCGGAGTTGTACACGCGGTGCGAGCCGTATCGCCGGCTGTGTGAGTCCGGGCATGTGCGCCGGCCGCTGTCCGAACCGACCCGCGACGCCGCATGAGCGCACTTCCGGCAGCTTCTGTTTTGGGCTCGCGGGCTTGGTCACCCGGGGCTTTCTGGCCCCGGATCGGCGCGTGCTGGCCATTTCTCCCCCTCGTGTTGTTCTTTTTTCAACTCGACGCACACGATCTGGTCCGCAGCCACGAGGCGCGGGCGGCCCAGAACGCACAGCGGATGCTGGACACCGGCGAGTGGGGATTGCCCACGCTCTTCGATGGTCAACGTGATCTCCAGAAGCCGCCCGCGTTCTATTGGCTGATGGCACTCTGCGGTGCGCTGAACGGCGGGGAGGTGACACCGTGGGTCGCCCGGCTGCCCGCGGCGCTGAGCGCGGTGTGTTGTGTGGCGCTCGTGTACGGGTTCCTCCGGCGTGAGGGGTACGGCACCGGCGCCGTGGTTGCGACGGTCACGCTCGCGACCGCAAACCATTTCGTCGCGATCGGGCGAACGGCCCGCATCGACGTTCCGCTGACCTGTGCGGTCGCGGTGTCGCTGCTCGCCTTCTACCGAGGCACGCAAGCGCGGGCCGCCAACTCGCTTGCGGGACGCAAGTCGGATTGCAACGGCTTTCCGACGGCCGCCCGGAATCCGGGCTGGTTTCTTCTGTCCGCGGTGGCCGCCGGGTTCGCGGTGCTGCTGAAAGGGCCGGTCGGTCTCGCGCTGATCGGAACCACCGCGGTCGCGTTCCTGGTGGTCGAGCGGTTCGTTTCCGCCCCCGGTGAGCGTCCCCGGCTGCCGCTGCGGTTCGCGGTGCTGGGTGTGTGTACGGTTGCCGCGGTCGCCGTGCCGTGGTTCGTCTGGGCCGAGCACGCGACCGACGGCGAGTTCGTTCGGGTGTTCTTCTGGTACCACAACGTGGCCCGCTTCACGGGCGAGTCGGAGGCTCTTGCGTCTCACCCGTGGTGGTACTACGGCCCGCGGTTCGCGCTCGCGTTCGCACCCGGCACGCTTCTGCTTTTGCCTCTGGGCGTGTGGGGCGTGCGTTCGCGCCTGTGGAACGAAGACCGCACGTTCCGGTTCGGCGTGGTGTGGCTCGTTGTCATGGTCGCGGTGCTGTCCGCCGCGCGGTTCAAGCGGGCCGATTACCTGTTGCCGGCGTTCCCCGGGGCGGCGCTCGTGGTCGGCTGTGCGGCCGAACGGTGGCTCGTGACCCGTACCGGTGGGCGGGTGGCGCGGCTCGCACGCGGCGCGTTCGTGCTTTTGACTGCGGCCGGCGCGGGCGTGTGGCCGGTGATGTGGTTCGTTGTCGAACCCGCCGAGGCGGCGCGACAGGAGAAGCGGCCGTTCGCGGCGGCCGTCCGGTCGGCGGCTCCGAAGCCCGAGGAGGTGCTGCTGTTTCGGACCGAGTCGCATTTGCTTGCCTTCCATCTCGGCGCGCCGCTACATACTCTGGTGGAGTGGGGTGAACTGAAGGAGGCGCTCGCGACCGGCCCGCGCGTGGTCGTGATGCCGCCGGAATGGGTCCCGGACGCCGAGCGCATCACCGGCCGCAAGCTGGTGGTGGTTGCATCCCTGGCGGACCTCACTTCGGCTCGACCGCCCCGCCCGCTGGTGTGCCTCCGCACCGCGGAGTGACGCCGGCACCACCGACCCGCGTTCCCCCTATGGCCAAGACCGCAGCACCCCAGCGCGACGGCGTCACCGTCGTGATCCCGGCTCACAACGTGGCCGCGCAGCTCGAAAAGGCGCTGCCCGCGTGGGGCCAACTGCTCGGGACGCTCAACCGGCCGTTCCAGATCCTCGTCGTGAACGACGGCAGCACCGACGAAACCGCGGCGGTGCTCCAAAAGCTCGCGGGCAAGGTGCAGCACTTCCGGGCGCTCGCGCACGATACGAGGCGCGGGTTCGGCGCCTGCCTCCGTACCGCGCTGGCCGAAACCACCCAGCCGCTGTTCCTGTACACCGGCACCGACGCGCAGTACACGCCGAGTGATGTCCGGCCCATGTTGGAGCGGGTCGAGCTGCGCGACGAGATTTTTGGCAAGCAACCCGACCTCATCAGCGGGGCCCGGGCCGGCTCCCCCCGACCAGCCGTCATGAAGTGGCTCGGGGGGACGTGGAAGCTGTTCTGGCGCGTGTTCGCCGGGCTGCCGATGAACGACGCCCCGCCGTGGTACGGGTGGGGCGAGTGGTGGTACCGCACCCGAGTGGGTTGGGTGTTCGGGGTGCCGCTCGCGGACATCAACAGCGCGTTCAAACTGTACCGCACCACGTTCCTGAAGCGGTTCCCGATCCAGTCCGACGGCGATTTCGTCCACGCCGAACTGGTCGCGAAGGCGACGTTCCTCACGAGCATCATGGACGAGGTGCCGCTCACGCCGAAGAGCGAGCCGCACCCGCCGCTGGGGCCGGTGTCCGCGGACCGCGCGAAGGTGTTTCGGAACCCGGAGTTCGCGTTCCCGCCGGAGCCGCAACCGAGTCCGCCGGAGCCGCCCGCACAACCGGAACCGGCGCTGAACGCCGGCTCGACCGTTCCCACGCCATGAGCCCGACGCGCGTCCTGTTCATCACCGGGAAGCTCGCGGAGCCGTCGCTCCGCCGCACCTTGGCGGAACTGGCGCCGCGGGCGGGCTTCGAGCCGCACATCGCAGTGCTGCCGATCACCGTCGCGGCCCTGATGACCACCAACTGGGTGTCCCGACACCTTCCCCCGTTGCCCGAACAGATCCAGCGCGTCATTTTGCCCGGGTTCTGCCGCGGCGAAGTTGAAGAGGTTTCGCGTGCGGCCGGCGCGCCCGCCGAGCGCGGGCCGGTGGATTTGCGCGACCTCCCGGAGTTCTTCGGCAAAAAGTCGCGGCCCGTCGATTACGGCCGGTACGACATCGAGATCCTCGCCGAGATCAACCACGCCCCGCGCAAACCGCTCGAAACGATCCTCCGCGAGGCGCGGCGCTACCGCGCCAGCGGGTCCGACCTGATCGACCTCGGGTGCGACCCCGGGCCGACCTGGGACGGGGTCGGCGCTGCGGTGCGAGCGCTCCGGGCCGACGGCTTTCGCGTTTCCATCGACAGCTTCAACCCCGACGAGGTGACCGCGGCCCTGAACGAAGGCGCCGAGCTGGTGCTGAGCGTGAACGGCACCAACCTCGAACACGCGCGGCGGTGGCACGTCCAGTTCCCCGATGTCGAGGTGGTCGCGATTCCGGACACGCCGGACGACCTCGACAGCCTCGCGCGAACCGTCGGAGCGCTCCGCGAAATCGGTATCCGCCACCGGCTCGACCCGATTCTGGAACCGATCGGGTTCGGGTTCGCAGCGTCTTTGGGGCGGTACATCGAAACGCGGCGGCGGTTTCCGGACGCCGAGATGATGATGGGCGTCGGCAACCTGACCGAACTGACCGACGCCGACTCCGCGGGGCTGAACGTGGTGCTCGCCGGGTTTTGCCAGGAACTCGGGGTCCGCAGCGTTCTCGCCACGGAAGTGATTAACTGGACGCGGTCGGCGGTGAAGGAGTTCGACCTCGCCCGGCGCTTGGTGTTCCACGCCGTCCGCGAAAAAGTCCTCCCGAAGCGGCTCGAACCGAATCTGGTGCTGCTCCGCGACCCCAAACTGTACGAGCAGGGTGCGGAGGTGCTCGAAGAGTTGGCCCGCCGCGTGACCGATCGCAACTACCGGATCTTTGCCGAGCGTGGGGAACTGCACGTGCTGAACGGCAGCGTGTACCTGCGCGGGACCGACCCGTTCGAGGTCTTCGAGCGATTGGCCGCAGCAGACTCGAAGCTCGACGTGCCGCACGCATTCTACCTGGGCTACGAATTCGCTAAAGCCGTCACCGCTCTCACTCTCGGAAAGAACTACACCCAGGACCAAGCGCTGCGGTGGGGCTTCCTGACGATCCCGGAAATCTCGCACCGCGAGCAGAACAAGCCAATCTGACCACCGTCGTGCCGCCGTCGTCGGTGAGGAGGCGTGCGACCGGCGCACCCGGCATTTCCCCACCCTCATTTCTCCTGCGGCACTTCTCGAAGTCCGCCTTTCATTGCTCCTGCGTTCGGTCTTGCGGTTGATGCGGGATTTGTGTTCCAAACGTAGACCGCCTTTTGTGAAGCGATTCGGGCGTAAATAACTTCTCAATAAGGTCTTGCGCGACAATTGCTGGTCCCGAGGTCGGTTGGCCGGTGTAAGATTTTCTGCGACCTGGAGCCGTGATTCATGGGTAGCGATGGGCCAGCGAGTTGGTAGCGATTCGCCAGCTCCTTGGTAGCAGTTGTCCAGTCGGTGCGCCTGTTGGTCGCAACTCGTGGTCGCTGTAACCCCCCGTTACAGCCGCGCCGCACAAGTTGGGCTTTCTGGTGCAGAGTGACACCACGTTGGCTCCTGTTACTCGGTTTGGTTCGGGTTGTGAGTGCGGCTCGCTCGTAAAGCCCACTCACAACCCGAACCGGGTCGTTGCGCGTGCGTCACAAGCGCGGACCCTTTACCGGCAACTGGCAGCGGCCGGATCGTGCGATGTCGGCCACGACATGCGGATCATGCGTTGTCTGCGGCAGTATCGCTCGAACCGCTAGGTACCTTTCCGCGCTGGCCCCACTCCCAGCCGCTCACCTCGGGCATGTCCACCCCGTGCTCGGTGACGTACGCGCGGTGCGCCTGGTGCTTGGCGTCCATCAGCTCCTTCACGTGGCCCGCACGCGCGGCGAGGCCGGGGGTGCGCTTGATCACGTCGAGCACCAGTTTGAACCGGTCGATCTCGTTGAGCACGCACATGTCGAACGGCGTGGTGGTCGTGCCTTCTTCCTTGTACCCGCGGACGTGGAGGTTCTTGTGGTTCGTCCGGCGGTAGGTCAGCCGGTGGATCAGCCACGGGTAGCCGTGGAAGTTGAAGATGACCGGCTTGTCTTTCGTGAACAGGCGGTCGAACTCGGCGTCGCTGAGCCCGTGCGGGTGCTCCGTCGGGGGCTGGAGCTTCATCAGGTCCACCACGTTCACCACCCGCACCTTCAGGTCCGGCAGGTGTCTGCGTAGCAGGTCCGCCGCGGCGATCACCTCGAGCGTCGGCACGTCACCGCAGCACGCCAGAACCACGTCCGGCTCGGCGGCCCCCGCGCTCGACGCCCACTCCCAGACGCCCAGCCCCTCGGCGCAGTGCTGCACGGCGGACGTCATGTCGAGCCACTGCGGCCCGGGCTGCTTCCCGGCGATCACCACGTTCACGTAGTCGCGGCTCCGCAAGCAGTGATCGGTGACGCTCAGCAGGCAGTTCGCGTCCGGCGGCAGGTAGACGCGAATCACCTCCGCCTTCTTGTTCATGACGTGGTCGATGAACCCCGGGTCCTGGTGGCTGAACCCGTTGTGGTCCTGGCGCCACACGTGCGAGCTGAGGAGGTAGTTGAGGCTCGCGACCGGCTTCCGCCACTCAATGTGGCTGCACACCTTTAGCCATTTGGCGTGCTGGTTGAACATCGAGTCCACGATGTGGATGAACGCCTCGTAGCAGCTAAAGAACCCGTGCCGCCCGGTGAGCAGGTAGCCCTCCAGCCAGCCCTGGCACTGGTGCTCGCTCAGCACCTCCAGCACGCGGCCGTCGGGCGAGAGGTGGTCGTCGCCCGGGACGATCTCCGCCGTGTAGCACCGGTCGGTGACTTCGAGCACGTCCTGCCAGCGGTTGGACGCGAGTTCGTCGGGCGAGAAGAGTCGGAAGTTCTGCGCGCCCAGGTTGAGCTTCATCACATCGCGGAGGTACTTGCCCTGCACGCGGGTGGACTCGGCGGTTTCGGCGCCGGGGTGTGTCACCTTCACCGCGAAGTCGCGGAAGTCCGGCAGCTTGAGATCGACCAGGAGTTGCCCGCCGTTGGCGTGCGGGTTGGCGCCCATCCGCTTCGCGCCCGTCGGGGCCAGCTCGGCCAGTTCGGCCTTGAAGGTTCCGGCGGCGTCGAACAGCTCCTCGGGGCGGTACGATTTCATCCACCCTTCGAGCACGCGGAGGTGGCTCTCGGTGCCCGCTTCGCTCATCGGCACCTGGTGGCTCCGCCACGACCCTTCGCACCGCTTCCCGTCGATCTCCTTGGGGCACGTCCAGCCTTTCGGGGTGCGCAGAACGATCATCGGCCACCGCGGCCGTGTGCGGAACCCATTCGCTCGGGCGTCGGCCTGAATCCGTTTGATCTCGGCCACACACGCGTCAACCGCCGCGGCCATCAGCCGGTGGGTGGGGAGCGGGTCCTCGCCGGTGACGAAGTGCGGCGCGTAGCCGTAGCCCTCGAACAGCTTGCGGAGCTCGTCCTCGGGCATCCGGGCCATGAAGCACGGGTTGGCGATCTTGTACCCGTTCAGGTGTAAAATCGGCAGCACCGCGCCGTCGCGCACCGGGTTCAGGAACTTGTTCGAGTGCCACCCGGTCGCCAGCGGGCCGGTTTCGGCCTCGCCGTCGCCCACCACGCACGCGGCGATCAGGTCCGGGTTGTCGAACACCGCGCCGTAGGCGTGCGACAGGGCGTAGCCGAGTTCGCCGCCCTCGTGAATGCTCCCCGGCGTTTCCGGGGCCACGTGGCTCGGGATGCCGCCCGGGAAACTGAACTGCTTGAAGAGCTTTTGCAGGCCCGCGGCGTCCCGGGTGATGTGCGGGTAGACCTCGGTGTACGTCCCCTCGAGGTACACGTTCGCCACGATCCCCGGCCCGCCGTGCCCCGGCCCGCACACGTACAGCACGTTCAAGTCGTGCTGCCGGATGGCGCGGTTCATGTGGACGTAGATGAAGTTCAGCCCCGGGGTGGTGCCCCAGTGCCCCAGGAGCCGCGGCTTGACGTGCTCCTTGCGGAGCGGCTCCCGGAGCAGCGGGTTGTCCAGCAGGTAGATCTGACCGACCGACAGGTAGTTCGCGGCGCGCCAGTAGGCGTCCATCCGGGTCAGCAGGGCGTCCGGGATCGGGTCGACCATTCGCGGGTTCCTTCGGCGGGCGGGGTGGCGGGCAGCAGGCGCTGGGCCGCGCGCGCGATCGTCAGCTCTTCGTCCGTCGGGATGACACGGACGACGACCGGTGCGATGCGGGCGGAGACGACCGGCGCGCCGGCGGCATTGGCCTGGGTAGCAAGCTGCACGCCGAAAAAGCTCAGGCCGGCGCAGATGCGCGCCCGGATCTCGGGCGCGTTCTCGCCGATGCCGCCGGAAAAGACCAGTGTATCCAGCCCGCCGAGCGCCGCCGCCATCGCCCCGATCCACTTCCGCACCTGGTAGCAGTACACCGCCACCGCCTCCGCCGCGCGAGGGTCCTTGTCCTCGTTCGCCAGCAAAAACCGGAGGTCGGAACTCGTGCCGGACAGCCCGCGCAGCCCCGATTCCCGGTTGATGAGGGCGTCGATCTGCTCCGCGCCCAACCCCTCGGACCGCATGAGGTGGACCAGCACGCCGGGGTCGAGGTCCCCGGAGCGGGTTCCCATCACGAGCCCGCCGGTCGGCGTAAAGCCCATCGTGGTGTCCACGCATGTGCCGTTTCGCACCGCCGCGAGGCTCGAACCGGACCCGAGGTGTGCGAAAATGACACGCCCGTGTGCCGCTTCCGCACCCGCGATGCGCTCCAGTTCCGCAAGCAGGTACTCGTAAGAGAGGCCGTGGAACCCGTATCGCCGAACCCCCTGTTCCAGGTAGCGTCGCGGGATGGGGAGCGTGCGCGCGATGGCTGGCAGGTCGCGGTGGAACCCTGTGTCGAAGCACGCGACCTGCGGCACCCCCGGGCACCGCGCCGCGACCGCCTCGATCAGCTCCAGTTCGGCGGGCAGGTGCGTCGGGTCGAGCGCCTTCAGCTCTTCCAGCTCGACCATCAGCTCCGGGGTCACCAGGGCCGGGGCCGTGTGCCGCGGACCGCCGTGGACCAGCCGGTGGCCCACCCCCGCGAGGTCGCGCAGCGCCCCGCTCCGCTCCAACTGCTCCACAACGGCCGCGGCCCCGGTCCCTTCGACCTTCCCGCGGGCGGTTTCGTGGAGCGCCGCGCCGGCCCGGAACGCCGCGAACTTGACGTTCGACGACCCGGCGTTCAGCACGAGGATGTTCGACATTGTGTCTTCCGTATTGACAATCATGTTGTCAACGGGGATTGATGGGCGCCAAGGAATGCAGCCCACTTTAACAGTATCGATCGCGTCACGCGAGCAATCCTATTTCTTTTCCACTCGCTCCAAAATCTGTACGGCCAGTTCCGCGCGGGAAGTCCTGACGTACCCGCCCGGAGCGGCACCGACGAAGGCCCAGTCGTGCATGCCCTCGAGCGTGTTGGCCGCCATCAGGTCCGCACCTGATTGCACGCGGGACCGCTCGGCTATCTCCAGCAATTCGGCCTCCGAAACCCCAACTTCTAACTTGAATTTCACCAATCGGCCCCGGAAGCCCCACTGTCCACGAACTTTGTCAACCAGTTTGGGAGCCGGCACCAGCTTGAGCCACAATTCTGGGTGCGAGCTTTTAACTTTGCCGGCGGACACATCTTGGAACTGGCCCTCTTGGTACCTGAACACGCCTGCCACGTGAAAGTCGCTCACGGCGGCGGCGTGAACGACCACGTCGAAACGTCCGGAGGTGATTTCCGCGGCCATCAGTCGGTCCAAGTCCTCGAACGTGCGGTAATTACGGACGGTCCAGTCCGGGCCGACGTGCGAGCGCGTCCCGCCGACCGTTCCAAGCACCTCGGGGTGCGAGGTGAGCAGCGTGACCGTGTGCCCGCGGTCGTAGGCCGTCGCCGCGATCTGAGCCCCCGTTCGACCCGAAAAGATGTTCGTGATGCACCGGACCCGATCGACCGGAGTTTGTGTGTTCCCGGCAGTGACCAGAACGTTCATCTCTTGCTCCTGGATGGTGGCGTCGTTTGGTGTGATTGATGTAGCTTTGGGCCGCCCGGTTACAGCGCGACGGGTGCGGTACCGTGTGATCTGCCCCGACGCGCCAAAGCGATCCGCCCTCATAGTGGTCTCTCATTTATTCCGCCTCCACTTCGACGCGCGAGAGTGGCACGCTCGGTCAGCGTGATTTCGGGGGGAGCAGTTGACATAAAACAAACGTTTGTTATCCTTGAAGCAGGCGATTGAAACAAGCGTTTGTTTTGTGCTGCTATGAGCGAGACTCCTCGACCGCCGGCGGATGAGTCCGGGGCCTACGAGCGTGTGCTGGCCGCGGCGCAGGAGGTGTTTGCGGAGCGCGGGTTCAAGGCTGCGACCGTGCGCGAGATCTGTCAGGCGGCCGGCGCGAACATCGCGGCGATCAACTACTACTTCGGGGGCAAGGAGCAACTCTACATCGAGGCGGTGAAACGCGCGCACGTCTGTGCGGGGCGGGTGGACGACTTGGCGATCCCGCCGGACGCGCCGGCGGTCGAGAAGCTCCGGGCGTTCGTGACCGCGATGGTCACCAAGATGCACGCCCCGGTCAGCCCGTCGGCCATGAAGCTGATGATGCGCGAGATGTCGGACCCCGGGAGGGCGGCGCACGTGGTCGTCAACGAGTTCATCCAGCCGGCCGCGTTCGCGCTCCTCGCCATCCTCCGGGAACTGCTCCCGCACCTCGACGAGCACCGGCTGCTGATGACCGGGTTCAGCGTGATGGGACAGTGCCTCTTCTATCGCCAGAACATCCGGGTCGCGGAACTCATTTTCGGCAAGGAGCCGGTGGCGGCGCTGGATGCCGCCGCGGTGGCGGAACACGTGGTCCGGTTCACGCTGGCGGCGCTGGGACACGCGCCGCCGGTCGGCGCCGCCGGCCCGCAAGTCGAGAAGCTGTAACCCCGGTTCCGGCACCGGCCGGGCGTGTTCGGAGGACGCAATGAACTGGGTCGCGCTGAAGATGCTGCTGGGCGACCGGGTCAAGTACCTCGGGATCGTGTTCGGGGTGGCGTTCGCGGCGCTCCTGATGGCCCAGCAGAGCGCCATCTTTTGCGGGCTGATGCGCAACACGACGAGCCAGATCCGCGACATCCAGGGCGCGGACGTCTGGGTGATGGACAAGAACGTGCAGTTCGTGGACGACACCAAGCCGCTCTCGGAGAACGCGCTGTACCGGGTGCGCGGGGTCGAAGGGGTCCGCTGGGCGGTGCGGCTGTACAAGGGCCTGGGCCGCGCCCGGCTCGCGGACGGGAACTTCCAGCAGGTGATCCTGATCGGCGTGGACGACGCGACCCTCACCGGCGCGCCCGCGGTGGAGCAGGGGAAACTGTTGGTCGGGAAGCTCGAGGACCTGCGCCAGCCGGACGCGGTGTTCATGGACGAGTTCGGCTGGCGGTACCTGTTCGGCACCGAGCCGTTCGTGCCGGGCAAGACGCTGGAGATGAACGACAAGCGGGCGGTGATCGTGGGGCTGGTGAAGTGCAGCCCCACGTTCCAGACGTTCCCGATCCTGTACTGCACGTACTCGCAGGCGGTGAAGTACGTCCCCCAGGAGCGCAAGACGCTCACGTTCGTGCTCGCGAAGGCTGATGACGGGGTGAGCCCCGAGGAGCTGTGCGCCCGGATCGAGGGGCAGACCGGTGACCTGCGCGCCCAGACCAACGACCAGTTCTTCTGGAGCACCATCGGCTACTACTTAAAGCGGACCGGCATCCCGATCAACTTCGGGATCACGGTGGCGCTGGGGTTCATCGTCGGGTGCGCGATCGCCGGGCAGACGTTCTACCTGTTCACGGTCGAGAACCTGAAGCAGTTCGGCTCGCTGAAGGCGATGGGGGTGAGCAACGTGCGGATCGTGCGCATGGTGATGCTCCAGGCGCTGGTGGTGGGCCTGATCGGCTACGGGCTGGGCGTGGGCGGGGCGGCGCTGTTCGGGTTCGTGTTCGAGCGGGCGGTGAAGAACGCCCCGCCGGCGTTCCACTTCCCCTGGCAGGTTCTCGTCATCACCGCCGGCGCGGTGCTGGTCATCATCAGCGCCTCCGCCGCGATGAGCCTCAAGCGGGTGCTGTTCCTGGAACCGGCGGTGGTGTTCCGGTAAGCGTGCGACGTGGGTGCGGAATTCGGAACGTAGAGCGGGGGCGAAATGGTCGGAAACGAAGCGATGGTCGTTCATCCGGCGGCCCCGGGTTCCGCACCCCGCGCCGCGCGCCCCGCAGTTTCCTTGCACGGGGTCGCGAAGGAGTTCGGGACCGGCGACACGAAAACGCTCGCGCTCGCCGACATCGACCTCGAACTCCCTTACGGCGAACTGGTCCTACTCGTCGGTCCCTCCGGGTGCGGGAAGACCACGCTCATCTCCGTGGTGGCGGGGTTGCTCGACGCGACCCGGGGCGAAACCGAGGTGCTGGGCCAGAACCTCACCCGCATGGGCGGCGCCCGCAAGGTGCGGTTCCGCGGGGACAACATCGGGTTCGTGTTCCAGCAGTACAACCTGCTCCCGGCCCTGACCGCGGCCGAGAACGCGTGCGTGCCGCTGCTGATCGCCGGCTGGAACCGCGCGAAGGCGGTCGCGAAGGCCCAAGAACTGCTCACCGCGGTAGGGCTGGGCAACCGGCTCAACTCCTACCCGAACCAGCTCTCCGGCGGCCAGCAGCAGCGGGTCGCGATCGCCCGCGCGCTGGTCCACGAGCCGCGGCTGCTGGTGTGCGACGAGCCGACGGCGGCCCTCGACGCCGCCAGCGGGCGCACCGTGATGGAACTGATCCGGAAGGTGGCCGTCCAGCCCGACCGGGCGGTGATCGTCGTGACCCACGACAGCCGCGTGTACGACTTCGGTGACCGCATCGTATCGATGGCCGACGGGCGCATCGAGCGGATCGAAACCAGGACCAGCGCGGGTGCGGGCGTGGAGCACTAACGGCGCGTGCCGCTGCTCCCGCGCCCCCACCCGGTATTCGAGGGTTGCCCATGCTCACACGGTACCTGCTCCCCGCGGTCGCGGTGGTGGCGTTCTCGTTCGCGATCCTGTCGATGACCAAGGCCCAGCAGGTGCCGGCGCCGGTCAGCCCCCCGGTCGATCCCGGGCGGTCGCCGTTCGGGCGCCAAGTGGCCGGGGCCGGCATCGTTGAACCCGAGACCGAGAACATCGCGGTCGGCACGCACGTGCCGGGGGTGGTGAAGGCGGTTCACATCCGACCGGGTGACCGGCTGCTCGCGGGGGCTCCGCTGTTCGACCTCGACGACCGCCAGATGACCGCCGAACTCGCGGTGCGTCGGGCCGCGCGGGACAGCGCGGCGGCGCAGCTCGCGAAGCTCGAAGCGATGCCCCGAAAGGAAGAACTGCCGCCGCTCGAGGCGAAGGTGGTGGAGTCCAAAGCCAACCTCGACGACAAGACGAAGTTGTTCGAGCGGGCGCGGCGCGAGCTGAACAGCGGCGTCGGCTCGAACGAGACTTACGAGACCCGCCAGATGGCGGTGGACGTGGCGCGGGCGCAGTTGCGCCGCTCCGAGGCCGAACTCGAGCTGAGCCGCGCCGGGGCGTGGGCGTTCGACGCCGCCGTCAGCCGCGCCGCGGTCGCGCAGGCCCAGGCCCAGGTGGAGCAGACCCGCACCGAACTCGACCGGCTCAAAGTGCTGGCCCCGCGGGTCCGCAAGCCGGGCGCCGACCGCACCCTCGACCCGATCCCGTCGGGCGATCTGGTGGAGTTCAAGGTGCTGCAAGTGAACGTGCGGCCGGGCGAGTACGTGGGCACCACGCCGGGGCAGGCGATCATCGTGCTGGGCACCGTCGGCCGGCTGAACGTGCGGGTGGACGTGGACGAGAACGACATCGGCCGGTTCAAACCGGGGATGAAGGGCACGGCCGCGCCGCGCGGCGATCCCGGGACACAGTTCCCGCTCACCTTCGTGCGCGTCGAGCCCTACGTGGTGCCGAAGCGGTCGCTGACGGGCGGCAACACCGAGCGGGTAGACACGCGCGTGTTGCAGGTGATTTACGTCATCGACCGGGCGGACGTGCCGCTCTACGTCGGACAGCAGCTCGACGTGTCGCTCGACGCCACCCCGTGACAGTTGGTTGGACCAGTGGCGGCACAGGGGCTCCCGCCCTGTGCTACTTCCGCCGGCCCCTCCGGGGCGGAAAGACACGTTTAAAGACAAAAGTGCTGCATCCTGTTTGCCTTTTTGGCTTTGCTCTTTTGTCTTGGTCTTGCACCCCGGAGGGGTCGCCGGCCGTAGCACAGGGCGGAAGCCCTGTGCGAACCTGTCCAGTCAGCGACCTCACCGCTCAGTGATCCGCGCCAGTGCGTCCTGAGCGAGAACGGTTCTTAGGCACCCGGGCGTTCCGGCACTCAGCACTTTGAGATGCGCTTTTGCTTCGGGTGTGTCGAGATGTTCGAGGGCGTCCATCGCGCGGCGAACGCGCAGGTCGGCTGGCGAGAGCCGCTCCGCTCGCCCTAGCAGCGCGGCGAGACGCTGGCGGCTTTCTGCATCGGTGGCCGCGCCGTGCGCCTGCCGAAGGAGCGGAACGATTGATTCGCCGTACTTTCCCAATTCGGTTGTCGACCGTTCCCGATCGACGAACTGTTCCGACGCGAGGCCCGTAATCAGCGCTTCGATCGCGTTCGCGTCGAGCGACTCAGGAGGCAAATTCTCCTTCAGTAGTGTAATCGCCTCGTTGGGGGCGGCGCACAACTCCCGCACTGCCTGGAAGGCCGTTGCGGGTGAGGCGTCCGCCAGATTGGCCCAAATTCGCTCGGCATTGAAGGCGGGCACATCTTTCAGCCCGTACACGTCCCAGACGAGGACCGGGGCGTCGTAGCTCGCTCCGACGATCAGTCGTCCGTCCGGTGAAAAGTGAGCGCTGGTCGGGCCGTGGTGCCCGGAGAACGTGCGGATCAACTGCCCGCTCACGCACTCCCACAACCGGATCGTTCCCGTGCCGTCGACGGTGAGCAGTTTCCCACTGTCCGGCGAAAACACACAGGATATTCTCGGGCGGTCGTTGAGCGCCTCCTTGGCCGCATGGCCGCCGAGGGTCTGGAACTTCCGGCCGTCCGACACCCGCCAGAGCGTGACCGCATCGTTCCCACCCGCGATGTACGCTCCGTCCGGGGAGAAGGCGATACCTGCGGCCAGCAGCGCGTTCGGAACTTCCACCCGCGACACGCGCGCAGGGCGGCGCAGTTCCCACACGTCGACGACGGTCGCGTTCTGGTCCCTCCAGGCGATCGCCATCCGGCGGCTTTCGGCGTCGAAATGGGGCTCGCCCATTCCGCTGTAACCGAAGGCTCGAGCGGGGTACTTCTCTGACCAGAGTGACTTCTTGGCCCCGACATCCCAAACCGTTAGCACATCGTCTTGGGTGACCGTCACGAGCAGGCGGTTCCCGTCTGCGAACACCATTCGCCGCGGGAAATCGGTCAGGCCCTCCAGTCGCGCCGCCGCTCGGTCTGTGGCCGACTCCTTCACCAAAATTGCCCGCGACTGTTGCGGCTTGCCCTTTGTAAACTCGATCTCGGTGCGCAGCTTACCGTCCCCGGACTTGGCGGTGCCGACTTGGTAACTCGGTTCGGGTCCCCGCGACCGTTCTTGCACCACCTTTCCGCTCCGCCAATCGACCATACGTGTTCGGCCGAACGGGTTCAGCACCACGTGACCACGGGCGTCGAACTGTGCCCATATGTCAAAATCGTCCGCCGATCGCGGGTGCGGCGCGTTTTTATCGAGATCCCAGACGGTCACTTTTCCTTCGTAGTGGCACGTGCCGGCGAGCAACCGGGAGTCGGGGGAGAACGTCACCTGGGCGGGCGTGAGGGTGAGCGGAACGGACTGCACTTCCTTGCCGCTCGCCAAGTCCAGAACCCGTATCTGGCTCGGCCCGCTCGATTGCGTGCCGACCGCCACGAGCTTGCCGTTCGGACTCACGCTTAGCACACGGGGCATCTCCGGCAGTGGGATGGTCCGCACCACTTTCCCGGTCGCAACGTCCCCAACCGCGATCGCGTAAGGTGCGGCAACTCGCTCCCCCTCCGCCCGTGCGAGGGTGTCGGCAACGAACGTGCGCCCGTCGGCCGCGAATGCGGCGCTGTAGATTGTGGTGCCTTGTGAGACGAGTTCCTTTGCCAACGAGTGCTTGGATTCTCCCGTTGCTGTGTCGAAGATCTGAACCGCGGCATTCAAGATCGGAACGCAAACTCCGGTCCCGTTCGGGGTGAACAGAACGTTCACATGGGCGTACCCCACGTTCTCGGGGATGGTCATCGCTTTCGCGATCGTGCGTGTCACTTCGCCCGTGGCGGTGTTGCCCAGCACCATTTCCCCGCTACCCCGGACAATGGCGTACACCTTCGCGTCCGGGGAAAAGCCGGCCCCGATGGTCTCTTCGCGTGGAGGAAATAGGTTCGGCTCCGTTCGCCTGCGCAGAACGTTCGTCCGTTCCGGCTTGCCGGTGCCGGCGTCGAACGACCGGAACCCGTCCGCGTCCAGGACCAGTAGCCGCTTGTCGTCGGCCGCGAACGCCACAGATACGGCCCGGGCACGCTCTGCGCTTTCGTCCAGGTTCACAGCGATCGGAATGCGGTACTTCTCCTTGCCGTCGGTCATGTCCCACACACGGACCGACTTGTCCCGATTCGCGGGGGAGGCCGTGGCGAACAGCCGGCCATCACGGCTGAAGGCCATTGCGGTGACCTCCCCCGCGTGCCGCAGGCGCGGCGAGCCGATCCGCGCGACCGCCCCTTCGGGCAACCCGTCTCGGGTGACCAACCCGTCGGTTCTGGCTTCCACTTTGGGTTCCGGTTCCGACGCCTTTGGCGGTGTGGACGGTGGATCGCCAGATCGGGGCGACACCAGCGCGGCGGACGCAACGACGCCGGCGATCAGGACACCGAACGCCACCACCGAAGCAACGGAAGAACCGGTCAGCAACCGGACAAAGACGGACGCGGGGCGGTGTGCCGCCAGCGCCACCCGGACGAGGGCTTCATGCGAGGGGGCGGCGACCGCCGGTTGGGTACTGAGGGCCAGTAGGGGTAGTGCCGCCGAAAGCTCCACGCCGCGCCGGCTCAGCCCGCGTCGCAATGTCTCCCGGCCGCGCTGGAGCCACCCGCGGACCGCGCCGGTGGTCGTCCCCAGGCGCCGGGCGGTGTCATCGACCGTATTCCCTTCCACGAGGCACAGCAGGACGGCCGACCGGTGGGCGGTGGGTAGTCGGGCGAGTTCCTCGTCCACGATGCTCAGAACCTCCCGGGCCGAAAGCTGATCCAGCGGCGACGGGGTCGGATCGAGCGGCTCCGCGCCGGCGGGGGCCGCGCCGGCGGTTCGGGCCGTGACGGACCGGGCCACGCGGTGCAGCCACGAGGGAAGGGCGGGCGCGTGGCGGATCGCGTGGGCTTTGCGTGCCAGGGTCAGGAACGTGTTCTGGACCGCGTCATCGACCGCGTGGCCGTCGCGCGTCATGCGCCGGCTCGCGCCGCGGACGAGCGCCTCGTACCGTCGCAGAATCTCGCGGAACGCGGACTCATCTCGGTTTTGGCAGAAGCGCTGGAGGAGTTCGGCGTCACTGGCTTCGGCCAGCGGCGCGTGTGCGGCGGTGCGGATGAGGCGAAGGGCGGCGGTCCGTTTCATGAGGGCTCTCCGGGGCTTGGTATTAGGTAAGAGGCCCGGGAGAGCAAACCGGCGCGCGGATTTGGTGTGCGGCGCGTGCCCGGTTGGCGGTCAGGATTGGAGAGCGATTTCCAGGTTGCCCGTGGACGAGGTGATCGTGTAGTTCAGGTTGCTGGTGCTCACGTCCTTGTACTTCGGCGGGATGGGGACGCGCTTCGGTTGCTCCGGCGCGCTCAACCCCTGGCTCTTCGCCGCGTTCGGGGTGGTCCGCGCGCCCCCGGCAGAGATCAGGGACTCCGTGACCGCGACCTTCACCTCCCCGGGCATCACGTCGGTTGCGACGAACGTGCCGTCCGGCTGAATATTGGCGGTCGCCATCCGGTCCCCGGGGCCGTGAAACCGGACCAAGCCGGACGTGAGCGGTTTACCGTTGAGTGTGACGACGCCGGAAACGTTCTGGGTCTTCTGACCGGAACAGCCCGGCGCGGCGGCGAGCACGGCCGCCGTGCCGGCGACAGTGAGGAGCCAGCGGTGTGTGAGAGTGGTTGTCGAGAGCATGTGAGGTCCGGGACCAAGAGCCCAGGGGCCGCCGCTCCTAACGCCGGAACGGCGGCCCCGAGGTGTGACGTTGTGTGTGTGACTTTTGACGGTGCCGGCGACGCTACCAGTCGTTCCCAACCACCAGCCCGTCCTTCGGCCAGATGACCGCGAACCATGTGGTGCCGCTGATGGACGTTGAGACGGTGCGCACGCTCCCGTCGAACATGCCGACCAGGCAGCCCCCGGCGTCCATCGCCTGGACGTTCGACGGGTTGCAGTTGGCGACCGTGGGCACGGACTGGGGCGGGGCGGCGGGCGGGACCCAGTTGACCGGCGCGCCGCCGCTGATGTCGGGCGGAATGAAGTTCGGGGTCCAAGACTGGTTGACGATCGCGGGGTACCCCCACACCCGGTGGCTGCCGTTGCACAGCGCGTACTGCTCGCCGAACGCCACCGTGTTGGAGGTGCCGTCGGAAATCCGTTGCAGCGTCAGCCGCGGGTTCCAGGCGACGTACGGGTCGGTGAACACGGCCTCGTTGTACCCGTAGTTGCAGTGCGCCCAGTCGTTCCCGTTTTCGGTGAGGAAGTCCCCGGGGTTCGAGGGGTCGCGGGGCGACAGGTACGTTTTGATCTTCTTGCTCGACGCGGAGTTCGGGGCCGGCCCCCACAGGCCGTTCTGCTCGGCCAGTGTCAGCACCGAGCCCTGCTCGATGTATGGCAGCAGGAAGGTGTGAACGGAGGTGATGGTGCGCCCGCTGGTCCCGCCGATGTTGCCGTCCACGTCCGGCAGGTGGTTCACCGCGTCCTGGTAGCTGTGCAGCGCCAGCGAGATCTGCTTGAGGTTGTTCGCGCTCTGGATCCGGGCGGCGGCGGCCCGCACCTTCTGGACCGCCGGGAGGAGGAGACCGATGAGGATCGCGATGATGGCGATCACCACCAACAGCTCGATCAGCGTGAACCCACGCCGGGAACGGAAAAACGGCCGAGGCATGTCAACTCCGGGACACAGGGAAGAGCGGAGTGCAACTGGGCAGATCGCGACGTGTGGGCGCTTATCGGTGTTTGAATCATACGTCCGGCCCGGTTGGAAAACAATGAGAAGTCGCCCGTTTCGGCAGAGATGATTAGGTGTTGATGTGCGTCAGTTTGTTGTTTTGACGGCGCCGAGGTTGTTCGGCGCCGATCGGTGGCGGGGCTTGCGTCCGGTCGGGCCGCTCCGTCTTGCCGCGGCCCGGGCTTACGGCCGCGCGCCGGGGTCGGGGGCCGTCAGCCGGGCCAGTTCCTTGCCGGTACTCGGGTCCCAGAGCCGCACGGTCCCGTCGTCGGCTCCCGTAGCCAGCACCTTGCCGTCCGGCGAGAAGCACATTGGCCGCACTCGGGCCGTGTGCCCCTTGAGGGTGCGGAGCGGCTCCTCCAAGATGGCCTTGCGGGTCTCTCGAGCGCGCATCCGCACTTCGGCGCTGGGGCCGTCGGTCATCGCCTTGCGGAGTGCCGGTTCCGCCACCGAGCCGACTTCGCGCATCGCCTTTGAGGCCGCGATTCGCACCGGGTAGGAGTCGTCATCGAACTCCTTCAGCAGGCTCGCAATATGTGCCTGTTCGGCCGCGGTGGGGGCGCGGAAGGCGAGGTCCATGATTTGAATCTCCGAGCCGTTCCTGTGGAACGCCGCGACGCCGAGAGCCGGTGAGTAGGCGATGCCGCCCCCGAAGCCCTCGCAACGCAGCAACTCCCGGCCGGACGGAAGTTCTAGCAAGTGTTGCGTTGCCGAATTGTCGGCGAACAAGATGCGGTCCGGGGCGACGAAGGTGACTCCGTACCACCCGATTCCTCGGGCCTGCTTGATGGCCTCTTTCAGTTCAGTACCGGCGGCAACGTTCCAGCCGCGGGTCTCGTTCTGACCCTCGGAGATCAGCCATTTGCCGTCGGGCGAGAAGACCAGAGCGAAAATCTCGGCCGGGTGACCGCCCTTCAACTCCTTGACCACTTTCCCGGTCGCGAGGTCCCAGAACCGGACGGTGCCATCGCTGCCCGTGGCGAGCAGTTCCGTGCCGGGTACGTGCGCGCAGGCCCGCACGGGCTTCGGGTGTGGGCCGACCTCACCCAGCTCTTTTCCGGTGCGCGCGTCGAGCCGCAGCACCGTCGGTGTGCCGTGTGTCACCGCGATCGACTTGCCGTCCGGCGCGAACGAGACGGACCCGAACCCTTTGGGGCCGCCGCGCGCCCAGAGCTGTTTCCGGTTGGCCGCGTCCCAGGCCACCACGCCGCCCGCTCCCCCCGTCCCGCCGCCCGTCGCCGCGACGAGTACGGTTCCGTCCGGCGAGTAGGCGAGCGACCGCACCTGCGTTAACTGTGGCGGTGCGTCCGCCTTCTCCGCTTTCTCTGGCTGCGCCGGGGCGGTACCGGAGAAGGCGCCGAGACCGGTGAGTAGCCCGAACATCACACCGAGTCGTGCCACGTTCATTCCCATCTCTCCCAACTGAATTTTGGTGGGTTGTAAACATCGGGTGTGTTGCCCCGGCCACGACAACGGCCGGGCTCCCATCCGTTCATTTCAGGGCCACGGGTTTGAGCGCAGTGTCCAGGTCGTACACGGTAGCCGTGGTGTCCCAGTTTGCTACGGCCAGCCGTCGGCCGGTGCGGTCGAAGGCTACATGGCTGCCGCCCGTCGGAAGCGCGATCCGGCCGAGTTCTTTTCCGGACGCCGTCTCCCGCACACGCACAACGTAGTCCTTCTCGTACATCGTTACTTCAGCGAGTAACTTGCCGTCTGGGGAGAACGCGAGCCCGTCGGTTTCCGAGCCGAGAGAGGTGGCCTTCCATACCACTTTTTGGGTCGTGACATCCCATAGCGAGGTCCGATTCTCGCTGGCCGCGGTATACTGCGTGCGCCCGTCGGGCAGGTGCGTCTCGGAGCCGTCGCCGCGCGCGTTAGCCGCAAGTAATTTGCCGTTCGGCGACAGTGCCAGTGCGGTGACGCCGCCGTTGGGAGCGATCTCGAATTTCGCGCGCTCCTTGCCGGTCGATACGTCGAATATTTTCACGTTTTTTTGCCTTGGAAGTGCGAATGTCGAGCAGTCGGAGCTGATATCCGCGGGTACCCTGCCGAACATGAACCTCTGTTGCCACGGGTCATCGAGCTGAGCTTCGGTCAGGCCGTCGGGAACGGTGCGGTGCTCGGAGACGAGCTTGCCGTTGCGTGCGCTCCACACCCGCAGGTACATGTCGTCGCCCCAGGCAACGAGACGCCGGCCGTCGGGCGTGAACTGCACCCGGCGCGTCCCACCTAATCGACCATTACCGAGCAACCGGAACTGCTCGGCGCCGGTTTTCGCGTCCCAGATGCGCAGGTCGTTGAGGAGTGCTGAGCCCGCCACAAGCGCGCCGTCGGGCGAAACAGCGACGCCCCGCACCCAACTGTCGTGGATCAACTCCAGCTCGGGCTTGCCGGTGGTCGGGGACCACGAGCGGATGGTGTGGTCGTCGCTGGCGGAAAACAATCGACCGTCCGGCCCGAACGCCAACCCGGAGACGTGTCCCTCGTGGCCGGGCGAGGACGGGCCGATCGGCTTACCCGTTTTCACGTCCCACACCCACAGCCGGTAGTCGGTCACCGCCGCTAGCCGAGCACCGTCCGCCGACCAGCTCACATGTTTCGCCTCGGTCTGGCCGACCGGGAACCGGCCGACCTCTGTGCCCGTAATGGGATCCCACAGAACGACCGCCCGGCCCCTCGCTCTGTTTTTTGCCTGCTCGGCGCACACGACGGCGAGCGTCCGGCCGTCCGGGCTGAACGACCACTTCCAGGGCGGGCCGCCGAGATCGAGCGTCCGGACGCGCTGCCCGGTGGTCACGTCGAAGGCCGCCACCAACCCACCGTCGGTTACGGCGAGGAGCGTTTTGCCGTCCGGCGCGAACCCGGCGGTCTCGACCCCGGTTACACTTCGGCTCGCGAGCTTCCGGGGCTCCTCGCCGGACTCCCACTCCCATAAGTACAGGTCGTGCCGGCCGAACGCGATCCGCTTGCCGTCGCGTGACACGGCGAGGGTGCCGGCGTTGATGCGGTCCTTGTGCCGCATCAATTCCTCACCGGACTTGGTGTCGATCACCTGAACGTCGCCCTCTTGCTCGACCACCGCGCGCCGGCCGTCGGCGCTGAGGGCGACTTTCTGGCTGTTGCCCCCCAGCCGCGGGGGCAACGCGACGGTGTGTCGGACGGTTCGGCGCGGTGTGTCGATCAACCACAACACGCACTCACTGTCTTGATCCTTTCCCTTCGGCCAGTGCGTGCCGACGACGGCCAGCAGGTCACCGCTGGGGGTGGCCGCGGCGTCGTTGTAGAGGCCCTTCAGTTGAATCTCGTGTGTCGTTTTCCCATGCTCGATGTCCCAGAACCGGACGACCGCGCCTTCGCCCGCGGTGACCAGCGTTTTCCCGTCGTTGGCGAAGAACACCCGGGAGTGCCACCCCACTTGCCGGAACTCGGTGGTGCCGATCCGCACGCCCGCCGCCGGGATCTTCGGAGGCGGTTCAGGGGCCGGTGGGGCGGCCACGGGCGCAGCGGCGCTGGCGCTCCCGGTGGGGGATGTGGGTGGGCGGCCGGACAACATGCCGGCGGCCATCAACCCGGCGGCGGTGGCGCAGAGTGCGACAAGACGGATCATCTTCACGGTAGAAACCTCCGTTCGGGCGAGGGCGACGACCGACGGCGGCAGGCGCGGCCCCGTGCGGGCGCCTCGCGTCATGTCGGTGGCGAATGATGCCAGGGCGGTGCGCAGGTGCGGTGGAACGGTGGCCCCCGCGTCCGCGGTGAGGAGCGGGACCGCGAGGGCGGCAGCCAGTTCAATGCCGCGGCGGGTGAGCCGGGCGCGAAGAAGTCCACGTGCGCGGGCGACACGCGCCTTCACGGTGCGGGCGGTCCAGCCGAGTTGGGCCGCGGTTTCGTCCTGCGTGAGCCCCTGGAAGTAGCACAGCAGCACGACCGCGCGGAGGTCGTCGGGGAGCTGCGCGAGTTCCTCGTCGAGGGCGGCCCGGACCTCGCTCCAGCTCAGCCCGGCGTCCGGCGGCGGGGCAGGGGAGGGCGACATGAGCCGCGCGGGGTCGGGGGCGCGATCGGCCCGCGCCCGTGCTTTGCGCCCGATCCGCGTCGCGACGCCGTACAGCCAGCTCCCGACGGACGCGGCCTTGCGCACCCGGGCGGCCCGGCGCGCGAGCACCAGGAACGTGGCCTGGAACGCGTCCTCGGCGTCGGCCTCGGTGCGGGTGGCGCGCCGGCACACGGCCCAAACGGTCGGCCCGTGTCGCGCGAGCAACTCGGTGAACGCGCCCGGGTCGTGGTCCCGGGCGAACCGCTCCAGGAGCGCCCGGTCGGCGGTCGCACCGCCGGGAGCGGCGCGCGATGCGGCGGCGCGGTACAGCGCGGTTCCGGTCCGCGGGTCCAGCATGTCGGTCTCCTTGCCACGGCGGCACACTCAATTAGTGCCCGGTCCGCCCGCAAGGGACACCGTTTTTCTCAGCGACGGTTCGAGCCGAGATGAGCAAGGATGCGGTAATTGACAAACGGGTGATGATGTGTTCGGCGGCTCTGACGGTTCTCATGGGCACGCGCACGGCGCATCGCGGGCGGCCGGCGCGCCCGCGCTTCACAGAGTACGAGTCGTCCTCTGTGGAGCGCGAAGGTCAGGATCGGGTCGCTGCGCCGCTGGACGGTGCTTCGCCCTCGACCTTGTAAAAGAACTGCACCATCGCCGCGGTCGTGACGGCGCCGAACGTGTGCCACAGCCAGTGGCTGCCCATCGGAAACGTCCCCGCGCTCTCCTGGTCGTACAGCCGGAAGAACCACGCGAGCGCGAAGCTCGTCAGCCCCGCGACCACCCACCCGCCGTGCCGGAACCGGGTGCGCCACAGCACCAGGCCCACCGGGACTAGCACCACCACCGCCAGCGACGCGTACGACAGGTTGATGCTCAACTGCCGGTTCATCGGCCCGATCACCGCGAAGAAGAGCCGGTTGCACACGGCGTAAAAGATCAGGATCAGCACCAGCACCCAGGCGCGCCGCCGCCCGACGAACCGGTACGCCATGTACGCGGAGCCGGCCAGCCCCAGGAGCGAGATCGGCACCACGTCCAGCAGGAAGAACAGGGGGGACGCCCGGGTCCCGTGGAAGAGCGTCCCCCCGACGCCGCCCGCCAGCAGAATCGGCATGCAGCACACCAGAAACGGGAACTCCCGGTACCGCCCCCGGACCCGCCACAGCCAGGCCGCCGCGATCCAGATGAAGAAACTCGCGGTGACCGTGTTCCACGGCTCCGCGACGGGCGGCGCGTCCGGCCCGTACACGTTCGCGGGGGTCTCGACGTACAACGGCCCCCAGTCGGGCAGCCGGCCGTTCGTCAGCAGCGCCCAGTCGGGCTGGGTGACCGGTTCGTCGTCGGCTCCGGGCTGGGCCATAACGTGCCTTTGTGGGGAACGAACGTGTGGGCTGAGCCGATTGTACGGGGCGCCCGGAGCGGTGTCGCAACGCCGCGATTTGTAGGCTTTTGCGGAACTTCGGAAAGTTCGAGAGGAGTGCTTGACACGCTCCGAACCCGTTCCTAAGAAGCGCCTACCTTTGACCGCACCTGGAGGTGTGGGTACGGTCTGCGAGCCACAGACGGGCGGTCACGGTGCGAACCTGTGCGCACCGTGACCGCTCTAGCGACGAGACCGCTTACTCCGACGCGGGGCCACGCGCCCGCCCGCGAACGGGTTCGAGAATTGGATTCCGCGCCGGCGGACGCCGATAGCAGTGGGGCTATTCGGTCCAACGGCCATCACCCGTACACGAGGATTGACCGCATGGCAGCCAGTCTCCTTCTCTCCGCCGGGTTCGCCCCGGCGGACGACCTGTCGTGGCTCGACGAACTGCTCACGCCCGTTCTCGCCGCCGACGACGAAGACGATTTCGAGGACGATGACGACGAGGATGACGAGGACGACGACGACGACCTCGATGACCTCGACGACGACGACCTCGATGACCTCGACGACGACCTCGATGACCTCGACGACGAGGATTTCGACGACGACGAGGACTTCGACGACGACGACCTGGATGACGATGAGGACGACGAGGACGACGAGGACGATGAGGACCTCGACGGGGACGACGAAGACGAGAAGCCGCAGCCGAAGAAGGGGCCGAAGAAGTAAGGGCGGCACGCCCCGAACTTTTGCCCATCCGGTCTGAATCTTTGGCTCTGTTGCCGCCCTCTGCTTTTGCGCGCCCTAGAATCACGTGGGGCGCTAAAGACCAGAGGGCCGTTCGGTTATGCTAACGACAGGCGCCTGCCCGCCCGTGTGTGCCAGCCCGGCTACCGGAGGCTCAATCGGCGGCTTGGCCCGCCGGGCCGCACGAGCGGTGGGGCGTAACTGGGCGCGGCTCGGGTACGCCTACCACGTTGAACCGACTTGGCTGGCGGTGAACCGGGTCGAGCTCCCGGTCAAGGGCCTTCCTGCTGCCCTTTCTGGTCTTCGGATTGCCCACCTCAGCGATTTTCACTGCGGCAACCATATCCCAACCGGCTACCTGGAAGGCGTGATCGAACGTACCGCTCAGGAAGCCCCGGATCTGATCGCACTGACCGGCGATTTCATCGACCGCGGTCCAGAACACGCGGCTGGCGCGGCCCGATTGTTTCGTTCGCTTCAAGCGCCGCTCGGCGTTTTTGCCGTGCTCGGTAACCACGATTTCTCGGTTCACGTACCGCAGGGCAAGCGAAAGCACCCCGGGCTCGACCACGTTGTCGCCGACGCGCTCGGGGCGGAAGGGGTGACGGTGCTCCGGAACCGGTCCGTCGCGGTGAGTCTCGGGGGCGAAACGCTCACCGTGGCCGGCATCGACGATTTGTGGAGCGGCGAATCGGACGTGCCCGCCGCGCTCGGCGGTGCTTGCGAACAGTCCCTGCGGGTGTTGCTCGCGCACAACCCCGAGTCGGCGGCGCACCTCGGTTCACACCGGGCCGACCTGGTTCTGAGCGGGCACACGCACGGCGGCCAGATTAACTGGCCAGGGCTGGGGCGGCTGTTCTTGCACCGGAGCGCGCGCCGCTGGGCGGCCGGGCTGTACCCGGTCCCACACGGGCACCTGTACGTTAACACCGGCGTCGGCTTCGGCTGGCGGTTCCGGTTCGGGGTGCGCCCGGAGCTGGCGATTTTAACACTTCGGTCGGCGTAGACACCCGGCCGGCGGGGCGGGTACACTCCGCCCCTTCTCGTTTCAACACCGCGGAGCAACACGCTCATGGAAGAGCTGTCCCTCGTCACCGGCGGCGCCGGGTTCATTGGGTCGCATCTCGTCGAAGATCTTGTCCGCCGGGGCCGTCCCGTGCGCGTGCTGGACGACTTCAGCACCGGGCTCCGCGACAACCTGGCTCGTCTGAGCGGCGTGGAGGTGGTCGAGGGGAGCCTGACGGACGCGGCGGCGGTCGCGCGGGCGGTGAAAGGGGCCGGGGTGGTGTACCACCTCGGGGCGCTGGCGTCGGTGGCGCGGAGCGTGGAGGCCCCGGCGGTGACGCACGCGGCGTGCGCCACCGGGACGCTGAACCTGCTCGATGCCGCCCGCACGAGCGGGGTGCGCCGGGTGGTGTACGCGGCCAGTTCGAGCGCCTACGGCGGGCACTCGGCACCGGGCGGGCAGACCGAAGACCTGCCGCTGGTGGCGAAGTCGCCCTACGCGGCGGCGAAGCTCGCGGGCGAGCTGTACATGCAGGCGTTCGCGCACACCTACGGCATCGAGACGGTGCGGCTGCGGTTCTTCAACATCTTCGGCCCGCGGCAGCGCGCCGACAGCCCGTACAGCGGGGTCATCGCGCTCTTCGCCGCCGCCATGATCGCGGGCCGCGCCCCCAACATCCAGGGGGACGGGACACAGTCGCGCGACTTCACGTTCGTGGCCAACGCGGTGCAAGCGCTGACGCGAGCCGCCGACGCACCGGACGCGTCCGGGAACGTGTACAACGTGGGCACCGGGCGCAGTGTGACGCTGCTGGAACTGGTCGCGGCGCTGAACCGTATCCTCGGCACCGACCTGCGACCGACCTTCGGGCCGCCGCGGGCCGGGGACGTGAAGTACTCGCTCGCGGACATCCGGCGGACGCGCGCGGACCTCGGCTACGCGCCGGCGGTTTCGTTCGAGGAGGGGCTGCGCTGCACGGTGGAATCGCACCTTGCGCCCGCACCGGACGCTGTGGTTGTGCGGTAGTGAAACCGCGTGACTTCGCACGCGGCGGCCGGTTTCAGCGTCCCAAGGGCGGTCGGAGCCGGCACGCTACTTCTCTTTGCTCACCCGCGCCTGCTTGTCGAACGCTTCCGCCTCGTCGAGGCTGATGAGGTCGTCGCGGTCGGTGTCGATCGCGTCGAACTCGGCCCGCGTTCCGACGAACTCCCCGCGCGACACGTCGCCGTCGCCGTTGCGGTCCATCTTCCGGAACCACAGCGGCCCCTTCGTCGGCACGGCCATCTGCCCGACGCCGATGACGACCCCCGGCTGCACGCCGACGACGTACCGGCCGAACGAGCGCGTCAGGCGTAGCGACAGCGCCGGCTGGATGATGCTCCGGGTGAGGACCGTCGCGCCCGGCTCTTCCAGCACGACGAGCCGGTCCCACGCCGTTCGCAGCTCTCGCACGCTGAGCCGGCCGTCGCGGTTCTCGTCGAGCAGTTGGAACAGCGTCGGCGTTTGCACCGCGGGGGCCAAGTTGAGGCAGATGTCGCGGAAGCCGTCCTGAAGGTCGAAGTACGCGTCAAACTCGTCCCGGGTGAGTTTGCCGTCCTCGTTCCGGTCGGCCGCGTCGAACACCACCCGGATGAACTGGAACTGGACCGCGTTCGGCCCCTCCACGTCCTTCGCGTCGATGTGCTCCTTGCCGTTGGCGGCCTGAGCGAACAAATAGGCGTACTGGCTCTTCAGCGCGCTCGCGGCGGACGGCACCGCCGGGCTGAACGCCCACAGGTCGATCGGCTGCCGGCCGACATGGAGCACCAGCCGCGAGTTCTCCACCTGCTTGATTTTGAAGCCCCGTCGCGCGGCCTCCTTCTCGTCCGCCAGTTTCGCGGAGCAGCCGGCGGCCCTGGGGGCCAGCGACAGGGTGAGCTCGAGGTCCGGCGGGCCGGTGCGCCACACGTCCAACTCTTCGCCATCGAGCGCCCCGCTCCGGTCCGCGTCGAGCGCCGCGAAGGTGCGGTCGTCGAACCCGATCTCCGCCTGCGTCAGCTCGAAGTCGCCGTCCCGGTCGTGCTTCAGAATGAGCTGCTGGGTGACGGTCCCGGGGATCTTGCCGGGCGGGTACAAGACGACCGCTTGCGCGGTCGCGGGCTGCGGGTAGGGGCCGGTCGCCCGGGCCGTGGTCTGAGGCAGCGGTTGAAACCCCGAGCGGGGAGCCACGTTCGGCGTCAGCTCTTGCGCGCTCAGGCACTCGTCCTCGTCGGCGTCGTGGGTGGCGAGGAACTTTTCGACCCGCCGCACCTCGTCGCGGGTGAGCTGGCCGTTGCCGTCGGCGTCCAGGAGGGCAAAGACGGCTTCGGTGACGGCGACGTTTTGGGCGCTATCCGACTCGACGGGGAGCGTGCGGACCAGCCGCGCCGCCGACCGCGGGTAGGACGCGATGAACTCCTCGAACGACACCTGGGCGTCGCCGTCCCGGTCGAGCGCGTCGAGGGTCGGGGCGTTCCCGGCGGTGGGCTCGTACAGCCCGTTCTGAAGCAACTGGAGGAGCCCCTGGTCGGAGAACGCGAAGGTCACCTCCTTGGTGCTCAACGAGCCGTTGCCGTCGCGGTCGCAGAAGTCGAAGGCCTTTCGGAGGCGGTTGCGCCACAACTCGCCCAGCGACGCGCCCTCGTGCCGCACCGTCACCCGAATGCGGACCGGGCGTTTGTTCGCGAAGACCAACATTTCGTGCGTGTCGTCGAACGTCGGCGCGACGAACTTTGGCTTCGCGGGTCGCGGGGCCGGCGCTACCGTGAGGGCATCGGGTGCGTCGGGAGCGCCAGCCACGGCGCCGGCCAGCGCGACGAGCGCTGCGAGTGCCAGAAGACCTACCCCCCCGGCCCCCCTCCCTGAAGGGAAGGGGGAGTCAGGCAAGGAGCCACCGGAAACGGCCGCGGCGCGCGAATGCTCTTTCTCCCCCCCCTTACCTTCAGGGAGGGGGGCCGGGGGGGTAGGTCTCTTCGTGGCGGTCACGCGAGCACCTCCGTGACGGGCTTGGCGCCCTTGTCCACGATGCGGATCGGCCGGCCCACGTTCGACATGTTCTGCTTCTCGAAGTCGATCCCGACGGCCGAGCACACGGTCGCGAGGAGGTCCACGGTCGAGGTGACGCGCTCCTCCACCGTCGTGCCGTCCTTGCTGGTTTTCCCGACCGCCTGGCCGCCCTTGATGCCGCCGCCGGCCAGGACCGTGCTCCAGGCGTTCGGGTAGTGGTCCCGGCCCTTGCCGGGGTTGATGCGCGGGGTGCGGCCGAACTCGCCCATCCACACGATCGTGGTCGTCTCCAGCAGCCCGCGGTCCTTCAGGTCGTCCATGAGCGCGGCCCACGCGGCGTCGAGGGTGCCGCACAGCACCTTCACGAGGTCGAAGGTGTTCTGGTGGGTGTCCCAGTTGCCCAGCGACACTTCGACGAACGGCACGCCCTTTTCGACCAACCGGCGGGCCAGGAGGCACCCCTGGCCGAACAGGTTGCGCCCGTACTTGTCGCGGGTGGCGTCCTTTTCGTTGGACAGGTCGAACACCTTGCCGCCTTCGGACTGCATCAGCCGCACCGCGCGGTCGTAGGCGGCCGAGTGGCTCGTGACCATTGCGCCGGGCCGCTGGCCGGCGAACTCCTCCTGCATCTGGCGCAGCAGGTCCAGCCGGGCGCCCGCGGTGCCCTCTTCGACCTCCTTCGGGCGGTCGAGGTTGGCCACCTTCAGGGCGGCGTCGAGGGCGGACCCCTGCACGTTGTTGTTGAACTGGTTGTCGCCGACGATCAGGGGGGCGTGGACCGGCCCCAGGAACCCCGGGCCGAACGCCTCTTGTGCGAAGAACCGCTGCGGCGCGATGGCCACGAAGTTCGGCAGCTCCGCTTTCGGGTCGCCGAGCTCCTTCGACAGGAGCGACCCGATGCTCGGGTACTGGATGCCCGCGGACCCCGGGAGCTGGCCGGTCCGCATCAGGTACGTGCCGCGGGAGTGGTCGCCCTCCTTCGTGGACATCCCCCGCAGCACTGCGAGGCTCTTGCCGTGCTTGGCGAGCTTCGGCAGGTGTTCTCCGATCCGCACCCCCGGCGCGGCCTCGATCTCCTTGTACGGCCCGCCGTTCTCGTGGCCCGGCTTCAGGTCCCACAGGTCGATGGTCGCGGGGCCGCCGTTCATCCACAACAGGATGCACGAGCGCTTCGGCTTGGCCTTCGTTTCCTCGGCGGCCCGGGCCAGTCGGCCCATCCAGCCCGACACGGACACCGCGGTGCTCACCGCGCCGGCGCGCAACAAATGCCGGCGGTCCAGGTTCGTCAGGGACATGCGAGGTACCTCCGAGCGTGTGTTCGGTGTTGTGAATCGCGATCCAGGAACGTTGCGCCTGAGGCGCTCGCGCCGGGCCAAGACTTGTCAATGATTGAACAGGAACTCCGGGCTGTTCAGCAGCACCCAGAACACATCGGCGAGGGCCTGCTGCTTGTCGTTCTTCGCGCCCCCTCGTTCGACGTAGCTCGCGAACTTTTCGAGCTCGGCCGGCGTCGGGGGGCGGCTGAAAGCGGTGAGGAACAGGTTGCTCACCCGCTGCTCGGTGCTCCAACCGGGCCGGTCCGCGATCGCGGCGAGCAGCTCGCTCTTGGCGAGGTCGGTCTGGTCGCCGATGAACTTGCCGTTCATCAGCATGAGGGATTGGAGGATGGTGGTGTTGGTCTCGGTGGCGCGCTCGGAGCTGGCGAACTGGGCGAGGAACTCGCTGCGCGGGTTGTTGGGCTGGACGAACCCGTTGTTCTGCTGGGCGCGCAGGAACGCCGGCTCGCGGAACCCGGTGGCCGCCACCAGCGTGTCGAACAGTTGGGCCGGCGACAGGCCCTTCATGTTCATCCGCGCGAACCGGCGCGGGTCCGCCTGGCCCGGGTGCGACATCCGGCTCGTTAACTGGTACGCCTTCGAGCGGACGATGCCGCGGATCAGCACGCGGGTGTCGAAGCCGCAGCCGGCGAACGCCCGGCCCAGCTCCTTCAGCAGCTCGGGGTGGCTCGGCGGGTTGTTCTCGCCGGGCTCGTCCACGGGGTCGGTGAGGCCGATCCCGAAGAAGTGTGCCCACATCCGGTTCGCCATGTTCTTCGCGAAGTACGGGTTCTTCGCCGTCGCGAGCCAGTCGGCCAGCTCCTGGCGCGGGGTCTTGTCCGCCGACCACTCCGGGGCGGAGCCGTCGACGAACGCGGCGCTCACCGTGCGCTCCGTGCCCATAACACCGATCGTGTTGCGGTCCCCCTGCGGCGGCAGCGGGCCGACGAACCCGGGGCGCGGGCCGCCGAGCGGGTTCAGCTCGCCGAAGAACGCCGCGAACTGCCAGAACTGGTCCCGGGTGTACGGCGCGAACGGGTGGTCGTGGCACTGGGCGCACTCCAGCTTCATGCCCAGGAACAGGCGGCTCACGGCCGCACCCAGGGCCTCGGGCTTGCCCTCGTTGGCCGAGTAGAACCCGACGATCATGGCCGCCTCGGCGCTGCCGCTGGCCGGCTGCACGAACCGGAACCGCGGGTTCTGGTTGTTGACCGCGATCCCGACCGTGAGCAGCCGCCGCACCGTCTCGTCGGCCGGGGTGTTCTCGCGGTAGCGGTCGCGGAGCCAGACCTCGAACTGGTTGCCGAACTGCGCGAGCTGGAAGTTGGTCGCCGCCTGGGGGAGCCACTGCGCCCGCGCGACCGCGGCGAAGTGGTTCGCGTGCCCGGGCACCGTGAGCAGGTGGTCGACGAGTCGCGCGCGCTTGTCGGGCGCCGGGCTGTCCAGGAACTCTCGCGCCTCGGCGGCCTTCGGCGCGCGGCCGACGAGGTCCAGGTACACGCGGCGGACGAACTCCCCGTCGTCGGCGCGGTCGGCCGGGACGATGCCGCGGGCCTCCCAGTCCTTCGCGAGGTGGGCGTCGATCAGCGCGGCGATCGCGCCGGCGGCGTCGCGGGCGGGCCGGGGGGGCGGCGCCGGCTCGGCGGCGGAACCGGCTCGCGGGAGGCAGAGCGCGGCGACGAACACGGCGACGCGAAGGGGCGCGGGCATGGCTGCTCCTCGGTTCCGCGGGCGAAACGCGGTGACGTTCTGGAGAGGAAGACGGACTTTCGATCTGGAACTAACCGATCGGGCGAACGTCGTGTGGCCGTTCGTGACACGCGGCCGGGGTCGAGACTGGTTAGGATCAACCTCGTTCGGCCGTTGGTGCGGTCCCGAGTGTACCGCGCCGGTCCGCCGGCCACAACCGTCCCGGCCCGCGCGGTCGGCGTCACTTTTTCGGGTCGGCCGGGACGCGCTTCGGCACGCCTAGGATTGTGTCCTTGTCCTTGGGAATATCGAACGACGTGGGGCGGTTCTTGTCCGCGCCCTGGTACCAGCAAATGGTGAGCGTGTCCCCGTCGAGTTTGAAAATGCCCTCGTCAACGGTGTTGGCGCCCCGCGGCTGTTCGAGGCTCTTGAGGTCCAGGCACTTCGGATCAGAGGACGGATCGAGGGCGACGATTTCGGCCTTCTCGACCCCGTTGAGCAGCCACGTGCGCCCCTTGAACTCGACGATCAGTTCCGGGGTGCCTTCGGTGTGTTCGTACTCTTTGCCGGCGCGGGAGCCTTTGACCAGCTTCCATTTGCCCTGGAGTTTATCCACTTCTTTTTTTGCCGCTGCGGATAGCTCTTTTACCTCGGCTTTTGGCGGCTCGGCGGGGGCGAGCAGTACGACGGCGACGACGGTGACGAACATGGCGCGACCTCGACGTGCGCGGGGCGGACTTCCCCGTTCTGACGCCGGCCGCTTGCGGCCGTTTCATCGCATCGGTACGGTGGAGGCATGATGGTTCCAATCCTTGCCGTACTCGTCGCGCTCAGTGGGCCTACCACTTCCCCCGTCGCCGCCTCACGGAAGGGAAGGGCGGAGCGCTCAGGCTTCGCCCCCCGCGCGCCGGAAACGTGGACGGCGCGACCCGGTTCCTTCTCTCCACCTTCCTTCCGTGAGGCGCCGGGGGATGGGTTCCTCGTTTCGCAACCCAAAGCGGACTATCCCGCGCTGCGGCAACGCCTCTTGCGCGGCAACTACGCGGAAGCGCTGGCCGGTTACGATGATCTCGCCAGGAGCGAAAACCTGCCCCTCGCGTTCCTGGGGCAGTCGGCGTGCCACCGCGCTCAGGGCGAGTACGCCAAGGCCCGCGACGCGCTCGACGCCGGGTTGAAGGCGCACCCCGGTCACCCCGACCTCCTCGCCGCCCGCGCCGATTTGCTCTTCGCGCAAGGTCAATGGGACGCCGCCACCCGCGACGCCAACGACGCGCTCAAGAAGGACGGCGACCATTTCCTCGCACGCTGGGTCCGCGCCCGGCTCCTGCGCGACGGGGGTGACCTGCCCGGCGCCGACACCGAGATGCGATGGTTCGTAAAGGCGTACACCGACGCGGCCACGGCGGGGAAGGAGATCACTGACCCCGACAAGCTGCTCATCGTTGCGCAAGCCGGGATCGAGAACGCCACCACCCACGCGAAGCACGAGCAGTTCAAATTCATCCTCCGAGAGCTGCTGCGCGACGCCCTCAAGCCGGACGCCGACTTCTGGCCCGCGGAACATCTGAGCGGGCAGTTGTTGCTCAGCAAGCACAACCGGGCCGAGGCCGCGAACGCGTTCGACGCCGCCCTCAAGATCAACCCCAAGGCGGTCGAGGCGTTGGTGGGAAAGGGGGCGATCGCACTGGAGCGGATGGAGTACGCCGAGGCCGAGCGCCACGCCGGTCTGGCGCTGAAGGTGAACCCGTATCACCCCGCCGCGCTGCGGCTCAAGGCGGACGTGCGCCTCGCCGAGGCCGATCCCGCCGGCGCCGAACAGTTGCTCCGGACCGCGCGCGCGATCAACCCCCGCGACGCCGCCACGCTCGCCCGGTTCGCCGCCCTCAAACACTTGGCGGGTGACCGGCCCGCGGCCACGGGGTACGAGAAAGAGGTGGCCGCGTTCGATGCGAAGCCGGCGACGTTCTACCTGGAGCTCGGCACGATCTTGAGCGACGCGCGCCAGTTCCCGATCGCCGCCGAGTGTTTCGAGCGGGCCAGCGTCTTGCGGCCGGCGCTCCCCGGCCCGAAGGCCGGTTTGGGGTTGCTCCTCTACACACAAGGGCGCGAGCCGGAGGCGATGGCGGCGCTCAAAGCCGCGATGAAGGCCGACCCGTTCAACGTGCGCGTCGATAACGCGCTCAAGGTGCTCGAAGAGCTCGCCGGGTACGCGACGACGGAAACGAAACACTTCGTGATCCGGTTCGACCAGAAGAACGACCACGTGCTCGCGGCGTTCCTTGCGGACGTACTGGAATCGACCCACGCGGAACTGGCGAAGCAGTACGGGTTCGAGCCGCCCGAGAAGGTGCTGGTCGAGGTGTTCGCCCGGCGGCAGATCTTCAGCGGCCGGATCGCGATGCTCCCCGGCCTGCCCGGGGCGGTGCAGGGGGCGTGTACCGGCCCGCTCATCGCCCTCCCGTCCCCGCGCGCCGACGGCGGGGCGCGGGCCTACAACTGGGCCGTCGTGGTCCGGCACGAACTGACCCACGCCTTCAACCTCCTTCAAACCGAGCACCGCGCGCCGGTGTGGCTCACGGAGGGGCTGGCCGTACGCGCCGAGAACGCCAAACGCTTCGGCCAGGTGGCGCCGCTCCTGCGCGACCGGTTGGCCGCTGGCACCGTCTTCGATCTCGACACCATCTCCCGCGCGTACAAGCGGTTCAACCAGCCCGCGGACGTGATGCTCGCGTACTACCAGGGGCTGCTGTACGTCGAGTGGATCACGAAGTCCCACGGCGAACGGGGCGTCGCGAAACTGCTCGACGCCTTCAAGACCGGGGCCGGCACTGACGCCGCGCTCAAGACCGCGCTGGGCGTCGAGCGGCCCGCGTTCGAGGCCGGCTACCGCAAGTTCCTGGGCGAGGTTGTGCGCGAGACCGCCCCGCGGCGGCCGGACGCCCCGATGGCCTTTGCCGAACTCGAGGCGGCGCACAAGAAGGCGCCCGGCGACCCGGCTCTCGCGGCGCGGCTGGCCGGCGAGTACCTGCGCCGCGACCGCGCCAGCGATGCGAAAGCGCTCGTCGAGGCGGTCCGGGCGAAGGAGAAGGGGCACCCCGGCGCGGCCGTTGTGCTGGCACGCATTCTGAAACGTGCGAAGGACGATGCCGGCGCGCGGGCGGTGCTTGAAGACGCGGCCGGGGCGCACCCCGGGGACTCGCGCGTGCTGCTCGAACTCGGGAAACTCCACTTCGAGCAGAAGGACTACGACCGCGCCGCGGCCCGCTACGAGCAGGGGCGCACGGCCGCTCCGGGTGAGGCGGACTGGCTCGACCAGCTCGCGCGCGTGTACGAGGTCGCTAAAAAGCCCGACCAACTCGCCGCGGTGCTGGCGGAACAGACGGTCGTGAACCCGGACGACATTCAGTTGTGCTTACGCCTCGCGAAGCTCCACGCCAACGCCAACCGCCCGGCCGATGCGGAGCGGTTCGCCCTCCGGGCGCTGCACATCGATGTGCTCAACGCCGACGCGAAGCAGTTGCTGTACGCCGCGCTCGAATCGCAAAAGAAGATTCAAGAACTGGACGCACTCCGGAAGCGGTATCAGTAAAGGGCTCGGTTTTTCGGGGATGCGCGGGTTGCACTGCCCGGCCCAAACGGATTTCGGAGACGCCGGGCGGACACGGCGCCGCGGCGCATACAATCCCCTCGTCTCGCACCCTCTCTTCGGAGCGCTTCCCATGCGTTCGTTCTCGCGTCGCGACTTCCTCGCCGCTTCCGCCGCCGCCACCGGCGCCGCACTCCTGCCCCGGTTCGCCGCCGCCGCCGAGCCCGCCGACCTGTTCAAGATCTCGCTCGCGCAGTGGTCGCTGCACCGCGCGTTCCGCGCGAAGGGCGGCGACAAGCTCGACCCGCTCAAGTTCGCCGAGATCAGCGCGAAGCAGTACGGCATCACCGCGATCGAGTACGTCAACCAGTTCTACGCGGACAAGAAGAAGGACGGCGCGTACCTCACCGACCTCAAGAAGGTCGCGGACGACAACAAGGTGACCAGCGTCCTCATCATGTGCGACGGCGAGGGCAACCTGGGCAACCCGGACGAAAAGGGCCGCGCGCAGGCCGTCGAGAACCACAAGCGGTGGGCCGAGTGGGCCAAGTTCCTCGGGTGCCACAGCATCCGCGTCAACGCCGCCAGCGACTGGAAGAAGGGGTTCGCCGAGACCCAGAAGCTCGCGGCCGACGGGCTGCGCAAGCTGGCCGAGTTCACCGACACGCTGGGCATCAACACCATCGTGGAGAACCACGGCGGGCTGTCCAGCCACGGCGGGTGGCTGGCCGGGGTGATGAAGCTGGTGGACCACAAGCGGTGCGGCACCCTGCCCGACTTCGGCAACTTCAACATCGGCAAGATCGAGGGCGTGAAGGAGACCGCCTACGACCGGTACAAGGGCGTGGACGAACTGATGCCGTTCGCGAAGGGCGTGTCGGCCAAGTCGCACGACTTCGACGACAAGGGCAACGAGACCCACACCGACTACCGCAAGATGCTCGAGATCGTGCTGAAGAAGCACAAGTACAGCGGCTTCGTCGGGATCGAGTACGAGGGCGGCAAGCTGAGCGAGGCCGACGGCATCAAGGCCACCAAGAAGCTGCTCGAAACCGTTCGCGCCGAGCTGGCGAAGGGGTAGAATAGTTGTCACAGGTCGGCAGGTCCCAAGTCCCCAGTCAAGAAGGCCACGCCGTTCGGCTTGGGACTTGGGACCTGCCGACCTGTGACTCGGAGGACGTATGCCGCTGTACGTGTACGAGGTGGTGCTCGCCGACGGGACCGGGGGCGAGCGGTTCGAGGTGCTCCAGAAACTGGCCGACGCGGCCCTCACCGCGCACCCCGAAACGGGCGAGCCCGTGCGCCGGGTGTTCGCCGAGGCCAACACCCCCCGCGCCTGGACCGACGCTCACGGTAAGGCCGCCATGTCCGACAGCAACCTCGCCGCGAAGGGCTTCACCAAGTACGTGAAGACCGACAACGGCACCTACGAGCGGACGACGGGCACCGGGCCGAAAAAGATCCAGCGCAAGTAACCGACTGGTGCCCCGCGCATCCAACCGCTATGAAACCGCGGCTCAAATTGTTCGTCGGGCTGGGAGTAGTTGCCCTGATCGTTTGTGCCGCTCTGGCGTTCCGGCCCGGGGTTGCCCCCGTGCTGGTCCCGGAGCGTGAGGGGGTTCCGATGGGCGGCGAGAAGGTGGTGAAGACGGAAGCGGAGTGGCGGGCGCAACTCACCCCCGAGCAGTACCGGGTGACGCGCGAACACGGCACCGAACGCGCCTGCACCGGTGCGTATTGGAACACCAAGGACAACGGCATTTACGTCTGCGTGTGCTGCGACCAGCCGCTGTTCGACTCGCTCAGCAAGTTCGACTCGGGCACCGGCTGGCCCAGCTTCGCGGAACCGGTCGCCGACGAGCACGTCAGCACCCGGACTGACCGCAGCCACTTCATGGTGCGAACCGAGATCCTGTGCAGCCGGTGCGACGCGCACCTCGGGCACGTGTTCCCGGACGGGCCGCCCCCGCACGGCCTCCGGTACTGCCTGAACTCGGTGGCGCTCAAGCTGGTCCCGCGGCCCTCAGCCACTGGAAGCACGAACGCCAAGTGAGCGACCGGGTGCGAGGGGACCGCACCCAGTTGTTTTACGTTCCAAGAAGAATCGCCGGAGTCGCTCGGGTCTTTTGCCGAGCCGCTTTTCCCGTGGGAATTGAAACGACCGGACTTGAGGTCAATCGATCTCCCAGGGTTCGCGCGGGCGGTTCGCTTGGCGCGAGACCCGGGTCACCTCCAGTACGAACTGACCGAGTGCGTACACGACGAAGGCGACGCCGCCTCCGGCGACAACCCATTTGAATCGCTCGTCGAACTCCGCTCGCATCTTTTCTCGCGCGGCGACCGCCGCGGGCGCCTCGTGAACCCCGCACGCTGGCGTGCGTCAGGTGCCCCAGGCTCCCGTCGGGTCGCCCAGAACGCCGACACACAAGGCGCACGCGACCAACCCGTACCGTGTGATGCGGCTCATTCCCCGTCCTCCGTTCGGCCGTTCGGATGATAGCGGTTCACTCCAGACTAGCACGAGCGGGGCACCTATGAGTGCTGTCCGGGGCCTGTGACAGTCCGGCTTACGCGGCCCCTAAATCAAACGGTTCTAGGACCGCAATAGGACACGCCTGGGCAAAATGGGGCCGCGCAAATTTCCACGGAACTCGGTACAATACACTTCTCTACGCGCGGACGCCTGAGGGGTACTGTCATGCTGGTCGGTCAGCAGATCGGGCCGTTCGAGATCGAGAAAGAGCTCGGCAGTGGTGCGATGGGAACCGTCTACAAGGCGAAGTTCCACCGCAGCGAGGAGAAGATCGTCCCGGTTGCGCTCAAGGTGGTCGCCCTCGGCCTCCTCGGCAACGAGGGCGCGATGGCCCGCTTCGAGCGCGAGGCCAACATCCTCAAACAACTCAAACACCCCCACATCGTTCGCCTCATCGCGCACGGGAAGATCAACAAATCGAACCCGTACATCGCGATGGAGTTCATCGACGGGGAGGCCCTCGACCGCATCCTGTCGCGCCGCGGCAAGCTCGGGTGGGAAGAGGTCGTGGCCTACGGCAAGCAGCTCAGCGAGGCGCTCCAGTATGCCCACGACAAGGGCATCATCCACCGCGACCTGAAGCCGTCTAATCTGATGATCGCGCGGGACGGCACCCTAAAGCTCACCGACTTCGGGATCGCCAAGGACACCGACGTGACCGCCCTGACCGGCGCGAACAGCACGATCGGCACCGCCGCGTACATGTCCCCGGAGCAGTGCCGGGGCGACCGCAACCTCAGCAACAAGTCGGACCTGTACTCGCTCGGCATCGTGTTCTTCGAGCTGCTCACCGGGCGCAAGCCGTTCGTAGCCGAAACCACGGTCGAGATGTTCCTGAAGCACGTTAACGAGAAGTCGCCGCGGATCGGGAAGCTGGTGAACGAACTGCCGCCGAAGTTCGAGTCGCTCATCCTGCAACTGCTGGAGAAGGACAAGGAGAGCCGCCCGGTGGACGCGGCGTGGGTGGCGCGGATGCTGACGGAGATCGAGGAGGACGCGTACGCGCGCAAGAGCGCCGGGCTGTCGGTGGCGCAGGCACGCACCGCCGTGCCGCTGAACCAGTCCGGGGACCGGATGGACGCGACCGACAAGGCCGCAGCCCGCGCGCTCCGCGGTAAGCGCAAGAAGAAAAAGAAGGTTGTGCCGCTCCTCGAGCAGAAATGGGTGCATGGGGTGGGGTTGGGGCTGGTGCTGCTCGTCCTCGGGCTCGGCGCGTATGTGGCGCTGCGGCCACCGTCGCCGGAGAAGCTGTTCGCGGCGATCGAGAAGACGAGCGAGCCGGCGGAGCGGGCCGAGGCGGCCTCACGGTTCCTCGACGCGCACGGCGCAGAGGGCGGCGAACTGGCGGACCGGGCCGCGGCGGTCTTCCGCAGCGCCACCGTTCGCGACCGCGAGCGCCAACTGACGAACCGGAACGAGTCGCGTGCCCTCCGGAAGCCGGCCGACGGTGACGACCCAGAAGCGTTCGAGCAGGCCATGCTCGCCATCGACGCCGAGAAGGACGGTGACCTCCCGCGTGCCGAAGGGCTGTGGGGTAAGGTGAAGGCGCGGTTCCCGGACGAGGCGAAGCTCCCGTACACGGCCGACAAACAGGCGCTCGCCAAGGCCCGTTGGGGCTGGGTCGCGGACAAGCGGGTCGCGGACATCCGGGCCGCCGAGGGGGAGTTACGCAAGCTGCACGAGAAGCTCAAGAACAGCCAGCTCTACGACCAGCCGATGAGGTTCGACCCGGCCAGCCCGGAGTCGCTCGCCCTGCGGGCGCTGCGGCTCCAGCGCATCCCGGACCCGGAGAAGGCGGCGCGGACCACCGACGCCCTCGTGGCCATGACCGAGAAGGACGCCGAGGTCCGGGTCTGGTACCTTATCGGGTGCAAGCTGCGGCTCGGCCGACCGGCCCCGCCCCCGGACCCGGTGAAAGTCCGGGTCGACAACATCAACGCGTGGCTGGACGTGACCGAACGCACCGTCCGGCAGATCGCGTCCGATCCGGACAGCGCCGACCGCGCGGTCCACGAGCGCGTCGTGCGCACCCGGTGCCGCGAGATCACCGAGCTGTACGACGACGACACGCAGCAGCCGGTCAAGGACGCCGTTCAGCGCGCCACCCAGGTTGCGGAATCGATACCCAAACGGTCCTGAATGCTCGTTCTCTTCCGCCGGCTGGCCGGATTTGCGGTTCGGTTGTCGGCGCCCGATTCGGCTGTTGGTTTTGTGGCACCGACAGCCGGGCGGTGAATGAGGCGTGCCCGGTTATGTTGATTTCGCCGCGGTGTGCCGGCACCATGACCGATCGCATCTGTAATTCCGTGCTGCCGTCCGGTGCGGCGGCAACATCGCACCCGAGAACAACAAGAGACAATGCTCGACCTCTCGACCGTCCGCCCCGCGAGCGCCGCGGCCTTCGAACGCGCCAAAGCCGTGATCCCCGGCGGCGTCAACAGCCCGGCCCGCGCGTTCGGCGGGGTGGGCGGCAGTCCCCTTTTCATTTCCCGCGCCGACGGCCCGTTCCTCTACGACCTCGACGGTAACCGTTACCTCGATTTCATCGGCTCGTGGGGGCCGATGATTCTCGGCCATTGCCACCCGAAAGTCGTTGACGCGACCATCGCCGCACTCAAGAACGGGTCGAGCTACGGCGCCCCGTGCGAGCTGGAAACGCAGCTCGCGGAACTCGTGATCGAAGCGGTGCCGTCCGTCGAGATGGTGCGGTTCGTGTCGAGCGGCACCGAGGCGACGATGAGCGCCATCCGGCTCGCACGCGGGGCCACCGGCCGCGACCGGATCGTCAAGTTCGCCGGGTGCTACCACGGGCACGTCGATTCGCTGCTCGTGTCGGCCGGCTCCAGCGCGCTCACCCTCGGGGTGCCGAACAGCCCCGGCGTGCCCGCGGGCTGCACCCGGGACACGAGCGTACTGCGGTACAACGACGTGGCCGCGCTGGCGGAACTGTTCGCCGCGCAGGGGGACCAGATCGCGGGCGTGATCCTCGAACCGGTGGTGGGGAACATGGGACTCGTGCCGCCCACGGCGGAGTTCCGCGCGGAACTCCGACGGCTCACCCGTCAGCACGGCGCGCTGCTTATCTACGATGAGGTGATGACCGGCTTCCGGCTCGGCTACGGCGGCGCGCAGGAACTGCTCGGCGACGCCCCGGACCTGACGTGCTTCGGGAAGATCATCGGCGGCGGCTACCCCGTCGGTGCGTACGGCGGGCGCGCGGACGTTATGCGGAAGGTCATGCCCGCGGGGCCGGTGTTCCAGGCGGGCACGCTTTCAGGCAACCCGGTCGCGATGGCGGCCGGCATCGCGACCCTGACCGAATTGAAGACGAATCCGCCGTACGCGCGGCTAGAAGCCCAAAGCGCCCGGATCGGCGTTGGGCTCCTCGAGGCGGCCAAGCACGCGCGGGTGCCGGTTCAGTTCAACCGCGTCGGGAGCATGTGGACGCTGTTCTTCACCGACACCCCGGTCACCGACCTCGACACGGCCAAGACCTCGGACGTGAAGCGGTTCGGGCGCTTCTTCTGGGAGATGATGGACCGCGGCGTGTACCTGCCGTGCAGCCAGTTCGAGGCCGCGTTCACCTGCGGCGCCATGACCGACGAGCACGTCGAGCAGACGATCGCGGCGGCCGGTGAGAGTTTGCAGGCGCTGGCGTAGGACGGGCGTGCCTCGCCTCACCAGGAGCGCTCTCGCGCGAAACGCGCACTATGGTTCGGCGCGTTATGACGCCCCACAGTATTGCGCCCGGCTGAGGCACCACCATGAAGGCACGCACAATCCTTCTCGTCACGGGCGTGGCGGCGGTGATCGCCGTCGCCGTGTTCGTTGCCGCTCGGACCCCGTGGGTGCGGTCGTGGTTCGCGCGTAACAGTGAGAACCCGGCCGAGATCGAACGCGCCACAAACGCCGCCCTGACGAACCACCGGCCCGCCGACGCTGCGGCCGGCTACCCGCAATGGCGCGGGGCCGGGCACGCGGGCGTCGCGCCGGCGGGATCCTTTCGCACCGACTGGGACCAGAACCCTCCGAAACAACTGTGGCGGACGCCGGTCGGCGGCGGGTACGGGTCGTGCGCCGTGGTCGGGGGGCGGTTGTACGTTCAGGACCGCCAGGGCGAGAACGAGCGCGTCGTGTGCCTGGACGCCGAAACCGGGCGGCTCGTGTGGGAACACTCGTACCCTTCGGGGCAGGCCGGTAAGGACCGCACCTACGCGATCGGCCCGCGCGCCACGCCCACGGTCACCGGGAACTGGGTTTTTACGGTTGGTGGTGCGGGCAAGTTGCTCGCGATTGAAGTCACTGGCGATCGGCCGGGCGTGCGCTGGGAGCACGACCTCATCGCCGAATTTAATGCGGACCTGCCGCAGTGGGGTGTCGCGTGCTCTCCACTGCTTCTGGACGAAATGGTCGTTGTGCAGCCGGGCGGAAAAGGGGCCGCGGTCGTTGCCTTCGACAAGGCGAGCGGCGCGGTGAAGTGGCGGGCCGGTTCTAACCCGCCGGGGTACAGCTCGCCGGTTGCCGCCACCATTGGCGGCCTTGAAACGGTGTTCGCGTTCCTGGGCGACGCGCTGCTCGCGGTCCGCGCCTCCGACGGGAAGGTGATGAGCGAGTACAAATGGGAGACCGAGTACAAGGGAAACATCGCGACGCCACTGGTGATCGATAACGAGTACGTGTTCATCTCGTCGGCGTACAACATGGGCTGCGCGCTCCTGCGGGCCGAGCGCAAGGGGGATGAGGTGGCGCTGGTGCGGGTGTACGAGCAGCGCCGGAGCGGGTTCGCGAACCACCACGCAACAAGCGTTTACAAGGACAAGCACCTCTTCGGTATTGACGGCACCCAGGGCAGCGGCGGGTTGAAGTGCGTCGCACTGATGACCGGAAAAGCGGTACCGGACTGGGAGGCGCGCGAGATCGGGCAGGCGAGTCTGATTTTGGCGGGTGAACACCTCATCCTCCAGACCGCGCGCGGGGACCTGTGCTTGGTCGAGGCGAGTCCCAAGGAATACACACTGGTGTCGAGGCTGAAGAAGGTGCTGACCGGGAACAACAACTGGGCCACGCCAACCCTGGTGAACGGTCGGCTGTACGTTCGCGATGAGGAAAAGGTGATCTGCTTCGATGTGCGGCCTTGAGGTCGAATCGCATCGTGCGAGCGGGCGCTGGAGTCCTAACGGGTCGGCGGCCGGAACACGAGCTGACCGCATTCATCGTCGGTGGCGGTGACCGGCTCGTCGGCGTACCGGACTTTGAACTTCCGTGAGGACTTTTGTCCGCCAGTGGTCAGTTCGTAGGTGACTGTGTATAGATCTGCTGCGGCCCGTGATTCGTTAAAAGACACGTCGATGCGCAGGGCCGTGTTCTTTTTGGGACCGACCCGCGGATGCTCGATCTGGCAGCGAGTAACGACTCGGTGTGATCGGCGTTATGACACCGAAGCCGGTGCTGGCTCATGTAGGCGCCACGACCCAGAACCATCTTGTGAAACAGGACGCAGTCCAGAGAGGGAACCGCGCTCGTTGCACTTGGTGGGGTCGGTATGGAAGTCGGCGTTCGGGAACACCCCAAGACTAACAACAGTATCAAGCCGACCGTTGAGTGTAGCCGCATCCTGACCAAGAATCCCGTGGGCAGGAACACACGCAAGGGGCCACGAGGACAGTACCCCGGGCGAAGCTCTGACCTCACGACTTACGATTCGCGACTTAACGCAGCGACCGCTTTCGCGTGAACGAGCCCGTTTGTGGCCAGTAGCCCGTTCGTTTGCTTGAACTCTGGTGCTTGGTACGCCACTGGCGCGCCGTTCAGGAACGTTACAGTGCCGCCAGCTTCCGTCACGAGCAGGTGCCCGGCGCAGATGTCCCAGTCCGCAAACGTGCCGTAGGTGTTCGCGTACACGTCAGCCTCGCCGCGCGCCACACACGCCAACTTCACCCCACCCGAATACGTCTCAATTACCGTTCTGGGAGTCAGTGCGCGCACCGGCTTCGGCGACATACCGGTTTTCGCCCAGCTTTGCACGAGCACCAGCTCGTCGAACGGGCGGGCCGAAACCTTGCAGCGCGTCGGCTCCGCGGTACCGACCTGGAGCCAGCAGCCGCCGCCGATCTGCGCGAACGTGATTCGGTCTTGTACCGGCTCGGCCACGACCCCCACCACGGGAAGCCCATCAACTAAAAGACCGATCATGACCGAGAACTGGCCGACCTTTTTCGCGAACCCGCGGGTGCCGTCGATGGGGTCCACGACCCACGTCCGCCTTCCCGATTTCGGTACGGAGTCGAACCGCGGCGTGGACTCTTCCGCGCACAGAGCGTCCCCGGGGAACTGCTCGTGTAAGAGGCCGAGGATCAGCTCTTGCGACGCGCGGTCCGCGTGGGTGCTGATCGAAACCGGCGCGTCGGGGATCGGGGTGAACGCTTCGTACTCGCGGCGGAGGAGGTCACTGGCGCGAGCGGCGGCCCCGCGCGCCGCCGCCAGTTCGGTGCGGTAGTCCGTCATTCGGTGTCCTTGAGTGCGGGATACTCGCTCGCGGTCGCGTCGGCGGTGAGTTGCAGCCCGCGGTAGGTGTCGCTGTCCTTCCAGAGCTCGTCGTGCGTGCCCGACGCCTCGATGCGCCCGCCCTTCAGCACGAACACGCGGTTCACGTTTCGCAGCGTTGAGAGGCGTTGGGCGAGGAACAGAATCGTGCGCCCGGCGGAGATCCGGGTGAGCGTGTCGTCGAGCAGCGCGAGCGTATCCTCGTCCACCGGCCCGGTCGGCTCCTCGATCACCAGCACGGACGGGTCGCGGAGCAGGGCGCGGGCCAGCGCGATGCGGAACCGCTGGCCGAGTGTCAGCGTGTGGCCAGTCGGTCCGATCAGCGTTTCGTAGCCGAACGGCAGCTTCTCGATGAACTGGTGGGCGTGCGCCAGTTTCGCCGCCTCGATGATCTGCGGCAGGCTGTGCTCCGGGTTCCCGACCCCGATGTTGTTCGCGACCGTGTCGGTGAACGTGAGGTCGTCGAGCATCACCACCGCGACCTGCGCGCGGAGGGACTCGTGCGTCACCCAGCGGATGTTCTTGTCCTCGATCCGGATCTCACCCGAGGTCGGGTCGAGGAACCGCGGGACGAGGTACATGAGCGCGTGCTTCTCGGCCGGGTCAGGGCCGACGATGGCGGCGCTCGCGTGAACCGGCACCGCGAACGTGACGCTCTCCAGAAGCCGCTTGCCGGTGGCGGGGTCGTCGAGGGTGACTTGGCGGAACTCGATGCGGGTGGTGAGCGCCGGGAGGAACTCCGCGTCGGCGGCCTCGGCGGCCTCGCCGCGCCGGTCCAGGAACTCGAAGATCGCGTCCGCGGCCTCGCGCCCGCGCTTCTGCTTGGCGGCGTAGTCGAACAGGCCCGCGACCGGCGCGCCGAGCGCCACCAGGGCGACCGCGAGCACCGCGAGGCCCGCGGCCGTGAACCCGCCCGCCAAAACGCCCCGCGCCGCGAGGTACAGCAGGGCGACGCCGGCCACCAGCACGACCGAGCCGAGGAGCGGTCCCGCCAGCGTGCTGCCGCGCATCTTGCGCCAGTTCGCTCGGGCCGATTCGTTCAACTGGCGCTCGACGCGGGCCTGGTTGAACCGCTCCATCTGGAAGCACTTCACCAGCCGGAAGAGGGCCATGCTTTCCTTGAGGAGCGCGAGCGCCGCGGCGGCCTGTCGTTCGCCGAACCGGCCCTCGCGCCGGAAGTGCGCTGCGATCTGGCCGCCGACCAGCCACACCAGCGACGCGAGAGCCAGGAAGCTGAGGGCGAGCCAGAAGTTCACGAGCAGGATGACCACTAGCAGGAGCGCCGCGGTGAGCGGGTACCGGACCGCGCCGGTGAGCCGGGCGTGCAGCGCGTCGCCCACCTCTTCGACCCGCTCCGTGAGCAGCCGCGCCGCCTCGGCGGTGCCGACCGCTTGCATCGTGAGCGTGCCCAACCGGTAGGTGTGGAAGTACACGGCGCGGCGCACCTTAGTGACCGCTTCGAGGGTGACCGCGGCCGACAGGTACGTGAGGGCGTTCACCAGCACCCCGCGAACGGCCGCGAGGCCCAAGGCGAGCACGAACAGCCCGGTCAGGTATGTGACGTTCGCGGACCCCGGCAGCCCTGGCTTCCACGTCCACCCGGCCCAAGCGGCGACCCGCCCCAGGAGCGGCGCGGTCCACCGGTTGCGCTCGCGCACCACAAGGCTGAGCAGGCCGAACTGCGGTTTGGCGTCGGTGTCGGAACTTTCGGCCTTATCAGCCCGTTCCGCGCTCGGGAGGTACGCATCCGCGGCGGCTTGGTTCACGCGCTCACGGAGCGTGAGGTAAACCCCGGCGTGCCATCGGGCGTCCCACTCGTCGGCGAAGAGATGTTCTTCGGCCTGCGACCGCGCCAGCGGCTTCAACTCTTCGTCGCTTTTGGCGGCGAGCCGCTTCACGCGCAGAGGGTCCGTACCGTTGAGCCGGGCGACCGCGGCGTTTCGGTCGGCGTCGGAGTGCTCCGCCCACTCGGCAGCGAATTCCTTCTTTTGCGCCGGCGTCAGTTGCCCGTAGTGCGGGATCTCGCCGCGCCACACCAGGAGGTCCACGAACAGGTACAGCAACAGCACGAGCAGGGCGCACGTTACGGCGGCGCCGATGGAACTCAGGACCGCGCCCCGCCGAGCCGCGGGGGATTTGACGAAATCGGTGCGGAGCCGGGTGAGTGCGTCGCCGTTCACGTGAGCCCTCGACACGGTGCTAAGGGTGTACCCGGGCGGGCGCCGCAGCCAGCACCCTTCCAGTCAGCCTATCACGGTTCGCGCAAGTGTGTGAGTGGCGGAACGACAGAAACGGCGAGCGGGGGGCACAAGCCCCCCGCGAAACCGTAAACCGAGTGCCTTACCGCCTGGACCGGGTGTGCCGGTTGCGATGGCACACTGTTCGATCGCTACGCTCCGCGAGCGCGCCGATCACGCAAGGTCGCGGTCTTCGAACAGCAGCAGGCCGCCGAGCAGTGCGATGACCGTGTAGATCAACGAGTACCCGGTAACGGTCAGGACGTACACGCCGAACTGCCACAAATCGAGCGGGCTCTCGCGGATGATCGCCCGCCCCATGTTGAACGATTCGAGGGACGGGAGTAGGGCGTCGAAGAGTTGCCCGAGGAACCCGATCAGCCGCACCCCGACCCCACCGCCTTGGGCCTGCTGCGTCACCTGCACGACAACGGGCGCGAGGTGGCCGAGGAAGTACAGCATCAGGCACAAAACGAGGTTCACGACGAACGTCACCCGCGTCGCCAGAGCGGACGCCACCGCGACCAGAATCATGACCTGCCCGAACCCGAGCGCCACCCCGAACGAGTGGGCGAGGGCGTCCGAGAACCGCAACCCCGCACCGGTCGCGACCGCCTTCCCCAGCGCGCTCGGCACGGCCGCCCGGAACGGCGGGACGACCGTCCGCTGGGCCTGGAACGTGAGCGGGTCCACAACCTTTTCGGCGGTGCCGAGCGGGTCCGCGGGGTCCGCGGTGTTGTTGATCGGGTCGAACTCGCGCATCGCCCGCAGCGCGTCGGTGAGCGTCCAGCTCAGGAGCAGCGACATCACCAGACAGGCCATCAGGATGCCGAAGAACTTGCCCAACAGGAACTGGCGGCGGTTCACCGGCTTGCTCATCAGCGTGACCGCGGTGCGGCCCTCGATCTCTTCGCTGATGGACATGCTGGCGGCCAGGACGCCGAACAGGGTCGCCGAGAGCATCACGATGTCGAAGCCGATCTGCTTCATCATCTTGTAGTCGTCGCCGAACGTGAAGTACGGGATCGTGATGGAGATCCAGATGGCGATGGCGGCGGCGCCGGTGATGAGCCAGAACATCGGCTGGCGGCAGCTCTCGCGGAACGCGGCGAACGCGACCACGCCCCCCTTGGGCCACACCATGATGAGCACCTGCGGCAGCAGGAGAAACACGGCGAAGATGAGCTGGAGGTGCAGGACCGCGCCGTAGATGTACCGGCCGTTCCAGGCGAGGACCGTGGCGTCGCCTTTGTAACCGAGGAAGGTGGCGATCCCGACCCCGGCCACCAAGAGGCCGAGCAAGACGTACAGGAACGCCATCGGGCTGCTGGACGCGGCCTTAAACCCTTTCGGGTCGATGGCCCAGAGCCACGGCAGCGCGGCGACGAACTGTACGGCTGCCAGCACCACACCGGCCAGCAGAACGGTGGGATCGTTGATCCAGGTCGAAAACATCGCGAGGCCCGCGGTGGGTCGGAACGAGTCGGTGCGTTACCCGCCATACGCCGCACGCGGTCCGGCGGTTCGCTGTCTGTGTAGGAGTTCCCGGACCCAAGTTCCAGATTCCGGCGCAACACGGAGCGCCGCCCGCGCCGGCGCAGGCGGCACCGGGAGCCCGGTTCACACCCACAACTCCAGCGCCCGCAGCACGACGCTCTGCCACAGGTCGAACGCGTCCTCGCCGTCCAGGTTGTCCGAAAGCGCGCTGCCGGTTTGGATGACCGGGTGCGGCCCCTTGACGACCAGTTTCGTCACCACCACCGTCTCCAGGTCCAGCGCGACCGGTTCGGTCGCGACGGCAAGACAGTGGACCTGCGCGCTCCGCGACAGGTTGCCCAGGTGCTTCTCAACCGCCTCCTGGTTGGGCAGCTCGAGCACCTCGCCGTCGCCGCGCTCGATCGGCTCGCGCAGCAGCAGCTTCAGCAGCGCCGCCTCTTCGGTCAGCGGGTTCTTCCCGCCCTCTTGCACGAACAGCACCTCGAAGCGGATGGCGTCCGTGCTCAGCCACTCGGTCAGCCGCCGCACGAGCGCCAGGATCGTGGCCTGGACCAAAACGATCCGCTGGTAGGGCAGTTCGGCGTCTTTGAAGCGGGCGGAAACCAGGTCCGGGTACAGCACGAACACGAACGCCCGCCGCCGCCGGAGGAACTGGTTCTCGTCGCGCGAGTAGTAGAACAGCTCGTCCCGCACGAACTTCATGTCGAACAGGTCGGGGCTCTCCGGCTCCATGTACGCCAGTTGCGAGTGCAGCAGACTTTCGATCGAGCCCTTCGTGGAGATCGACGTGTACCCGCCGACCGGGTACTGGTCCTCGTCCATCACGCGGGTCGGAACCTCTTTGCGGCCCGCGAGCGGCTTCACCGGGCGGCCCGGGAGCTTCGCTTCGAGCCGGGCCGTCGTTTGCACGATCTGCCGGTGCGCGACGTAGTGCGCCTTGTCGGCGATCGCGGTGCCCTGTTCGATCGCGAGGATGTCTTCGAGGGCCAGCACCTCGGCGGTGCGCCGCCCGGCCGCCACGAGCGCCTCGTAGAGCTGGACGAGCAGCGGGAGCGGGCCGTCGCGGACGAGCTCGTCGTAGGACGACTTGACGATCTCGTCGGGGTTCGTGGTCTGGAGGGACCGGATCACGGCCGGCGGGAGCAGCACACCGGGGAACCCGGCCCGGTCGCAGATCTGGCGCACGAGGTAGGCGAGCCCGCGGACGCGGTCGCGGTCCTTGTACTTCCGCAGCGCGTCGCCGGCGCGCTCGAACGTCCAGTCGGCGTAGAGCTTACCAAGGACATGGTCTTCGTAGCTGCGGCCCAGCGCCGGAGGCCACCCGGGCACCGGCTGCGCTTCCCGGACCCGCTGGTCCGCGTCCACCCCCAGCGCGACGTGCCCGACGTCGGCCACGAACCCGATCGGCGGGAGCGGGTCACCTTCGGACGCGATTTCCATCGCCCACTCGAGGGCGCGCCGGACGGTGTGGGCGGTGGGCTTGACCGCGCGCTGAAGCAGCAGCCCGTCCAGAATGTACCGGCGGGCCGCGTCCAGGTCGCGGAGTTCGGTCGGTTCCATGAAACCTTCCCAGGTGCGCAGCTTGTGCTGAACCACTTATAGCAGGTCCGGCCGGCAGCACCAAACCCCGTTACCCCTGCCGACATGGCGTCCGCGGCGGCCGGGCGTGAGGTCCCTGTGCCCGCACAATTCAGTTGGTGCGGCCGTTCGGCGGGATGGAGAGTGCCGCGGAACGGGCGCAATACAGGCGAGGCGCGCGACCCGCTTCTTTGGCATATTCGAATCAACCGTGCAGGTCGCTAAAGTTTGCCCGGGCGCGCGCCGATACTATTCGCGACGTGGGTCGGGATCGAGCTGTCTGCGGTCGCCACCTTCGTGTTCGCAAAGGCTTGCGAGGGGCGAATGACTAGCACGCGCTTCCTGCTGACTGGGTTCGTGGTGGCGCTGGGCACCGGACCGGTCGTCGCGCAGCCCCGAACGGCCGGGTTCGGGGACTACTCTTCACTGGTGCCATCGGTGCGGCCGGTTGCGGCTGCCGAGCCGGAGACCCCGCCCCCCGCTCCGCCCGTGCGGACGCCGGCGGGGGTGACAAGCTTGCAGCAGATGCAGGCGGCACCCGGGGCCGGTCCGGCGGGGTGGTTGGACGGGGAGTCGGCGGCGCCGCCCGCGTACCCGCCCGGCAGTTACCCCAGCCCATATTACGTTGACGGTCCGGGGTGCTGCGGCCCGCTCGGCCGCGCCGGCCGGGTCGGGTACGAACTGTACAGCTTCACCGGGCTGAACTTCACCATCGGCAACGGCCTCCCGGACCGACTGAACGCGGTCGGCTGGACGGTCGGCGGCGGGGTCCGCACGCTGTTCTTCGACGCTACCCACACCGCCGCGTGGACGATCGACCTCGGCGGCAGCTACACCTACAACCGCGGGCAGGGGGCGCAGTCGCCGACCAACCTGTTCCTCCGCACCCCTGCGGCGGACCCGAACCCGAACGACGGGCGAACGGAACTCCAGCCCCAGCCGGACCGGCTCGTGCTGAGCGGCATCCGGGGGATCCGCCGGTCCAGCTTCAACTACGCGTTCGGCCGCGACGTGTGGCTCCTGGGGAACGGCAGCGCCGGCGGGCAGAACGGGACCAACTGGCGGGTCGGCGGGTGGATCGGGGGCCGGTACGGCACCTCCTCCGTGGACGTGAACCCGCTGACCGAGGTCGACGGCTACGCCCGGCGGCAGAACGTGTTCCACGGCATCTACACCGGCGTCCACACCACCTTCGACATCCCGGTGGGGGCGTGGATCTGGACCAACGGGGTGCGGGTCGAGTACGGCCACGACTGGACCAACCTGGTGCCGCCGATCCAGGGGAACATACACAACATCAACATTCAGTTCACGACCGGCATCCGGTACTAAATGCCGACCGGTCCGAGTCGGGGTGTATGGGGGACGCCCCGACGCGACCCCGCGATGCAACGCATCGCGGGGTCGTTCTCATTGAACGGCCGGGGCAAACCGGCTACAACGAACCGCATCGCCGGGGGTGCCCGCGCCGGTTGCGCGGGCTGAGAGCAAACCCTTCGAACTTGGGCGGGTTATGCCGTCCAAGAAGGCGATAGTGGGCACGCGGGGCGCGGAACTCGGAGCGCAGGGTTCGGAGCGGGAGGCCGTTGGGCGCCCCGCTCCGCATCGACGTTACGGCTTCTATCGTTTGTCCCGCGTTCCAAATTCCGCACCCCGCATGTCTTCCATGACTCAACTGGAATCGGCCCGCAAGGGCACCGTTACGCCCGAGATGGAGTTCGTCGCGAAGCGCGAAGACCTCCACCCGGAACTGGTCCGCTCCGAAGTGGCCCGCGGGCGCATGGTGATCCCGGCGAACGTGGTTCACCTGTCGAAGAAGCTGCAACCGATGTGCATCGGCGTCGCGGCCAAGTGCAAGATCAACGCGAACATCGGCAACTCGGCCGTCACCGGCAAGGCCGCGGACGAGCTGGAGAAGCTCCGCACCGCCGTCGAGCTCGGCTCCGACACCGTGATGGACCTGTCGACCGGCGGGAACATCGACGGCATCCGGCAGGCGATCATCGACGAGAGCCCGGTGCCGATCGGCACCGTCCCGTCGTACCAGATCATCCAGCAGGTGAAGGACCCGCGCGACATCACCCCGCGCATGCTGCTGGACATGGTCGAGCACCAGGCCAAGCAGGGCGTCGATTACATGACGATCCACGCCGGCGTGCTGCTCGAGTACGTGGCGCTCACCAGCGACCGCGTGACCGGGATTGTGAGCCGCGGCGGGTCCCTCATGGCCGGGTGGATGGTGGCGCACCACCAGCAGAACCCGTGGTTCACGCACTTCGGCGAGCTGTGCGAGATCATGCGGCGGTACGACGTGACGTTCTCGCTGGGCGACGGGATGCGCCCCGGGTGCCTCGCGGACGCCAACGACAAGGCGCAGTTCGCGGAGCTGAAGACGCTCGGCGATTTGACGCTGAAGGCGTGGGAGATGGGCTGCCAGGTGATGATCGAGGGGCCGGGCCACATCCCGATGCACCTGGTGAAGATGAACATCGAGAAGGAGCGGGAGCTGTGCCACGACGCCCCGTTCTACGTGCTCGGGCCGCTGGTGACCGACATCGCGCCGGGGTACGATCACATCACGAGCGCGATCGGGGCGGCCCTCGCGGCCGAGGCCGGCGCGTCGATGCTGTGCTACGTGACCCCGAAAGAGCACCTCGGGCTGCCGAACAAGGACGACGTGCGCCAGGGGGTGATCGCGTACAAGATCGCCGCCCACGCGGGCGACATCGCCCGCGGCCGGAAGAACGTCCGGCAGCGCGACGACGCACTCTCGAAGGCCCGGTTCGAGTTCGACTGGAACCGGCAGTTCGAGCTGTCGCTGGACCCGGAGACCGCGCGCCGGATGCACGACGAGACGCTCCCCCAGGACGTGTTTAAGAGCGCCAAGTTCTGCTCGATGTGCGGGCCGAAGTTCTGCTCGATGCGCATCACGCAGGACGTGCGCAAGCTCGCCGCCGACGCGAAGAAGCTGAGCCTCGAACTGGCCACGGTGTGAGGGCTGTGAGGCGATAACCGGTTCGGCCGGGGGCACGTCGCCCCGGCCGACGCATACGCGACCGGCTTTTCGGACGCGCTGCGACTGTTATGGGGCGGTACCAACCGTTCCGCCTCGGCGGTCACGGCTCGTCAAGAAGCGTGACACTTCTGCCGTCCGCATGTGCCGGGGCGTCCCCCCGCCGTCGTCAGACGCGCGGCCTGCACCTGCGGTCGTACTTATTGAGGCTCCGATTTGCCCATGCGGTTGATCCGCTCCGTTGAGTTCTGCGGACGGCGGTGCGAGCAGCTCCACAGACGCGACCGAAAGCGGGGCTGAAACGACGCGCGCGGGGAGGCGTCCGTATGCTGTCTGCGGCTCTCGCGCGCCGTTTCGGAGTGTACAGTGGTAGACCTTCGCGCCCTCATATTTGTGCCCGCGCTGGTCGGCAGCACCCTGCTCGGGTTCTTGTTCTTGCTTCACGCGGCGAGTTACTACCTGTCGGTTTTGGAAGGCACCGCGGCCGGGGCCAAGGAGATCCCCTGGCAGAGCGAGGCGCTGACCGACAACTTCCTCAAAGTGTTCTACCTCGCGTGGCTGATCGGGCTCTGGGCCGGACCGGCGTACCTCATCGGCCGGGCGGTGGGGCCGAGCGAGCCGTGGCTGAAGTTCGTGATCCCGCTGCTGGTGATGTGGGCGCTGTACCCGGTGAGCCAGCTCACGTCACTGAGCGCATCGACCGCGTGGATGCCCCTCAACGCGGACGTGTTCGCCCGGTTGGTGCAGAAGCCGGCGGTAACGGCCGGTTTCTTCGCTTTGACTGTCCCGGTGTACGCGGTATTCGGTTTGGCCTTCAAGTGGGCGTTCCTGACGAAGGGTGAGTACCCGCTGCTCTTTGTCGGGATGCCGTTGCTGGCGGTCTCGATGCTCCTCTACGCCCGGCTGTTGGGGCGGTTGGCGTTCGCACTGCTGTTCACCAAGGATCTGCTCCGGCGCCGGAAGAAGAAGCCCAGACCGGAGCCGGTAAGGCGTGCGCGCGTGGAGGAGGCCGAAGAGCCGGCCGCGCTCGCTCCTCAGCCAAGTGACCTTCAGCCGATTAGCACGCCAGACGGCGAACTGGTGGGGTACAACGTGCTGATCGCGGACGACGACCCGCCACGACCGCCCCGCAAGCGGGTGAAGGCACAGATCGCGGACGACGGCCTTCCGGAACCGCCGCCCGCGCACGAACCCCCAGCGCCCGCGCACCGGCTCGAACGGGCGCGAACCTGGGCCGATGAGGATGAGGACGCTCTACCCTACGAGATGAAGGCCGCTGAGGGGAAAGAGCCGGAAAAGGCAACGCGGCCGTCCGAGGTGTTAAAGCCGCGTGCGGACGAGGTGGCGCTCCTCGACCGGCACGACGCACCGAAGGCGCCGAAACAAGTGTGGTCCGGTGAACTGTTCGTGTTTCTGGGGCAACCGGGCACGGTCTATGCCATTCTCGTGCTGACCGCGCTGGGCTTGCTGGCAGGAATGATGGTGCGGGTCGCTCGCACGTTTGATCCGACCGCCGGCGAGTGAATCCGAGGCGGCCGGCTCGGTACGACTCGCAACAAGCGGAGATCGTAACTGGCCTGCGCGAGCTAAAGCCCTTTGTGCCACGCAGAGGCGTCGGTATCAGGACGAGGCTTACTTAGGTCGCTGCGTGGCTCGTGCGGGCTTGACGGGCGTGCCCACGGTCGGACGCGGACCGCGGAACGGTTCGCGATCGGTCCAGCGGCGGCCCCGATTGCGTAATCGGGGCCGCCGCGACAGTTCGTTCGGCGGTCACTTACCTTCCAGATCAAAGGCGATTTCGTTTGCCCCTTCCTTGATTGTGGCCTTCAACGGGCTCGCGCCGGGGCGGGCGTATTTTGCGGGAAGCTGGTTGTTTTCCTTGGCGCCACGATCGACGAACCCCTTTGCGCTCTTGACGACGGTTACCGCGTATTCGCCCGACGGCGCCCCGTCGAACCGGCTGTAGGTGGTGAGGTTGAACCGACCGTCGGCGCCACTCAGCCCGTCGCACACGGCCGTGTACTGTTCGGTCGTCTTGTTGAACGTGTATAGTGTGACCTTCGCACCCGCGAGCGGCTGCCCATCGAGTTTGAGTTTGCCGGACACCGGGAAGGTGTTCCTCCGGTTCACCTGCTTGCCCTTTTCATCGCTGTCGGGCAGTTTGAGGTCGGTGGGGAGCACGCCGGCCAAGTCCACGTTCACCAGCACCGGCGCTTCCTTCTTCATGGTCACCAGCATCACCTGATCGAACTCGCCGTACTCCGTGCCGCGCATCCGGCTGGCCGCGCCGGTGGTGGCGAGCTGGTAGAACTGGGTGCCGTTGCGGTCGAACACCTGGTACCGGTGAACGTGACCGCAGAACACGTTGTGCTTGCGGCCGGCCAGCGCCTTTTCGACCGCCGCCCACCCGTTCTTCTCCCCGCCCTGGTTGACCCACAGCGGCCGGTGGAGGAACACGAACGTCCACTTCACGTCCTTGTTCGCGGCCAGGATCTTGGCGGCCCACTCCTGTTGTTCCTTGTCGATCGTGGCCATGCCGTCGCTTTGCGGGTTTTCGGCGCAGAGGCAGAGGAACAGCGCGCCGCGGTAGGTGAAGTGGTAGTACCGTTTGCCGTACCGCTCGCCCCACTTGCTCACCTGCATCTTGTTGGCGAGGTCGTGGTTGCCCGGAACGTAGAAGAACGGCATCTCGAACCGCTTCACGTAACTGTCGAACTCGTCCCACTGGTCGCGGATGCCGTTCTCGTCGGCCTTCGCCCCCTCGATGAGGTCGCCGACGGACATGACGAACTGGGGCTGGAGCCAGTTGATCTGTTGCACGGCCCGCGAGAACACTTTGTCTCGGTGCCCGCCGGTGCGGTCCGAGACGACGGCGAAGGTGAACTGGTCGGGGTCGTTGTTGAGCTTGAGCGAGGTCCAGGGGTTCTTGTCCCCGGCCTCGATCTTGACGGCGCTGTTGTCGTCGGCGCGGGGGCCGCTGTCGGTGGCGGTTCCGGCTCGCGAGAGCAGGACGACGCCGGCGAGCAGGCCGGCGGTGGCCAGACCCAGGACGAACTGTTTCATGTGCGCAGCGTTGGAAGCAGGGAGGGCGATGTAACAGGGATAGCTAGTTGAAGTGAGGCGTAGCAGCAATGCCTCGGGGCGGGCTTTACCCAACCTTCGCTGACCTGATCTCAAGGTTGAAGGCGCGCCACGTGTGCGGCCCCTGCGGCGGCCCTGGAGGTTCCTTCCTCCAGGGCCGCCGCAGGGGCCGCAAGCCGCCTTACTCAACGTAACTTGCTTGCCGGGGCCGTTTTCAACGTCGCGGGTGGGGCTGGTCCGGGAGCACCGCCGGCATCGACAGCGAGTTGCCGCCGCCGAGCGCCTGGTACGCGTTCACGATGGCGGACAACTGTTGGCGCTTGGTGTCGATCAGCACCGTTTGCGCTTCCAGTTGGTCGCGCTGGGCGATCAGAACCTCGATGTACTCGACGCGAGCGTTCTGGAACAGCTTGGTCGCGGCGTCCACCGACGCCTCCAGTGCCGTTATTTGCTGCTTCTTGAGCTCGATGCTCTTACTGTAATTGGATACCATCGCCAAGCGGTTAATGACCTCGGTGAACGCGTTAAGGATCACCCGCTGGTAGTTGTAGACGCTCTCCAACTGTCTGGCGTTGGCGGCCCGGTACTCGGCCCGGATCGCCGCCTTGTTAATCAGTGGTGCCGACAGCTCGCCGGCGAGGTTGGTCACGAAGGCTTCCGGGTTGAAGATGTACTTCGGGTTGAAAGCCTGGTAGCCGACGAAGCCCGTGATGTCGATGCGCGGGAAGAAGTGTGCCCGGGCGACCTTGATGTCTAACCCTGCGGCGGCCAGCTCGTGCTCCGCCTGACGGATATCGGGGCGGTTCTGAAGCAGTTGAGCGGGTACGCCCGCGCTCAAGGTGTTAATGCTCAGATCGAGGAAGCCCACCGAGTTCCGTTCGACCGGTTGTGGGTACCGGCCGACAAGGAAGTTGACACGGTTCTCGGCTTCGACGATCTCTTGCGCGACGATCAGCTTTTCGCTCTGGTTCTTGCGTACTTCTGCCTGAAACCGCTGGACGGCCAGTTCGGTGCCCCGGCCGGCCTCGAACCGGGCCTTAGCAATTTCGTAACTGCGCTGCTGGAGGTCGATGGTGCGGTCCAGCGTCTCGAGCCGCCGGTCGAGTGCCATGAGGGCGTAGTACGTCTCGGCGACATCGGCGATGAGGCGGGTCACGAACTGGTTCCGGCGCTCGACTGCGGCGTAATATCGCTGGATCGCTGCATCCCGGGTGTTCCGCAACTCTCTCCAAATGTCGAGTGGCATCAAGAAGTTAAGGCCGAGCTGAAAGTCCCCCGGGAGGGAAGGGAAGTGCCGGCCGGGCCGGTACTCGAGCTGTTTCTCGGCGGCGCCTTCGGGCGTAAAAACGCTGTGCTTGTCCATGCCCGCGGTGCCGCGCACACCGACGAGAGGGAGATATGCACCCCGTCGTGACAGGACCTCGGCCCGGGCGATCTGGACGTCCTCCTCCAAGATCTTCAGCTCTTGGTTGGTTACCAGCCCCTGATCGACCAGTCGGGTCAGTACGGGATCGTTGTAAAACTCGGCGACGCCGAGCCGGGCCGAACTGTCCGGTTGCGGCGGAACCGGGTGCGAGACACCGGCGACTGCAACAGCCGGCCCGCCGGCCGCCGCGATGGCCGCCGCAACGGGTAGGGCCTCGACCGCGGGGGTGTTAAACGCGGGTGGCAAGCTCGGACCGGCGTCCGCTTGGCGCAGGTTCGGGATGCGACAAGACGGCAGAACCAAAAACAGGCAGCACGAGACGGCCCGCGTCAAAACGCGGTACCGACGCGGTGTGGCCGCAGATTTCAGCACGCGGTTCATGCTCCTCGTCCTTGAGGGGGTTTACACACGTTGGGGTAATATCCGCTCTTATCGGCAAACCTGGTAGTTGCGGAATAGGCGATCTGCTCGTTTCAATCGGAGCGGCTGCCGCTCAAACGAGAAACCGTGTGAGGCCAGCCGACAACTCCTCCGGAATGCCACAGCGGCCCCCTCCCCGCCCCTTTGGCTGCGAGGAGGGGGCCGCTATCTGCCGGTCACACACCGGTCTCATCCGACGGGGGCGTGTGGTGCGGTGGGACGTCCGCGGGGCCGGCATCGAACGGCAGGTGTTCGGCTGGCGCGTGATGCCCATCCGGCGTGTGCTGGTGCTCCGTCGCGTGGTGCGTGAACACCTCGCTGAGTGGTCCGTCAACCTCGTCGGCGAGGAGCTTCCGGCCGTCGGCCATTCTGCCGAACAGGTAGTAGAGGCCGGGGATGACCAGAATGCCGATCACCGTGCCCACCAACATCCCGCCCGCAGCGGTGGTGCCGATGGTACGGTTGCCGATCGCACCGGCACCGGTCGCCACCACCAGCGGGAGCAGGCCCGCGATGAAGGCGAACGAGGTCATCTGAATCGGCCGGAAACGGAGCTTCCCGCCCTCGATGGCGGCCTCGATGAGTGACTGGCCTTCCTGGCGGCGCTGGACGGCGAACTCGACGATCAGGATCGCGTTCTTGCCGAGCAAACCGACCAGCATGATGAGGCCGATCTGGGCGTACACGTCGTTCGAGAGCCCCAGGGCCTGGAGGCAGAAGAACGACCCGAAGATGCCGACCGGCAGCGACAGGATCACGGCCATCGGCAGCAAAAAGCTCTCGTACTGCGCGACCAGAACGAGGTACACGAAGACGACGACGATCGCGAAGATGAGGATCGACGGGCTGACTTCCACGTGCAGCAGCTTCGGCACTTCGACCTCGATGCCCTTTTTCGACTCGTCGAACGACAGGCCCTCCCAGCCGATGCCGTAGCCGTAGGGGAGCGTTTCGGCGGCGACCTCCTGGATCGCCTTGATGGCCTGCCCGCTGCTGTAGCCGGCGGCCGGCGCCCCTTGAATGGCGGCCGACGGGTACAGGTTGTAGCGCGTGATCTCGTTCAGGCCCTGCTTCTTTTCGAGCTTCATGAACGCGGAGTAGGGCACCATGTCCCCTTCCACACGGACCTTGCGCGTCTCCCCTTTTTCGTTCTTGATCTCGACCTCGCGCTCGCTCTTCACGAACAGGTTGTCCAGGTCCTCGGGGTACCGGCGGAACTCCGGGGAGGACTGAACGTACACCTTGTAGAACTGGTTGAAGAGAATGAAGCCCTGCTCGTAAGTGCTGCCGATCAGAATGTTCAGGTTGTCCAGTGCCTTGCCGATCGACACGCCCTTCTGCATGGCCACGTCGTTGTTGATGATCAACTCGTACTGGGGGTAGTCCGCCGTGTAGAAGGTGAACAGGTTCTTCAGCTCCTTGCGCTTCTCCAGCGCGGCCATGAACTTCTCGGTCACCTCGCCGAGCCGCTGGTAGTCGGTGGTGTTCGTCTTGTCGAGGAGCCGCATGGAGAACCCGCCGGCGGCGCCGAAGCCGGGGACCGCCGGGGGCTCGAAGAACTCGAGCTTCACGTCGGTCATCTGGCGGCTCTTCGCCTCGAGCTCCTCGATGATCTCGCGCGTGGTGCGCTCGCGCTCGGACCACGTTTTCAGGTTGATGATGCAGGTACCGGCGTTGGACCCGCGGCCCTCGGTCAGCACCTCGTAGCCGGCCAACGAGGTGACCGAGGTCACTTCCTTGATGTCTCGGGCGATCGCCTCGAGGTTCTGCGACTTGGCGTTGGTGTACTCGAGGGTGGAGCCCGGGGGCGTTTGGATAACCGCGTAGATGATGCCCTGGTCCTCGCCCGGGATGAACCCGCTCGCGAGCTTCAAATTGACGCCCACGACGCCGGCGGCGAAGCCCCCGACGACGCCCATCGTCAGGACCCGCCGCGTAACGATCAGCCGCAGGACCCCGGCGTACCGGGCGGTGACCCATTCGACGGCACGGTCGAACGGCTTGCGGACGACGGGCAGGGCGATGAGCAGGAACCCGAGCTCGCCCCACAAGTGGTGGGCCAGGTAGACCATCGGCCCCAGGATCAGAACGGCACCGATGATGTACAGGATTGTAGTTTGCAGCGAGAACCGCTTTTTCGCGTGACCCGTGTGGCCGTGCCCGGGGGCGTGGCCGTGCGGCTTGAGGATCATCGCGCAGAGCACGGGTGTGAGCGTCAGTGCCACCACACCGGACAGGATGATCGAGGTCGCCATCGTGATCCCGAACTGCCGGTAGAACTGACCGACCGGCCCGGGCACGAACGTCACCGGGACGAACACGGACGTCATCACCAGGGTGATGGCGATGATCGCCCCGCTGATCTCGTGGAGCACCTCCATCGTGGCCCGGTACGGTGACAGGTGCTTCTCGGCCATTTTGGCGTGTACCGCCTCCACCACCACGATGGCGTCGTCCACCACGACCCCGATCGCGAGCACCATCGCGAAGAGCGTAATCAGGTTGATGGACATGCCCATCAGCTTCAGAACGAAGAACGTGCCGATGAGGGACACGGGCACCGCGAGGATCGGGATCAGTGTCGAACGGACGTCCCCGAGGAACATGTACACCACCAGCGACACCAGAATGAAGGCCTCGATCAGGGTGTGCAGCACCTTCTCGGTAGACGCTTCCAAAAATCGCGATACGTCGTAAGACAGTTCATATTTCATTCCCGGCGGGAACGACTCTTTCTCGATGCGCCCGAGTTCGGCTTTAATCTCCTCGATCACCTCGGCGGCGTTCGAGCCGGGGCTCTGCTTGAGAATGATGGACGCGGCGGGGCGGCCGTTGATGTCCGAGTAGATGTCGAAGAACTCCGACCCCAGCTCGACGCCCGGGGACTTCTGGACCTCTTTGCCGTCCTTGATCTCCTTAACCCCGCAGATGTCCTTGAGCCGCAGGATCTCGCCCTCCGCCGTCTCCCTCAAGATGATGTTCTCGTACTGCTCTTTCTTGTTGTACCGGCCGACATACGTGAGGACGTACTCTTTGGACTGCGAGGTGATCCCGGTCGCCTGCCCCAGACGCCCGGGCGAGCCGATCACGCTCTGCTTCGCCAGCGCTTCCATCACCTCGTCGGTGGCGATGTTGTAGCGCCGCATGCTGTCCGGGTTCAGCCAGATGCGCATCGCGAACGCGCGGTTGCCCAGGTTCCGGGGGATGCCCATGCCCTGGATGCGCTTGAGCCGCGGCATGACGAAGACGTTGGCGAAGTTGAACAGGTCCTTCTGGTCGGCGTTCGGGTCCTCGCTGTAGATGTTCACGTACATCAGCATGCTCGGCACCACCTGGCTCACGAGGATGCCCTCGCGCTGCACCAGCGGCGGGAGCCGGTTCATCATGATGTTGACCCGGTTCTGAACGTTCACGACGTTGATGTTGGGGTCCGTCCCCGGCTCGAAGTAGATGCGGATCACCGCCTCGCCCGCGCTGGTGGCGGACGAGGCGATGTACCTCATACCCTGCACGCCGTTGATGGACTGCTCCAGCGGGATCAGCACCGAGTCCACCAGCACGTTGGCGCTGGCGCCGGGGTAGGCGATGGCCACTTCGACGGTCGGCGGTGCGATGTCCGGGAACTGGGCGACCGGCAGGGTCTTGATCCCCAGAACCCCGAGGAACAGGAGGATGACCGAGATGACGATCGCGAGGGCCGGGCGGTAGAGGATTTGCGTGAACATAGTTCCGGGAGGGTCGGATTAAGTTTCGTGGCGGGGCGCGCCAAAGGCGCCCAGAAACGTTCGCCGGGGGCGGTCGGTCGCACGGACCGTCACGCCCCCGCATCGTCGTGTCGTCGGAACAACAGGGGCCGTTTTGTCCTACTCGGCGTGGTGCTTCTGGTTCGCGAGCACTTCTTCCGGCTTGCGGAACTCGTAGTGCACCTCTTGCCCGTCGCGGACCTGCCGGACGCCGTCAAGGACGAACTTGTCGGTCGCGCTCAGGCCGCTCTTGATCACGAAGATGTCGTCCATCTCGTGTGCGATCGTGATCAGGCGCTGGTGAACCTTATGGTCCTCGCCGACGACGAACACGTACCGCTTGTCGAGGGTTTCGAACGTCGCCCGTTGTGGGATCACCGTGGCGTGCGGCAGCACGCGGTTGATCAGTACGGTGCCGGTTTGGCCGTGCCGCAACAGATTTTTGGTGTTCGGGAAGTCGGCGCGGTAGGCGATGTTTCCGGTCTCGCTGTTGAACTTCCCCTCAATCAGAACCGCTTGGCAGTGCTGCGGGAACTTGCTCCCGTCGGCCAAAACGAGTTCGATTTGCTGACTGTTGAGCCCCTGGCCGGTCATGTCCGCCAAGTAGCGGGCCTCGGGGACGTTGAAGTACGCCCGCATCACGCCGTTGTCCGAGAGCGTGGTGAGAATGTCCTTCTTCTCGATCAGGCTCCCGAGCTGCTTGAGCTGGCGATCGACGATGCCGTTGAACGGCGCTTTGACGACGGTGAAGTCGACTTCGGCTTCCGCCAGCTTCACCCGCGCGTTCGCTTTGTCCAGCTTGGCCTGCGCCAGGTTCACCTCCTGAACGGAGACCACCGGCGGGGTGCTCTCGTACAGCTTCTTGGTGTTCAGGAACTCGATCTGTGCGAGTTGGGCCTCAGCCCGCTCGGCCGCCAGCCGCGCCTTATATAGGGTGGGGAGGATTTTGAACATCACGTCGCCCTGCTTCACCGCCTGACCTTCCTTGACCAAGATCTCTTCGAGGTACCCGTCCTGGAGGGCACAGACCTCGATGTGGCTCTGGGACCGGATCTGACAGACGTACTGCTGGGTGAGGATGACGTCCTTGGCCTGGGGGGTGGTCGCCACGATCTTGTGCTCGTCGTGGTGGTGCTCCCCCTTTTCTTCCGCGTGGGTGCGGTCGCAGGCCGGCAGCGACAGGGCGAAGGCGGCCACCAAGACGGCGTGCAATGGCTTGATTTTCATATTGATATTCGCTCGTTTGTTGGCTTGCTGCGTTCGTTCCGCGCGGAACAGGCCTTCGAAGGGATTGGACGGAAGTGTACTGCTCGACGATTCGTGATGCAAACAACATCGCTTAGGCGATTGCCGTTCGCCCCTGGGTTGGGCGTCGCCGGCGCCGGCCGTTGGTTTCGGACCGCCCCGGACAGCGGGGCACATGAACGAGTCAATATTGGGTGACATTCGTTTGCAACGCAACCTATCTACAGGGCTCGCGGCGCGAAGTACGCATTTCGGGACAGGTCGCGACGAGGTCCGGTCTCTTTTTGTTTCTCGTAGGCAATTCGCGGGCCAATTTGGTTCCGCCCCTTCACGCTCGACCGATCGATCCGGGCTCGCCCCTCAAGGTCTCCGTCGAGACCGTTCGCGGGCGGGCCGCTGGCGTAACGTTCGGCACAGCGGCCGTGGTTCGTGCCAGTGCGACGTCGGTCCGCTACTGGCGATGAAACACCCGCGGCGCGAATTCAGCTCCGATCCTGCAATTGCCCGTCGCATCCCAGTGAAAACAGGGCTTCGCTGTGAAAAGTAGGTCACAGAAAAGCGAAGGGGGTAAAGTTTTATAGAATGTTTGTTAATATGGCCGCTGTGTGCTGCCTCGTGTTCGTTCGGGGACCTCGAGGATGAGTTCGGGCTCCAAGTGTGATCCGTTCGGATGTTACCGGAGGGCACTGTTCGAGTCGGTTCGGGGCACAGTTTTTTGTAGAGGCGGGTAAAAACCGAAGTCCTCATCCTCGGGCGTGGTGCTTTCGGGGCTCAGACGGTGGCCGCTCGGCGATCAGTGTGGCACGAATGCGATACAAGCGGTGGTGACCGATAGCGGTGGGGGGCGGATATGGCAGCAACTCGTAGCCCGATGGGGCATTCGGTCGTGTCGTTCGGAACCTTGTGGCGCGATGGGGCATAAGAGGTTACGCCGAAAATGCTGTAGCATTCTGGTGTTAGCGCGTGTCGGCGGTCGGGTGGAGAAGGTACGGTTGCGCGGCCGCGCTTCATCTGCGGCGGTGCGGCATCTGAACGATAGGGCGGATTATGACGGGGCACGGCGAACTTCGACCGGTCGAGGCTTATGCCCAGTACCTCCGCCTGCTCGCGCGGCTTCACTTGGCGCCGCAACTGAAGGGCAAGATGGACCCGTCGGACGCGGTCCAGCAAACGATTCTTCAGGCGCACGCGTGCCGGGACCAGTTCCGGGGGCGGACCGAGGAGGAGTGGGTCGGGTGGCTCAGGGTGATCCTCGCCAACGTGCTCACCGCCGCGCTGCGAGCGTACGGGCGGAAGGCCCGGGACGTGGGCCGAGAGCGGCCCCTCGACGCGGGGCTGGAGGCGTCGGCCTCGCGGATCGAGCAGTGGCTCGCGGCCGAACAGTCGTCGCCCAGCCAGCGGGCGTCCCGGCACGAGCAGTTGGTGCGCCTCGCGGGCGCACTCGCCCGGCTGCCGGCGGACCAGCGGGAGGCGGTCGAGTTGCACCATCTTGGGGGCTACAAGATCGCCGAGGTCGGGGAGCTGATGGGCCGCTCGCGCGCGGCGGCGATGGGCTTGGTGTTCCGCGGGCTCGAGCGTTTGCGTGAGCTTCTCGGGGAGGGCGTCGGTAATGAGGATCGCACTGGGGGCTGACTCCGACGACCGCCTGAACGCGGTTCTGGTCGAGTACGTCGAGGCGGTCGAACGCGGGGAGCGCCCGGACCGCCAGCGCGTGTTAGCGTCGTTCCCGGAACGCGCCCGCGAGCTGGCGGCATTTTTTGCGACCCGGGACCGGCTCGAAGAAATTACGGCCCCGCTCCGAGCCGTGGCCGGGCCGGACCCGTCGCACGATACCGGTCCGGTACCTGCATTCGACGGCCCCGCGGCGACCCGGCCGGACGTGTCGCCGCGGGGAGCGGAACTCGGCAGCATCGGCGATTTCCGCTTGCTCCGCGAGGTCGGACGGGGCGGCATGGGGGTGGTGTACGAGGCCGAGCAGCTCTCCCTGCGCCGCCGGGTGGCGCTCAAGGTGCTCCCGTTCGTGTCCGCGCTGGACCCGCGGCATCTCCAGCGGTTCCGCAACGAGGCCCAGGCGGCGGCCCAGTTGCACCACACCCACATCGTGCCCGTGTTCGCGGTCGGGGCGGAGCGCGGGGTTCACTACTACGCGATGCAGTTCATCGACGGCCAGAGCCTCTCGCAGCTCCTGTCCGATCTGCGCGCCGCGGATGCCGACGCCAAAGCATCCGGCGCCCCGACCCCGCTCGCCGGCGGCCCCGTCTCGGCCGAGCGGGCGTCGCGCCGCCGCCAGTATTTCCGGCGGGTCGCGGGGCTGATGAAGCAGGCGGCCGAGGCGCTCGACTACGCCCACCAGGTGGGGGTGGTGCACCGCGACGTGAAGCCCGCGAACCTGATGCTCGACGACGCCGGGCGCCTGTGGGTGACCGACTTCGGGCTGGCCCAGATGCGCAACGACACCGGGCTCACCGCCACCGGCGAGGTGCTCGGCACCGCCCGCTACATGAGTCCCGAACAGGCCGCCGGGGAGCGCGGGGTGGTGGACCACCGGACCGACATCTACTCCCTCGGGGCCACCCTGTACGAACTGCTCACCCTGGCGCCGGTGTTCGACGCCGAGGACGGCCGCGCGCTGCTGTACCAGGTGGCGTACAAGGAGGCCCGGCCGCCGCGGGCGGTGGACCGTTCGGTCCCGGTGGAGCTGGAAACCATCGTGCTCAAGGCCCTGGCGAAAATGCCCGACGAGCGGTACCGCACCGCCCGGGAGCTGGCCGCCGACCTCCAGCGGTTCCTGGACGACCGCCCGGTACTCGCGCGCCGCCCCTCGTTCCGCGACCGTACCGCGAAGTGGGTGCGGCGGCACCGGGCGCTCGTGGCCGTCGCCGCCGGCGTGTTCCTGTTCGCGACCGTGGGGCTGACCATCAGCACCGCGCTGGTCACGCAGGCCTACCAGAGGGAGCGGGAAGCAAAGGAGCACGAGAGCCAGCGCGCCAAGGAGGCCGAGCAGGAGCGGACGCAGGCCGAGCAGAACTACCAGCGGACCCGCCGGGCGGTAGACATGTTCGTGGAGCTGAGCGACGAGGAGCAGTTCAACTTTTTACCGCTGACCGGGCTCCGGATGCGGCTCCTGGAAACCGCGATCGCGTACTACCAGGAGCTCAGCGACAGCCGCGCGGACCCGCAGGTGCGGGCCAGCCTGGAGGACATCAAGGCGCGGGTGGCCCGGCTGCACGACGAGCTGACCGCGCTCAACGAGGTGACCCGGCTGCTGCTGCTGGAGCAACCGGTCGTGTGCGCCGACCTTGGGCTCTCCCGAGAAGCGGTCACCCGGCTCACACCGGCGCTCCAACGGCTCTGGAGTTACCGGCAGGGGCCGGAGGTGCGCGACTCGCAGGAGGCGCGGCAGCAACCGCAGATCGCCGAACTGGCCGCGGCGGCCCGCAAGGAGGTTCAGGAAACGCTCACCGTGGCCCAGTATCAGCGGCTCCGGCAGATCTTCTTGCAGATCCCCGGCCCCCATGTGTTCGGCCGCTCCGTGCTGGACGAACTCGGCCTCGTAGACGCCCAGCGGGACCAGATCCGCCGGATCCGCTCCGCGGCGCTGCGGGACTCACTCAAGTTGTGGAGCACCGCCGAGACGCGGTGCGAGAGCCAGAGGGATTTTGAGGAGATGTGGAAGCGGACCAATAACAACATCGCCGCACAACTCAACCCCGCGCAGCTCGAGAAGTGGAAGGCGATGCGGGGGGCTCCGGCCCCGGCCGGCGTTCAATTCCCGTTGCACAACTCCACCCGCACCCGCACCCCCTGATCCGCGGCCGGGCGGCCGCCACAGAATCGGTCGCCCGGCGCGCTTCATTTCCCGGGCGCCGCCATCTTCACTTTCAGACCCGCTCCGTGCGGTCCGGTTTTGACCATCCTAACCCCCCCCCGATCACATCGAGGACGCACCGTGCGCTGCGCTTCGTGGTTCACCCTCGTTTTTGCGCCGGTGCTCGCGGCCGGTTGCTCCAAGCCGGCGGGCGGGCCGCCCGGTGGTCCCCCCGGTGGCCCGCCCGCCGGTCCCACCGAAGTCGAGGTCAGCGCGCCGGTCCGCGGCACGGTGACGGACGCCGAGGTGTTCACCGGTCGCACCCAGCCCGTCATGGCCGCCGACCTCCGCTGTCGGGTGTCCGGGTACCTGGAAAAGGTGCTGTTCCGGGAGGGCGACGAGGTCGAAGCCGGCGCGCCGCTCTTCCAACTGGAGCAGCGGCCGTTCGAGCTGGCGGTGCGGCAGGCGCGGGGGAACCTTGACCAGCAGAAGGCGCAACTGAAATTCAACGAGGTCAACTACAAGCGGCTGAACGACACGTACATGCAGGGGGCCGGCAGCGTCAGCGACCTCCAGCAGGCGCTCTCCGCCCGGGACGCCTCGTTAGCGGCCGTCGAGGCCAGCACCGCCGCACTGGAGACGGCAGAGCAGAACCTGCGCTGGGCGACGGTCCGCGCCCCGTTCGCGGGGCGCATCAGCCGGCGCCAGGTGGACCCGGGTAACACGGTCGCCGCCGACACCACGGTCCTCGCCTCGCTCGTCCAACTCGACCCGCTGTACGCGTACTTCGACATTGATGAGCGCACCGTGCTGCGGGTCCGCTCGCGTCTCGCCGCCGGAGCCGCCGACAGCCTGCCGGTTTCGCTGGGGCTGTCCGACGAGAAGCCGGAAGAGTTCTCGCGGTCCGGAACGCTCCAGTTCACCGACAACAAAGTGGACCCGAACACCGGCACGCTGCGCGTGTGGGGCACCTTCTCGAACGCGAAGCGGGACCTGCCGCCGGGGCTGTTCGTGCGGGTCCGGCTCCAGGTCGGCGCGCCGCGCCAGGTGTGGATGGTGGCCGAGGCCGCGCTCGGCTCGGACCAGGGGCGCCGGTACGTCTACACCGTCGACGCGGAGAGCCGCGCGGCGCGGGTGCCGGTCGAGGTGGGGCCGCGTGCGAACGGCCTCATCGCGATCGAAAGAGGGTTGACGGGAGACGAGCGGGTGGTGGTGCGCGGGCTCCAGAACATTCGCCCAAAAGCCGAGGTGACGCCCAAGGTGATTGAGATGCCCCGCGCGAAAGTGGGAGGGGCGCCGGGCGGGCCGCCGATCACGGGGCCGGGCGCGAAGAAGGGCGACGGCGGCCTGACGGGCGGGAACCCGTCGTCCGGCGAAACGCCTCCGGTACCGGTCGAGCGCCCCGCGCCAGCCGGCTCGGGTATCCCCAAGGGCCGCCCGGGTCAGTAGGCACCCCGGCCACACCGCACGAGAGCTCCCATGCTGAGTTACTTTTTCATCGACCGGCCGGTGTTCGCCACCGTCCTGTCGCTCGTCGTGACGCTCGCCGGCGGCGTGGCGCTCGTCAACCTGCCGATGACCCAGTACCCGCCGATCACCCCGCCGAACATCACCGTCGTCGCCAGCTACCCCGGCGCCAGCGCGCAGGTGGTGGCCGATGCGGTCGCGGCCCCGATCGAGCAGGAGGTGAACGGGGTCGAGAACATGATGTACATGTCCTCGAACTCGGCCAACGACGGGTCGTACAGCCTGACCGTCACGTTCAAGCCGGGCACGAACCTCGACTTCGCGCAGGTGCTGGTGCAGAACCGGGTGAACCTGGCGCTGCCCCTCCTCCCGGACGTGGTGCGCCAGGCCGGGGTGACCACCCGGAAGCGCAACCCGGACATGCTCATGGTCATCAACCTGTACTCGCCGACCGGGGAGTACGACCAGCTCCACCTGAGCAACTACTCGTCCATCTACGTCCGCGAGGAGCTCGCCCGCGTGAAGGGCGTGGGCGACGTGGGGCTGTTCGGGAGCCTGGACTACAGCATGCGCGTGTGGGTGGACCCGGACCGGCTGGCGTCGATGGGCATCACCGCCGGCGACGTGCTTTCCGCGATCCGGGAGCAGAACCAGCCGTTCGCTGCCGGGCAGGTCGGACAGTCCCCGGTCCCGGACGGGCAGACGTTCGAGTTCCCCCTTCACGTGCGCGGGCGGCAGTCCACGCCCGAGGAGTTCGCCGAGATCGTGATCCGCCGCACCGCCGACGGGCGCCAAGTGCGCATCAAAGACATCGGGCGGGTCGAACTCGGGGCCAAGAGCGTTGACACCTCAGACAAGCTCGACGGGCGCCCCACTGCGAACATCGGCGTGTTCCAGCTCTCCGACGCGAACGCGCTGGACGTGGCCGACCGGGTGCGGGCAAAGATGGAGGAGCTTAAGGAGGCGTTCCCCCCGGGGATCGACTACACGATCGCCAACGACAGCACCCCGTTCATTCGGGAGTCGGTGCGCGGGGTCGTTAAGACGCTCCTTGAAGCGATCGCCCTCGTGGCGGTGGTTGTCCTCCTATTCCTCCAGAGTTGGCGGGCCGCTCTGGTCCCACTCGCCGCGGTTCCGGTGGCCATCGTCGGGACGTTCGCGGCGATGGCCGCGCTCGGGTTCACCCTCAACACGCTCACGCTGTTCGGGCTGGTGTTGGCGATCGGCATCGTGGTGGACGACGCCATCGTGGTGGTGGAAGCGGTTCAGCACAAAATCGAACACGGGCAGGCCCCGCGCGAGGCCACGCGGCAGGCGATGGCCGAGGTCTCCGGGCCAGTGGTGGCGACCGGACTGGTCCTGGTTGCGGTGTTCGTGCCGTGTGCGTTCCTGGGCGGCATCACCGGGCTGTTCTTCCGCCAGTTCGCGGTGACCATCGCGGTCTCGACCGCGCTCTCGGCGCTCAACTCGCTGACGCTCAGCCCCGCGATGTGCGCCATCCTGCTGCAACCCGCCGGGGCGCGGAAGGATATCCCCGCCCGGGTGCTCGACTTCCTGTTCGGGTGGTTCTTCCGGTTATTTAACACCGCCGTGGTGCGCTCGACGGGGCTGTACGCCCGCGGGGTCGGGCTGTCGGTCCGGGTGGCCCCGCTGGTGCTGGTCGCGTACCTGGGGCTGGTGGGCCTGACGTGGTGGGGCTCCGAACAGTTGCCTACCGGCTACATCCCGAGTCAGGACCAGGGGCGGCTGATGTGCTCGATCCAGTTGCCCGACGCCGCCGCGCTTGAGCGCACTCAGGAGGTGGTGGACGAAGTGTCGCGGATCGCCCGTGAGACCCCCGGCGTGGCCCACACGGTCGCGGTTTCGGGCCGGTCGCTGCCGCTCGGCGCGAACGGCTCGAACTACGGCACGATGCTCGTCACCCTGGACCCGATCAACGAGCGCACCCATCCGTCGCGCTCGGCCAACGCGATCAGCGCCAGTCTGCGCAAGGCGTTTGCCCAGCTCCCGGACGCCCAGGTGACGGTCATGGCCCCGCCGGCGGTGCCCGGTTTGGGCTCTGCGGGCGGGTTCAAGGTGATGGTGGAGGACCGGAGCGGAGAGAACGACCCGGTCCGGCTCCAGGGGAACACCCAGCGCCTCATCGCGGAAGCCCGGAAAGACCCGCGGCTGGCCGGGGTGTTCAGCGCGTTCCGGGCGGACGCCCCGCAACTGTACGTGGACGTGAACCGCCAGCAGTGCCAGACGATGGGCGTGCCGGTCGGGGACGTGTTCGCCACCCAGCAAGCGTTCCTCGGCTCCCGGTACGTGAACGACTTCAACCGGTTCGGTCGGACGTGGCAGGTGATCGTTCAGGCCGAGGGGCCGTTCCGCAACAGCGTCGACGACGCGAAGCGGATTCGGGTCCGCAACGACCAGGGCGGGATGGTGCCGCTGGGGGCGGTGCTCGACATCCGGGAGGTGGCCGGGCCGCTCGTCATCACCCGGTACAACATGCACCCGGCGGCGGCGGTCATGGGCTCCACGGCGCCGGGCGTCAGCTCTGGGGACGGGATCGCGGCGATCGACCGGCTCGCGAGCCGGGTGTTCCCGGAGGGCACCGCTCACGAGTGGACCGAGATCAACTACATCCAGATCGACGCCGGGAAGAACGTCTGGAACAAGCTGATTTTCCCGCTGGCGGTGTTGTTCGTGTTCCTGGTGCTGGCGGCGCAGTACGAGAGCTGGGCGCTGCCGCTGGCCGTGATCCCGATCGTTCCGCTGTGCGTGCTGAGTTCGCTGGCGGGGGTGGCGGTCGCCGGGTCGGACATCAACGTGTTCACGCAGATCGGGTTCGTCGTGCTCATCGGGCTGGCGTGCAAGAACGCGGTGCTGATCGTCGAGTTCGCGCGGGCCTTGCGGGCGGCCGGCAACTCCCCGCGTACCGCCGTCGTCGAGGCGTGCCGGTTGCGCCTGCGGCCGATCGTGATGACCTCCGTCGCGTTCATCCTCGGGGTGGTGCCGCTGGTGTTCGCGACCGGGTCCGGGGCGGAGATGCGGCGGGCACTGGGCACCGCGGTGTTCGCCGGGATGATCGGCGTGACGGTGTTCGGCTTGCTCCTCACGCCGGTGTTCTTTGTGGCGGTCGAATGGTGCGCGGAGGGGCGCGCGTTTCAGGCACCCTGGTTGAAGCGGCTCGGGCGGGACGGACTGGACCTGATCCGGTTGCGGCCGCTGCGGGTCCTTGGGCGGGTGGCCGTGCGAGCGGTCACGAGCCGCATGAACGCGGCGCCGCAGGCACGCCGGCGGACCGAAGCACAAGAAATCGAGGTTACGGAACCCAACGGGACCGGTGCTCTCGCGCCGACCGACCACTCCGAGGTGGCATCATAATGTCGCACTTTTTCATCGGGCGGCCGATCTTCGCGGCCGTCATGTCGATCGCCGTCGTGCTGACCGGGGGTATCGCGCTGTCGACCCTGCCGGTGGCGCAGTACCCCGAGATCGCGCCGCCGACGGTCGAGGTGTCGGCCGTATACCCCGGGGCCAACGCCCGCGTGGTGGCCGACACCGTCGCGTCCCCGGTCGAGCAGCAGGTGAACGGCGTCGAGAAGATGCTGTACATGTCGTCGCAGTGTACCAACGACGGCACCTACACCCTCACCGTGACCTTCGAACCGGGCGCTGACCTGAACATCGCCCAGGTGCTCGTGCAGAACCGGGTGTCGATGGCCGAACCCGTGCTGCCTGATTTGGTGCGTCGGCGCGGGATCTCGGTGAAGAAGAAGTCGCCCAACATCCTGATGATGGTGAACTTGTTCACGACCGATCAGAGCGGCGACGCGGCGGCGACGAACCTGTTCCTGAGCAACTACGCCACGATCCAGATCGCCGACGGGCTGAAGCGCATCCCGGGGGTCGGCGACGTGACCTACCTGGGCCAGCGGGATTACAGCATGCGGGTGTGGCTGGACCCGCAGAAGCTGCAAGCGGTCGGTATGACCCCGCAGGACGTGATCGCGGCGGTCAACGAGCAGAACATCCAGGTGGCGGCCGGGCAGATCGGCCAACAGCCGACGCCGTCCGGGCAGGTGTTCCAGTACACGATGACCACGCTGGGTCGGTTGGAGAGCCCGGAGCAGTTCGGCGCGATCGTCTTGAAGCGCGGGACCGAGGGCACGCTCGTGTACCTGCGGGACGTGGCCCGGATCGAACTGGGGGCGCTGTCCTACGATCAGACCTGCACGCTCAACGGGCGTCCGTCGGTGGCGCTGTCGGTGTACCAGCTCCCGGGGTCGAACGCGCTGGAGGTGTCCGGCCGCGTCAAGGCGAAGATGGAGGAGCTTCGCGAGCACTTCCCGGCGGGCATCGAGTACGAGATCGTGTACGACACCACGCCGTTCATTAATGAGTCGATCCTGGAAGTGTTCCGCACCCTGATCGAGGCGGTGGTGCTGGTGGCGGCGGTCGTACTGCTGTTCCTCCAGTCCTGGCGCGCCGCGATCATTCCGCTCGCCGCGGTCCCGGTGGCGGTCGTCGGGACGTTCGCGGCGCTCACCTGCGCCGGGTTCAGTTTGAACACCTTGACGCTGTTCGGGCTGGTGCTTGCGATCGGTATTGTGGTGGACGACGCCATCGTCGTGGTCGAGGCTGTCCAGCACCACGTGGACCACGGGATGTCGGCGCGGGACGCGGCGGCGCGGGCCATGAGCGAGGTTGCGGGGCCGGTGGTCGCGGTCGGGTTGGTGTTGTCTGCCGTGTTCATACCGTGTGCGTTCCTGGGCGGGGTGACCGGACAGTTTTTCCGACAGTTCGCTGTGACCATTGCGGTGAGCACGCTGCTGTCGGCGTTCAACTCGTTGACGCTCAGCCCCGCGCTGGCCGCCCTCCTACTTCGCCCGCAACGGGGACGGCGGGCGGAGGCGCTGCCGCGCATTGGGTATCTGGCACTCGGTGCCGGGCTCGGTGCGACTGCTGCTGCGAAGTGGCCGGTGCCTGTTGGTGAAATCATCGGCGTGCCGCTGCCGGGGTGGGGGTGGCTCACGCTCGGTGGGCTCGCGGGAGCGGTGGTCGGCTGGCTCCTCGCGCGCCATGTGGACGCGGTGCTCGGATGGGTTTTCGTGTGCTTCAATCGCGGGTTCGACCGCGGGACCGACTGGTACACCCGGGTTGTGGGCGGCCTGCTCCGTGTTACCCCGGTCGTGCTGCTCGCCTACGGCGGGCTCCTCGGGCTCACGTACACCACGTTCACCCGCACCCCGACCGGGTTCATTCCCGCGCAAGACAAGGGCTACTTGCTCGTGGACGTGCGTCTGCCGGACGCGTCGTCCGCGCAGCGCACCGCCGAAGTGGTCCGGCGGGTGGAGGCGGTCGCGCGCCGCGCTCCCGGCGTGAAGGACACGATCGCGGTGTCCGGGCAGTCGCTGCTTCAGAACGCCGCCGCACCGAACTTCGGCTCGCTGTACCTGATGCTCGACCCGTTCGACCAGCGGCGGGCGCACGACCGCGCGGCCGACGCGATTGCGGCCGCGCTGCAGGAGCAGTTGCGGACCGAGGTGCCGGAGGCAGTGGTGGCCGTGTTCGGGGCGCCGCCGGTCGAGGGACTCGGGACCGCGGGCGGGTTCAAGATCATTGTTGAGGACCGGGCCGCGGGTGAGTTGGTCGACCTCCAGACTGCTGCCGATCGGGTGGTCGCGTCGGCGTCTGCCGACCCGGCGCTGCGGCGGGTGTCTACCAGTTTCCGGGCCGATGTGCCGTGGCTCGAACTCGTGATCGACCGGGAACAGGCTAAGGACCGCGGGGTGTCGATCGACGCGATCCGCACCACCGTGGAGGCGAGTCTCGGGCCGTACTACGTGAACGACTTCAACCGGTTCGGACGGACGTGGAAGGTGAACGTTCAGGCGCGCGACGTGTACCGCCAGGACGCGGATGCGGTCGGTCAGTTGAAGGTGCGCGGCGCGAGCGGGGGGATGGTGCCGCTCGGGTCGCTGGCGTCCGTGCGGCCGACCAGCGGGCCGACGCTGGTGATGCGTTACAACATGTATCAGTCGGCGGCGGTCAACGCGGATGCGGCCCCGGGAAGCAGTTCGGGCGAGGCGCTCGCCCGGCTGGGCGGGACCGCTCGCAGCGGATTGCCGCCCACCATGCGCGCCGAGTGGACCGAACTGGCCCTGTTGCAACTCCAGGCGGGGGACTCCGCCATGTGGGTGTTCGTGCTCGCGGTGGTGCTGGTGTTCCTGGTGCTGGCCGCGCAGTACGAGAGTTGGGCGCTGCCGCTGGCTGTGATCCTGGTCGTCCCGATGTGTCTGCTGTGCGCGCTCGCGGGTGTGCTGGTGGCCGAACTGGACATGAACATCTTCACGCAGATCGGGTTTGTGGTGCTGATCGGGCTGGCGTGCAAGAACGCCATCCTGATCGTCGAGTTCGCCAAGCAGAAGCGGGAAGAGGGGATGGACGGCCGGGCGGCGACGCTCGCGGCCTGCCAGTTGCGGCTCCGGCCGATCGTGATGACCTCGATTGCGTTCATCCTGGGCGTGGCCCCGCTGCTCGCGGCGGAGGGCGCGGGGGCGGAGATGCGGCGGGCGCTGGGGACCGCCGTGTTCGCCGGGATGATCGGCGTGACCGCGTTCGGGGTGTTCCTCACGCCGGTTTTTTACTACGCGATCCAGTGGCTCGGTAGTCGCGCGGTTTCGGCACCCGAGCCGGTCCCGGGCGGCGAGCATCTGACGGGTACGCAGAGCGGGCGAGATGCCGTCTGATTCACGGCCCGGTCACTGGTTTCCGTATTGAATTGATGCATTTGTGGCACAGACATTCCTGTCTGTGCGGCGCGAGAAGGCCGCACAGACAGGAATGTCTGTGCCACAAGTAATAAACACAGCAACTGGTCATTAAATAAACGCCGCTCGCCGTCTGGGTGGGCCGCCTGCCTGTGCCGGACGCTCCGGAAGGCGCTACTACTTCTTCGACTTCACGTAGATCCGGTCGCCCGGTAGCAATTGATAATTGGTATGGGTGATCCCCTTCGTCGTGATTCCCGACCAATCAACCGGTAGGATTTGAGGTTCTGTACCTTCTTTCCCTTTGCGTGCGACCCAGATCTTGGTGTCGGGCCGAATCGTGACTTGAACGTCTCGCAATTTGCCGAGCGCGTCAAGAACCGCATCCGAGCCTGTTATGGGGAACGGGTAGACGAGTTCAGCGGCCCCCTCGTCCACGATGACGTAGTATCTCTTGCTGTTGTACGCCACGACATCGACCATCACGACCAGTGCGTCCGTGATGTGCCTTTGGTCCTTGAGTGCGGCGTGAGCGGCCAAGCGCGAGCGAATCGCGGCGGCGGCTTCGTTCAGTGTCCGTCCGGCGACCGACACACTCCCCCAGACCCCGAGCCCCACGGTTCCGTCCATGCGGACCTGGAACAGCCCGCTGATCGGATGCAACGGGAGGCGCTCAGTGACCGGCCCCCCCACGCCCTTCCTCTGAACGACCACCTCGATCAGGAGCGTGTCCGGTGCCTCGATCACGTAAGGGGACAGACCGTCTTTTACCGGTATGGGTGCCAGCTCCCGAACGGGAAGAACCGGTGTATCGTTCGCCCGGGCGCGGACCGCGCTGGCAATTTCTTTTCTGACCGCTTCCGGGCACTCCGGGTCGAAATGAACTTTGAGCGTTTTGGGACCAGCGGGATCATTCCGGCTGCGCGACACGAACCGGGCGAGCATTTCGGGGCTCGTCGTCTCGACGCTTCCAACGCTCTTGCCGCCGGTCTTGAACTCGGTCACCATGATGCGTGGGGCCGGTCCGCTCCCCACCTCGATCAGCAGGCGCGGGGCGTTCTCCTCGGCCGCGGCCAAAAGGGTACGCTCGGTTTCCAGCTCCGCGACCCGGCGCCGGGCGGCCTCCAACTCTTGCTCCACCCGCGCCCGCTCGTCCGGCGGTTGTGACGAGGGACCGGGTTGAGCGCTCACCGGGACCGTTGGCCCGGCGAATAAGCCGGCACCGATAGCCAATGCTGCCACCGCCGCGACCGTAATGGCTACCACCGCGGCCAATTGCTTCATGCGGACCATATGAAGGACTCCGTTTGCCAAGGCGGCCACTGTCGGAGGGACGGCAGCGGCCGAAAACGATGTCGAATACTGGATTGCGGCTCGGGTCGTGGAGACGGCCAGCGCCGAAGGGACTACTGCCGGCGCGGCCGCGGCGAGAACGGCTGCCGGCTCGCGTCCGGCCAACCGGCGCCTGAGCTTCGCGAGCCCTCGCGCGACGAGCGAAGCCGCCGTACTTTCGGGGCATCCGAGGTGGTCCGCCAGTTCCCGGCGGGTCCACCCTTGGAGGTGACAAAGGATCACCGGCTCGCGGTACTTTCGCGGCAGCGCGGAGAGGGCGGCGTCCACGTCCAGCCGGGCGTCGGTGTCGGTCGGCCGGGCCGGGGTCTCGGCCAACGGGCCAACCGCCGCGAGCCGCACCGCGTTGCGCCTGCGGAGGCTGCGCGCCGTGAGCATGGCCACCCGGTGCAGCCACGGCCCGACCGGCCGCCCACGCACCGCGCCGGCCCGGCGCACGAGTACGATGAACGCGGCCTGAAACGCGTCCTCCACGTCGAGTGGGTCGGGCAGCAACCGGCGGCATGCACCGTACACCAGCGGGCCGTAGCGGGTCACGAGCGCGGCGAACGCGTCGTGGTCTCCGTCACGGGCGAACCGGCGTAACAGTTCGTCGTCGGGAACGCCGGCGGCCGGAACAATACCGATCCGCTTCCAGAGGTCGAAAAGGCGTCGCATGCACACATCATGTCCCGGTGAGGGCCGCACCGCGCACGATTTTTTCACGCCGGCCGACGGTCGAACGGTGTAGGCCGGTGGTCTCGCAGCATACGAAGGCGTAAGAGGTTTTTCGATATGGTTTTGTGTCGCGGGCGGGCTCTCGGAATGGTTGCGTTTACTGGGGCGGAGTTGGGGTTCGCTGCCGGAGTCGCGTCGGTTCGGTGACGCCGTTGAGCACGCCGGATAGGAGTTCTGCCACCGCGACCGGCGCGTCGCCGAGTGGTGCGGACTGGACGTTTTGGCTCACGTCGACTTGCACCGGCCGGTCTCCCCGGGCCGCCGACAATATGCCCAAGCCGACGCGGGTGAGCCGGTTGCACGAGAGGTCCAGCGCGCGGAGCTGGTCGAAGAGCCGACTGAGCCGCTCGTAAGACGCGTTCAGGCCCGCGTCGGTCAACTGGTTCCGCGCCAGTTGGAGCGTTTTGAGCCGCTTCAGATATGGGGATTGCAGCAGAGCACCGATTCCCGTGTCGCCGAGATAGTTGTGCGACAGGTCGAGATGCACGCACGATTTCAGTGCCGGCGAGGCCGCGAGCGCCGCGGCCCCGGCGTGCCCGATCGCATTCGCCCGGAGCACCAGCTCTGGGGACGCCGACAGCATCCGCCCGAGTAGCGGCGACCGTGCGAGCGCCGCGGCGCCGGCGTCACCGATCCGGTTGCTCGCGAGTCGCACGGTGCAGAGCACCGGAAGGCAACGGGTCCCGGCGAGCGCGATGGCGCCGGCATCGCCGATATCGTTTCCCGACAGGTCGAGGGCGGTGAGGCCGGCGAAGAAGGGCGACTGCGCGAGGCTCCGCACCCCGACATCGCTGATCGTGTCGTTGTCATTTAGTGCCAGCGCGGTGAGCGACGGAAGCTCGCTGCTGCGGGCCAACACATCGACCGCGGCGTCGTCGAGCTTGTTGAAGCCCAGGTCGATCGCTTCGAGGTTTTTCAGGTGCGGCGATTGGGCGAGTGCCTCGATGCCGCGCGGCCCCAAATCGCAGTTACACAGATCCAGTTCACGAACCCCGGCGAGCAGCGGGCACGCGGCGAGTTTCGGCAGGACCGGCGCGGCATCCCGAACGCTGAGCCGCCGTACCCGGAGCCGGCGGAACAGCTCGTCTCCGCGTTCGAGGAAGGTCGCCGCGTCCACCGATGCGGAGTCCGGGACGCCGCGCCGGAAGTCCACCGAGATGACCAGGCCGGCGAGGTGAGCGGTCCACGCGGCTCGGTTGTCGTGCAGCAGCTCGACTTGCCGGTCGAGGAGCGGCGGGCGCCGGGGGTCGTCTTCGGGCAGGTGCGCGAGAGCCAACTGCACGCGGATCAGCTCCGCGCGCTCCTGCGCGCCAGAATCGTCGAGGTAGTCGGCGTACACCAGTCGGGGGCGGTCGTCCGCGTACCGCTCGAACACCGCGTCGAGGAACGGCTGTTCGTCCGTGACGTGCATGTCCGCATCCTATCCCATCTGCCGCGCGGGGTGCAGCAAAAATCGCGGGCGGTGTCAAGAACTCAGGAACTCAGCCGCCGCCCGAGCCGGTCCGCGAGCGCGGATCGCACCTTCGAATCGCCGGCGTACAGCCCGCGGATGTCCAGTTCCGTTTGCGGCGACAGGTATTCTGACTCGGCGAGGGGCGCGAGGTCCGACACCCGGATGTCGTCGTTCGTGCCGATGTCGAGCACTTGTAGCCGGGCGAGTTGTGGGGCCGCAGCCAGCACCTCGACGGCGTCCGGGCGGAGCTGACAGTGGGACAGGCGCAACCCGCTGAGGCGCCAGTACGGTGAGTGTAGCAGCGCTTCGATCCCGGACGCAGTGATTCGTGTACCGCTGAGGGAGAGCACCCGGAGGTTCGCGAGCGCCGGGCACTCCGCCAGGGCGCGCAGCCCGGCGTCGGTGATCGAGTCGCCCGGTTCGGCGTCGGCTTGTTGGTACACACTGTTTCCGTTCAGATGGAGCGTGTGCAGCCGGGCAAACCGCCCGCTCCCCGCAATGTTCCGCAGCGACTCGTCCGAAAGATAGTTCTGCGACAGATCGAGGTACGTGAGGGACTCGACCCACGGGGCGGCGCAGAGCCGGGCGACACCGGTGTCGCGCATCGCGTTACCCGCGATGTCGAGAACCCGCAGGTGAGACGGCCCCGGGTTGCTGAACAGAGCGAGGAGCGACACCGGCGCTGCCTGATCCGCGGGCCGGCCGTTCTCATCGTAATCATTGTTGTTCGCCCACGCGCCCTGTTGCAGTCGCAGCTCTTCCGCTTGTGCCCAGAATCGCGACGCGGCGAGTTCCTCAACGTCGCCCGCCGCAAGGCCGGCCCGGTTCATGTGCAATCGGCGTAAGTCGCGGAGCGCGGCGCACCCGAGCAGCCGTCCCAGCGCTCCCCCGAGTTGGGTGCCCGAGATGTCGAGTTCGCGGAGCCGGAACGCGGCGGCGCGGAACGCCTCCCAGCCGTCGGCCGCGATCGGGTTGTCGCGAACGTCGAGCGCGGTCAGCGCCGTCAGTGCCGGTGCGGACAGCAGGGCGCGCAGGTCGTCGGCGTTCAACTGTGCCGCGACCGCGGCGAACTCGTCGAGCCGGCACGCCGAGCCCATCGCGCGGGCGAACTCGGCCGCGTCGAGCCGGCCGCCTTCGTACCCGGCCGCGCCGCACCGCAGCGCCTTCAGCCGGTCGCGGAACGGGGCGAATTCTAGCACCTCCGGGAGCGGCTCGAGTGGCCCACGGCCGGTCAGGTCGAGTTCGCGGAGCCGGTCGAAGGCCGACCGCGCGAGGAACCCGCTGATCTCGCCGAGGTCCGGGTACCAGCCGGTCAGGTCCACGGCTTCGAGCCGCGCGAACCAGCCGCGCTGTCCGGCCTCGCGCAGGTCCGCGGGGAAGTTGGTGCCCAAGTCGCCGGAGGTCACCCGCCAGCGGCGGACCGGGTGGGCGGCGCACAGGTTGGCGCCGGGACCGTTCATGAACACCGGGCTGGCGGCGACCTCGTGGACGAACCCGCGCTCGAACTCCCACTCCGTGAGTTCGGCCGTGTCGTCCGGGGGCACCCCGAGCCAGTCGCACTCGTGCTCGCCGAGAAGCTCGTGTTCGCGGTCCTCGAGCGGGCCGCGCTGGGGGGCGCCGTCGGGGAGTCGCGCCCGTTCCACCTGGAGACGAATGAACTCCGCCCGGGCCGAGCGCCCGTCTTCTTCGATGAAGTCGGCGTAGACGAGCCGCGGCGTGTCCTCGTCGGGCTGGTCGCGGATCGCGCGGAGCAGGGCGGCTTCGGTGGACATGGTTACCAGGTCTCGACCGTGGGGTGGTTCTCGAGCCGGCGCCCCAGCCGGGCGGCCAGCGCGGCGGCGACACGATCACTCACGTGGCAGTAACGCACGTCGAGCCGGCACAGCGGCGACAGGTGCGGGGATTCGGCCAGCGGTAGCAGGGCGTCCCCGCCGAGCGAGGGCGTGAACGACAGCGAGAGGGCGGTGAGCCGAGCCAGCGCCGGCGCCCGCGCGAGCACCGCGGGGAGATCGCTCCCGAGATCGTATCCGCCGAGTTCCAGGCCCGCGAGTCGGAGGTGGGGGCTGTTCAGCAGCGCCTCGACGCCGCGCGCCGTCACGCGCGTGCGGTAGAGGTTCAGGGACCGCAGCCGGGCCAAGTTCGGTGCCGCCGCGAGCGCCATCACCCCTCGGTCGCCGATCGCGATTGTACAGCCTTCGAGGTCCGGGCTGTTCACCCGGAGGTCGAGGTGCCGGAGGTTGGTGAACCGCCCGGAACCGGCCATGTCCGCGAGTGCGTCGTCGTCAACGGCGTTGCGCATCAGGTCAAGCTCGGTCAGCCCGTCGGCCCACGGCGCGTCGCAGAGTTTGAACACGCCGCGGGCCTTTAGTTCCGTCTCCCCCAACGCGAGCTTGCGTAGGTTCGGAGCCGGCGCCGCCGCGAGGGCCGCCATGCCCTTCACGCCCACATAACAGCGCGTCAGCCGCAACTCGGTGGCGCGTGCTAGGAAGTCGGTCGTCGCGAGTTCGCGTATGGCGGCCCCGCTGAGCTTCGTTTCGCCCAGGTCCAGTGCGGTCAGGTTGGCCGCGGCGGGGCTGGAAAGCAAGGTCGACAGGTCGAGCGCCGCGGGCTGTGTGCGGGTGCCGAAGCCGATTCGCTCGACGACCGGTCGTGCCTTCTTGGTCGTGAATGCCGGCCACAACTCCGGTCCGAGGCGCGGCCCTTCGAGGTGAACGCGCACATCGCCCGCGGCGAACGGGGACGTGAGAAGCGCGCGCAAACCTTCTTGTGTCAGCGTGTTTTGGCTGAGCTTGAGCAGCCGCACCCGGGAGCCGTTCAGGAACGGGAGCAGTTCGGCCGGGTCGCGGCGCCGGTCCCGGACGTGCAACTCTTCGAGGTTGGCGGTCGCGGGGCTGGTTGCGAGCAGGTCGGGTAGGATCGGGTTCGGCCCGTTCTCCCCGCTCGTGTCGAACCCGAGCGCGCGGAGCCGGGTGAGGTGCGGCGCCCGGAGCAGGGCTTCGAGCCGGGCGAACGTCGGCGCGGTGCGGCCTGTGTCGAGATCGCGAACGTGGGACCACCAGCGCGCCCTGACGAGCGACCGTTCTGAGCCGGTCCCTATCTCTAGGAGCCGCACCCGGCTGACCGGGTGAGCTTCGAATAGCGCGGCGCCCCGGTTGGCGAGCGCCGCGGCGGTGACCTGAACGGTGGTCAAAAAACCGCGCTCGAACCGCCAGCGGGCGAGTCCCCGGGCGAGCCGATCGTGGAGCGGTCCGATCCACACCCGTTCGTACTTGCGGAGCAGTTCGTTCTCGCGGTCCTCAAGTGCCGGCCGTTCCGGGGCGGTCTCGCTCAGCGTCGCCAGCCGAACCTGCATTCGGATGAACTCGGCGCGGTCCTTTTCGCCGGGGCTACCTTGTTCGTCCAGAAAATCGGCGTAAACGAGCCGGACAGTGTCATCGTCCGGGGAGTCGGTGATGGCGCTGAGGAACGCGGCGTGCGACATGCCGCCATGATAACAGCGGCGGCGGCGGGGCCAACTCCGGGTGGCTCACAACACACCGCGCTCTTTGGGATCGACGGCCAGCAGCCCCTTGAAGCTCTTCAGCACCTCGATCACCTTAAGGTAATCGTTGAAGTGTTCCATGAGCGGGTCCGGTACGTCGGTCCACACTTCGACGCGAGCACCGGCGGCGACGTATGCCGCGGCCTCATCGGGCTCGACGCCCGCGATGTGCCCGGCCAGTCCCTCGATTTCCTGAGCGACCCGTTCGTCGGCGGCGCGGGCCAGTGCGATCCACCAGTCCCCCCGGGTCACGTCAACGCGGTCGGCCGCTCGGTTGATGGTGAACCCCGGAAACGCCTGCGCAAGCCGCCTCTCGGCCTCGGCGATGGTGAAATCTGTATCGGGCTTGAGCAAACCGATCGCGCGGTACATGTAACACCCTGGAGCGAGTGGCGGGCGAGACCTCTCTGAGCGAGTGTACCGCACCGCGCGACCCGCGTACCGCTACGTCCGCGCTTTTCTCACTCACGATTCGACTGGTAATGCATGTTATTGTGGCACGGACCGGAAGGTCCGTGCCGCAGCGGCATAAGCCAAAAACTGCCACCAGTAATCGGGTCGTGAATCAGGGGCGAGCCGGTGTGCCAAGCCGGCTCGCCACGCCCTGGCGCGTTACCCTTGGACAACGCTTCCCGTGTCCTCGTCGTTCCCGTTCACACCGTGCGGGAGGTAGAACTCGTCCACGCCCCAGAACGGGTCGTTGTACCCGCCGACCCGGATGTAGTCCGTCATGGCCCCGCCGTCGAGCGAGTCGCTCCCGTCCCCGCCGAACAGGTAGTCGCGGTCGTCGCCCCCGCTCAGCGCGTCATTCCCCTTACCGCCGAACAGCCAGTCGTTCCCGGCCCCGCCGCTCAGCGTGTCGTTCCCCCACCCGCCGACCAGGGTGTCGTTGCCCGCCTCGCCGAACAACTGGTCGTTGCCGCCGCTGTCCAGGCTGACCCACTGGAGCTGGCCGTTCACCATCTGCTTCTGGGCGTGGTCGCCCCAGAGCTGGTCGTCACCCCCGCCGCCGCGGAGCGTGTCGTTACCCATGTTGCCGAGCAGAATGTCGGTGCCGCTGCCGCTGCTCACGAACACCCCGTTCGACCCCACCCGGTCGTCGCCCCACAGGTCGTCGTCACCGTTGCCGCCGCTGATGAGGTCGTTCCCCAGGCCGCCGACGAGCAGCTCGTTGCCCGACCCGCCGGTCAGGGTGTCGTTCCCCGCCCCGCCGAACAGTTGGTTTGCCGCGGTGTTGGTGGCCACCACCGTCAGGGTGTCGTTCCCATCCCCGCCGTTAACGGTGCCGCCGAACCGGGTGGCGTTGACCACGGTGTCGTTCCCACCGCTCGCGTTCACCACGACGGTGATGGTGCTGCCGGGGGCGAAGTCGGGCGACCCGCCCTGGAAGTTCCCGCCACCGAGCACCACGTCCACCCCCACCGGCCGGGTCTCGCCGGCATTCGGGTCGCTGGGGTCGGCGTTGAGTAACCGCTCGGTCAGGTAGATCTGCTCAGCGGCGTTCGTGCCGTTCACTGTGAACGTGCCGACCTTAGTCTGTGCGTTGTAGTCGAACTGCCAGGTGATGCCGTTGGCGATGGTGCCGGTTGTGACCGAGAGCATGGTTCGGTCGCCAAGGTCCTCGAGACCGAGGCTGGCCCGGCGGGCGGTCGGGGCGGCGGCCAACAGGTTGCGGAGAGAGGTCATCATCGTCGTCACCGTGTGAAGTGTGTTGCGGCGGCTGCCGCGGGAACGACATCTGTTCGGTCAGAGCGCCCCGGACCTAACAGCGACGGGCGGAATTTTCCGAGCGGTGCCGGGCGGGCAGTAGGCGAGGCGATCTCGGCCGGGCGTGCGCGTCTCGGGCAAATGAACACCGGGCGCCGTTGTCTGGCGCCCGAGCGTGAGAGGTCGTTCTTCAGTTGTGTCGGGTTGCTTCCGCCGACACCCGCGCGGTGTCGGCGTTCGCCAAACACATACCGGTTGCGTGGAGGAAGGGCTCACTGCGGCTCCGGTGCGCTCAGGTACAGCGCCACCTGGAACGCGTCATCGGCATCGGCGGAGTTGCCGAGGAGCCGCCGGCAGACGCCGTACACCATCGGTCCGTGGCGGTGGACCAGGGCGGTGAAAGCGTCCTCGTCTCGGTCGTGGACGAATGGCACGAGTCAGTCGCCGTCCGAAAGGGCCGGGCCGAATGTCGCCACCAATCGGGAAAGCGGAACGTTCATATCGCAGGGGAGTGTCCGGTGGTGAGGCGGACGTCGGAAATTCCTGAACGATTTCCGATACCGTAGCCGCGCCGGCAAAGAGAGCCATCGGCCGGCGGTCGCCCGTTTGTTCGGTGAGCAGGTGGGACTGCGATCAGAAGTGGTGCGGAGAACCGACCGGACCCGAAACGCCGTGAGGTCAGCGCGTCGTCACGTGCTGACCTCATGGCGCCGGGCCGCGAGAACGGCCACGACCGAATTCGTCCGTCAGGCCCGGACGACCTTCTCGCGCCCGCTGCTCACGGTTTTGGTGGCGTTACGGGTGTCGATCACGAGTTTGCTGTGCTCCACGATGAAGTCGTAGTCGTAGGCGGTGTGATCGGTGGCGATCAGCACGCATTCCTGCGCCGCGAGGTACTCGGGGGTGAGCGGCTGGCTCTGCATCGGCTCCAGGTGCGGCCAGTGCCGCATCCGCGGCAGCGACGGGATGTGCGGGTCGTTGTAGGTGACGCTCGCGCCTTTCTTCAGCAGCAGGTCGAGCAGCTCGAAGCTGGGCGACTCGCGCGGGTCATCGATGTCCTTCTTGTACGCCATCCCGAGCAGCGCGACCTTGCTCCCGCGGACCGCCTTCCCGGCGTCGTTGAGCGCGTCGGCCACCTTGGTAATCACGTACCCGGGCATCGCGGTGTTGACCTCGCCGGCCAGTTCGATGAACCGGGTGGTCATGCCGTGGTGCCGGGCGATCCAGCTCAGGTAGAACGGGTCGAGCGGGATGCAGTGCCCGCCCAGGCCGGGGCCGGGGTAGAAGGCCTGGAACCCGAACGGCTTCGTCTTCGCGGCGTCGATGACTTCCCACACGTCGATGCCCATGCGGTCGTAGAGCACCTTCATCTCGTTCACCAGCGCGATGTTGATCGCGCGGTAGGTGTTCTCCAGGATCTTGCACGCCTCGGCGACCTCGGGGGTCGAGACCCGGACCACCTTCGGCACGATCGCGGTGTACAGCGCGCAGGCGGCGTCGCCGCTGCCGTCGTCCAGCCCGCCGACCACCTTCGGGATGTGGCTGACGGAGTGGGTCGGGTTGCCCGGGTCCTCGCGCTCGGGGCTGAACGCCACGAAGAAGTCGGCGCCGGCCGTCAGCCCGGTCCGCTCCAGCACCGGGAGCATCACGTTCCGTGTGGTGCTCGGGTAGGTGGTGCTTTCGAGGATCACGAGTTGACCGGGGCGCAGCCGGCCGGCGATCGCGTTCGCGGAGTTCACCACGTAGGTGAGATCGGGCTCGCGCGCCTCGGTCAGCGGGGTCGGGACGCAGATCAGGATCGCGTCCGGCTCGTCCAAACGGTCGAACCGGTCGGTGGCCTCGAACCCCTTAGCGCGCATTTCCGCGACGGTAGCGTCCGGGATCTGTTTGATGAACGACTTGCCGGCGTTCAGCTTCTGAACCTTCGCCGTGTCGATGTCGAAGCCGAGGACGCGGAACCCCGCGTTCGAGAACGCGCGGGCGAGGGGCAGCCCGACGTAGCCGAGCCCGATGATTCCGACCGTTGCGGTCTTATCCCCGATGCGCGCAAGCAAGCTCGAAAGTAGCGCCGACATGCGACCCCCATCCGTCCCTGGACCGGGCGAGATTCCGTTCCGCTCCCCCCACGGGTGGGATGTTCGCAAGTTCGGCCCGCTGGTGTCAAGGTGAGATCAGTCGTTCCGAATCGAGCCCGGCACCGGCGACCGCCCGATTCGCACGGTGTTTTGTGATCGATCATTCAATTATGAGATTGAATCGGCTGAAGCGGAACCTGTCAGGCGGCGCTAAAGAGCTTTGACAGGATTAACAGGATCAACACGATTAGAACATGAATACAAGGGGCGCGCGGGGCGCTTTGGACTTTGAATCCGGTCAATCCTGTTGATCCTGTCAAAAGCTCTTTAAACCCCCCGTCGTCCGCCCCTCTGCGTGCGCGGATTCTCCAGAATCTGGAACTGGGCTGTTGCGTGCGTAATTGTTCCGTTGCTACACTGAGGCACCTGCCCACCAACCTCCGGCCCGTCAGGCCCTCCCGCCGAGGTTCGTCTTCATGCGGATGTTTTGCGCTCTTGTATTTGTTGCCCCCCTTGCTGCGGCGCAGCCTCTTACCGCACGCGCCGAAGAGCCGCCGAAGGTGAGCTATTACAAAGACGTGCGCCCCGTGTTCCAGCAGCACTGTAACGGGTGCCACCAGCCGGCCAAGCCGCTCGGCGGGTACGTCATGACCACCCACGCCGACCTCCTGAAGGCCGGCGAGCGCGAGAAGGTCGGCGTGGTTCCGGGCAAACCGGCACAGAGCTACCTCGTCGAACAGATCAAGGTCCACAACACCGGCAAGGCGGAAATGCCCAAGGGGCGTGACCCGCTCGGGGCCGCTCAGATCAAGCTCATTACCGACTGGATCGCGCAGGGGGCCGTTGACGACACGCCCGCCAGTGCGAAGGCTGCGGCTGTGGACGCGTCGAACCCGCCGAAGTACTCGGCCCCGCCGGTGGTGACCGCGGTCGCGTTCAGTCCCGACGGCGCGCAGCTCGCGGTCACTGGGTATCACGAGGTGCTGATTTACGACACCACAGAGCTCAAGCTGCGGTCGCGGCTGATCGGGATCTCGGAGCGGGTGCAGTCGCTCGCCTTCTCGCCGGACGGAAAGAAGCTCGCGGCGGTCGGCGGCGCGCCCGGGCGGTTCGGTGAAGTGCAGGTCTGGCGCCCCGGTGACGAGAAACTCCTGCTGTCGGCCCCGGTCACCTTCGACACGCTGTACGGCGTCAGTTGGTCTCCCGACGGCAAGACGCTGGCGTTCGGGTGCGCGGACAACACCGTCCGCGCGATCGATGCCGCCAGTGGTAAGCAGACCCTTCAGATGGGCACCCACTCGGACTGGGTGCTCGGCACGGTGTTCTCGCAGGACGGGGCGCACCTGATTTCGGTCGGCCGCGACATGAGCATGAAGCTGACCGAGGTGGAGACCCAGCGGTTCGTGGACAACGTCACCAGCATTACCCCCGGTGCACTCAAGGGGGGGCTCATCACCGTCGATCGGCGCCCGGTGAAGGAGCGGCGGGTGACGAAGGTCCCGCAGGATGAGGGCGGCAAGTTCATCGAGAAGGTGTACGACGAGGTGGTTGTCGCCGGCGCGGACGGGCGGCCGAGGCTCTACAAGATCCACCGCGAGGTGAAGCGGCAGATCGGCGACGACGCCAACAAGATCCGCGAGTACGAGCCGCTGCCGGGCCGCGTGTCGGCCGTGGCCTTCAATTCAGACGGTTCGAAGTTCGCCGCGTGTAGCAGTTTGGACGGGAAGGGCGAGGTGCGCGTCTACGACTCCACCTCCGGCGCGAAAGTGGTGTGCGAGAAGGTCACCGGTCCGGCCTATGCGGTCGCGTGGCAACCGGACGGCAAGCGGATCGCCTCCGCCGGGTTCGATGGCATCGTGTGGCTCCACGACCCCGCGACCGGCAAGCTCGTGAACAGCTTCGTCGCGCTGCCCAAGAAGTGAACGCTACCGAATCAAGAACGCTCTTCGAGACCTCCCCATGAAGCCCTTTCGATACGCCGCCGTTGTGCTCCTCCTCGCGCTCGGGCCGGCGGTCTTCGCACAGGAAAAGCTCCCGGACGGGGCGAAGGTCGTCAGACTCACCGCCCACCCCGCAAAGGTGCAACTCGCCGGACCGTTCTCGTACGCGCAGTTGCTCGTCACCGCCACGCTCGACGGTGGGGACGTGGTGGACGTGACCCGGATCGCGAAGGTAACGGCTCCGAAGGCCGCAACCGTCAGCCCGGCGGGACTGGTGCGTCCCGTGGCCGACGGCGCCGGGGAGATCGAAATTGCCCTGGCTGGGCAAGCCGTCCGCGTCCCGCTCGCGGTGACGGGCACGGCGGAGGATAAACCGGTCAGCTTCGTCACGGACGTGCAGCCGGTTTTGAGTAAACTCGGTTGCAATCAGGGCACCTGCCACGGGGCACAAGCCGGCAAGAACGGCTTCAAACTGTCGCTCCGCGGGTACGACCCCGTTTACGACTACCGCGCACTGACCGACGATCTTGAGGGCCGCCGGTTCAATCGTGCGGCGCCGGAAAAGAGCCTGATGCTGATGAAGCCGGCCGGCGCCGTGCCGCACCAGGGGGGCGTCACGATGGCCGCCGGTGACCCGTACTACGAGGTCGTGCGCCGGTGGATCGCCCAGGGCGTGAAGCTCGACCTGGACGCCGTTCGGGTGCGGTCGCTCGAGATTTTCCCGAAGAACCCCATCATCGGCCGTATCGGTCAGAAGCAGCAGTTCGCCGCCATCGCGACCTACGCGGACGGGCGCGTCCGCGACGTGACCGCCGAGACGTTCGTCGAGAGCAGCAACACCGAGGTCGTCACGGTGGACCGGGCGGGGCTCGTGAGCACCGCGCGCCGCGGTGAGGCCACGATGCTGGCCCGCTACGAGGGCGTGTACGCCGCGAGCACCGTGGTCGTCATGGGCGACCGGTCGGGGTTCGAGTGGAAGCCTCAGGCCGTTCACAACTACGTCGATGATTTGGTGGACCAGAAGCTGAAGAAGGTCAAGGTTCAGGCCAGCGGGCTGACGGACGACGCCTCGTTCCTGCGCCGGGTGTACCTCGACCTGACCGGCCTCCCCCCGACCCCCGAACAGGTGCAGGCGTTTCTCGCGGACGCACGCCCGCTGCGCGAGAAGCGCGACGCGGTCATTGACGCACTGGTCGGGAGCGAGCCGTTCGTCGAGCACTGGGCCAACAAGTGGGCCGACCTGCTCATGGTGAACCGGAAGTTCCTCGGGGACGTGGGTGCGACCGCGTTCCGCAAGTGGATCCGCGACGCCGTGGCGGAGAACCGGCCCTACGACACGTTCGCCTACCAGATCATCACCGCCAGCGGCTCGAACGTCGAGAACCCGCCCGCCGCGTACTACAAGACCCTCCGCGAGCCCGACGCGGTGATGGAGAACACCACGCAACTGTTCCTGGCGGTGCGGTTCAACTGCAACAAGTGCCACGACCACCCGTTCGAGAAGTGGACCCAGGACCAGTATTACGGTCTGGCCGCGTATTTCGCGCAGGTGGGGCGCGCCGAGGACCCGAAGTTCAAGGGGCAGAAGATCGGCGGTACCGCGGTGGAGGGGGCGAAGCCGCTGGTCGAGGTCATCACCGACAAGAAGGGCGGCGAGATCAAGCACGAGCGCACCGGCGAGACCGCGAAACCGTACTTCCCGTACGCGGTCGCCGCGGAACTGCCGAAGGGGGGCGTGCGGCGCGAAGAGGTGGCGCGGTGGATCACTTCCCCGCAGAACCAGTACTTCGCGAAGAGCTACGTCAACCGGATGTGGAGCTACCTGCTCGGCGTCGGGCTGATCGAGCCGATCGACGACATCCGCGCCGGGAACCCGCCCACCAACCCCGAACTGCTCGACGCCCTCACCGCGGACTTCATCAAGTCCGGGTTCGACACGCAGAAGCTTGTGAAAACCATCTGTAAGAGCCGGACCTACCAGCTCTCGCTGGCCACGAACAAGTGGAACAAGGACGACGAGATCAACTACTCGCACGCGCTCGCGCGGCGCCTCCCCGCGGAGGTGCTGTTCGACGCCATCCACCGCGCGACCGGCTCGCAGTCGAAACTGCCCGGGTTGCCCGCCGGCTCCCGCGCCGCGCAACTGGTGGACAGCAACGTCGAACTGCCCGGGGGGTTCCTGGAACTGTTCAACAAGCCGGTGCGGGAGAGCTCGTGCGAGTGCGAACGCGGCTCGGGCCTGAACCTCGGCCCGGTGCTCGCGATGGTCAGCGGCCCGGTGGTTGCGGAGGCGATCAAAGACCCCAACAGCCGGCTGAACCAGTTCGTGCAGTCCGAAAAGGATGACACGAAGGTGGTCGAACAGATCTTCCTGTCGGTGCTGAACCGCCGCCCGACGGCGAGCGAACGGGCGGCGGCGGTGGACGCCCTCCGCGGCGCCGGCGACTACCACGCCAAGATGCTGGCCGAGTACAAACCCAAGGCCGACGCGTTCAACGCGTACAAAGCCACCGTGGCCGCCAAACAGCAGGTTTGGGAGGAGGGGCTGCGGGCGCAGAAGCCGACCGCGTGGACCGTGCTCGACGTACGCCGCGCGCAGGCTCAAGCGGCAGGTACGAAGCTCCAACTTAGCAAGGACGGGGTGCTGCTCGCCGCCGGGCCGGCGGCCGAGACGGACTCGTACACCGTGATCGGACTTGTCGAGACGGATCGGCCCCTCACCGCGTTACGGCTCGAGGTTCTGTCCGACCCGACCCTGCCCGCGAAAGGGCCGGGTCGCGCCGAGAACGGCAACTTCGTGCTCAACGAACTGCGGGTGACGTACCGGCCGCTGGACAAACCCGACGGCAACCCGGTGCCGCTCAAGCTGACCGCGGCCGAGCAGGTTTTCGCCCAGAATGGCTTCCCGGCGGCGTTTGCGGTGGACAACAATCCGGCTACCGGGTGGGCAACCGCGGGGCGGCTGGGGCAGGACAATGCGGCGCTGTTCAAGTTCGATAAGCCGGTGAGCAGCCCGGTGGGGGCACAGTTCACCGCCGTGCTGGATCAGCGGTACGGGGGTAAGCACACGATCGGCAAGTTTCGGCTCTCGGTGACTTCGGACCCGAACCCGCGGCTCCAGAGCCCGCTGACGCCGCAGCAGGCGGCCCTGCTGGACACGCCGGCCGAGCAGCGCACGCCGGCTCAGCAGGCGCAACTGCGGCAGATGTACTTGGCACAGGATAAGGAGTACGCGCGGCTTGCGGCGGAAGCGGCCAGCCCCCCGCCGTCCGACCCGCGCGTGCTCGGCGCACAGGACGTGGTGTGGGCGCTGGTGAACAGCCCCGCCTTCCTGTTCAACCACTGATGTGACGGCCGGGGCGCCATTCTCGGTGCCCCGATCGCAGTTCGGAGACCGTGCGAGCGACTCATCATTTTTAACGCCGGCGCTTGCTATGATGCCGCGGTCGGGACCGGTCCGGACGCGGGGGGCGAAGGCATGGCGGCACGCATCGCGGACAAACTCCTTCAGTGGCTCGAATGGGCCGTGCAGGCCGGCGCCTCGGACCTGCACATTGTCGCCGGGCACCCGCCTGTTATTCGATTGCACGGTGACCTGATCGAGCTGCCCGAAGCGCTGCTCACGTCGGCCGACACGGAACCGCTGTTGCTCTCGTCGTGCCCGGAAGATGTGGCCCAGCGGCTTCAGGACAGCAAGAACGCGGACTATTCGTTCGAGTGCGAAATCGGTGGCAAATCGACACGGTTCCGCGCGACCCTGTTTCTGGCCGGTGGTGACACCGGGGGCTGCTTCCGGCTCATCCCGGATGCAATTCCCGATCTCACGTGGGCCGGTTTCCCGGCGGATCTGGCGGCTCGGCTCGTTGCGCTGCGCGACGGGCTGGTGATCGTCACCGGCGCGACCGGATCGGGCAAATCGACCACCCTGGCGATGCTGGTCAACCAGATCAACGAGGCGGGCGGGTACCGGATCATCACGGTGGAAGAGCCGGTCGAGTACCGGTTCCCGCGCGAGCCCAACTCGGTCGTCACCCAGCGCGAGGTCGGGGGCGATGTCCTCTCGTTCGCCGACGGGCTGAAGTACGGGTTGCGCCAGGACCCCGACGTGATTCTGGTGGGCGAGGTACGCGACCGAGAGACCGCGCAAATGGCGCTGAGTGCCGCCGAAACGGGCCACCTCGTGTTCAGCACGCTTCACACCCGCGACGCGAAGGGCGCGATCACCCGGTTACCGGACCTGTTCCCGCCGGATGCGCACTCCGGCGTTCGATCGCAACTGGCGATGAGTCTCCGGGCGATCGTCAGCCAGCGGTTGCTGCCGAGTGTGCAGAAGAGCGAGAAGCGGCACCTCGCGTTGGAGGTGCTGTGGAACACGCACCCGGTGGCGAGTGCGATTCGTCAGAACAAGGTCGAGAGCATCGACAACTGCATCCAAACCGGGCGCGAAGACGGCATGTGGACCTGCGACGAGTCGGTGCGACTGCTGTTCCGAACGGGCAAGATCACGCGGGCCGTCGCGGAGCAGAACGTCCGCGACGTGCGGTTCCTTCACCAGTGACAGCGTGACGGGCCTGGGTTAGCCGCATCCTGGCGCGAGCGACCCCTTGACCGGACGATCGCACCGGATCGTGCAAAGGTGCGTTGATGAAACTCGTCTACACCCGCCGGTACAACATTGGGTTTCTCGGGCTGGAGCGGTTGCACCCGTTCGACTCACGAAAGTACGGCCGGGCGTGGCGTGCCATCGGAAGTGTAGGGCGACGGCTGCGCGACCGCGCATGGGTCGGGGTTCCCGGCCCGGTGTCGGTCGCGGAACTCGCGGCCACCCACGATCCGGCGTACCTCACGCGGCTGAACGACCCGTGCGAACTCGCCCGGGTGCTGGAACTGCCACTCCTGCGCCGGCTGCCTGCGTGGGCCGTCTGGCGCGCGGTCCTCCGGCCGATGCGGTGGGCGGTGGCCGGGTCGCTTGTGGCCGCCCGCGAGGCTCTGACGCACGGCCTCGCGCTTAACCTGTCCGGGGGGTACCACCATGCACGGCCGAACGGCGGCGAGGGCTTTTGCGTCTTCAACGATGTCGCCCACCTCGTTCACGGGTTACGAACCGCCGGGGTACTGGCTGCCGAGGACCGAGTGGTCCACGTCGATCTCGACGCGCACCAGGGGAACGGCGTTTGTCACCACTTCCGCTCCGATCCCGGGGTCTTCTTGTACGACGCCTTCAACCCACACATTTACCCCGCACACGACCAGGAGGCCCGGCGCCGGATCGACTGTGCCGTTCCGCTTCCGGATCGCTGCACTGGGGGCGAGTACATGCGTCTGCTCAACCTGACGCTTCCGGGGTTTCTGGACTCGGTGCATCGGTCCGGGCGGGTCCGGCTGGCCGTGTACAACGCCGGGACCGACGTATTCGCCGGTGACGCGCTGGGCGGGCTGGGGCTGACGGCGGCGGACGTTCTGGCTCGCGACCTGTACGTGATCGAACAACTGCGGTGCAGAGGAGTTCCTACCATCATGTTGCTGAGCGGTGGGTACAGTCGCGAGAGCTATCGGTTGGTGGCGAACACAGCGATCGAACTGCTGCGGCGGTACCCAATCGGTCGGACGTGGGCTGAGATGGTGTGATCGCGTGTCGCACCGGCACGAAGCCGGTAGCCGGGCGTGGGTGACGTGACCCCTTCGCCCGGCGTCAACTCGCAGGGCTGTAACGGGAGTTACAGTCTCATGCCGGCTGCCGCCGACTGGACACGCGACGGACAACCGCCGGCCGTAAACTGCCGATTCACTGGTGTGTTGCTACCCTCAAGCTGCTGCTGGTGGGCGGTGGGGAATGCCGAATGTGCCGATAACCGCTCTGGGAACGGGCTATGTTCAGCCGCTCGAATCGGAGCACAGCATCAACGATTGGCCGGCTCCGACGGGAGCGCTTTCTGGTGGGTCTCGCGCAACTCGTCGCGGGTCGCCGGGGTGAGGCACCCACGGAACCACACGATCGTTCCCCAGCCGATCAGCCAGATCAGAATCAGCCGGAGCGCGACGGATTGCCAGAGCGGATTTTTTGGGGCGCGGTCGGACATGAGGCTCACGCCGCGCCGCGGCCCTTTCCGGTGATGGTGCGGACCTCGGTCAGCACTTGGTCCATGAACACGTCGTGCGCGGCGACCGGGATCTCTTCGAAGATTTGGCAGTCGAACCCGATCGCCACCAGGGGAGCGTCCGGGCGGGCGCGTGCGAGCAACCGGTCGTAGTAGCCCTTACCCTGACCCATCCGCCCGCCGCGCAGGTCGAACGCGGTGCCCGGAACCATCACGAGATCCAGTTCCTCCGGCTGCACCTTCTTCGCCGGGAGGTTCCGGAGTTCCTCTTTCGGTTCCAAAATCTTGTACGCCCCTTCGACCAGTTCGCTCATGTCTTCGAGCAGGAACAGCTCGAGTTCGTTCGTCTCGACCACGCACCACGGGACGACGACCCGCTTGCCGTGTCTGAGCGCGTCGGGCAAGGTGTGGCGGGTGCGCACCTCGCTGCCGGCGTCCACGTACCACATCACCGTTTTGGCCGACGCGTAAGCCGGTAGCGCGACGAACTTCGCGCAGATGTCGCGGCTGAGCGGATCCTTGTTCTTCTGCGCGACGCGGTTCTTGCGCGCCAGCTCGCGGATGAACTGCTTCAGCGTCTGCGCGTCGGTCGGTTGCGTCTTGTCGTCCATCGGCGCCGCTCCGTTTCGTGTTCAAGGAAATGTACCGGGCGGGCTACGGACATCCGTAGTGGACATCTGTTCGGATAAAATTACTTTCCCAACCCCAACAAGGACTTGAGGTGCTATGTGGTCAAGAAACAAGCGCCCGAGGCGCCCGAGCGATATGCGATTGTAACCGTTGTCCTGCCCGGGCCGGATCGCAAGCGGGCACCGGCCCCGTACCTGTTCCGCGTGACTTATCGTAATCCGGACCCGGACGAGCCCGGGTGCCTGATGACGTGGGTGGTATCCGGCGGGCGCGAGGAGTACCAGATCGCCGCCGAACGCACCGCCGACGGTTACCTGAACTGGCACTGTACCTGCCCCGACGCCGTGTACCACGGCGAGCACCGTCACGCCTACTGTTGCAAGCACGTCCACGGGCTCCAGGCGCTGTTCGATACGATTGGCCCCCCGGTCCGGCGCGAGCGCAGCGTGGCGTGAAGGGTCGCGGGGCGGTGGGCTCGTACGGGCAACTCGCCCTGCGGCGGCCTGAAATTATGAGAGCCCGATGTGAAGGAGGCGCTTGACGCGACCGCACGTCCGCCGGCGGGTACAACAGTGCTACCGCGGCCCGCACCTCTCCCCGAGCCGTTCCCCCACCAAATGCAAGGAACCGGACCATGCGAGGAACCTGCCATTTCCTCCGCCGTTCGGCCGCGTGCGTCGGGCTCATCGCCCTCGCCGGGTTGCTCCACGCCGAAGCTGCCGATATGCCAGCCGTAGAGCGGGCACCGGCTCCGCGGCTGATGGGCGCCCCGGCACCGACCGAGTTGACGCCGCTAAGCCGCGAGTCGTACCTGCTGCCGCCGAAAGACATCGCTGACGCGGTACTCGCGTCCCGTGGTGAAATCGTGGCGCTCACGAACCTGAGCCCCGACGGGCGAAAGTTCCTCGTCGTCAAGCGCGACGCGCTGCCCCCGGTCGAGCGCCTCGGCTGCCCCTGCGTCCACCTCGCGGAAATGGCGTTCGACCCGGTGGCCTGCCGCTCTCGCGACCTGTGGGTGAACAGTGCGGAGGCGTTCGAGCTGTTCTTTCCGGTCGAGAACCGCACGGTGCCCGTGAAGGCGCCCGCCGGTGCCCGGGTTGCGAGCCCGGCGTGGTCCCCGGACGGTTCCAAGCTCGCGTTCCTGGCGCTGTTCTCCGACGCTACCCACATCTGCGTGGCCGATACCGAGACCGGCGCGTGCCGCCAGATCACAAAGACGCCCGTTCTTGCGACGCTTGTAACTACGCTTCAGTGGACGCTCGACGGGACCCGGCTCCAGACCGTGCTCCTGCCCGACGGGGGCAAGCGCCCCGTGCCGCAGCCGGGTGTCGCGGACAGCCCCAAGGTGCGCGTCGCCCGCGACGGCAAGGACCCGTCGCGGACCTACCGCTACCTGCTCGAATCGCCGTACCAGATGCGCCTTTTGGAGCACCTGCTCACCGGGCAGGTGGCGCTCGTGCGCGTCGCGGACGGGTCGGTCACGAATGTCGGCGAGCCGGCGATGGTGCGAAGCGTCAGCGCCGCGCCGGGCGAAGGGGCGTTTCGCGTCTCGACGGTGAAGAAGCCGTTCTCGTACTACGCGCCGTTCCAACGGTTCGGCGCGCTGGAGGCCGTCTGGGACGGGCGGGGGCAGTCGCTCGTGACGCTGTCCGACCGGAACCTGCGCGAAGGGGAGCCCCAGCCGGCGGCGCCCGCGCCGACGGCCCCGACCGCCCCGAAAGGCGGGCTCACGAAGGGCGCCGGCGGGAAGGGCGGGGTGCCCGTGACCGATCCGACGCAACCTATGGTTCCGAACCCGACGCAGCCGGTGCCGACGAACCCCATGAACCCGGACGACCCGACGCCGGTGGCGCCGGAGCCGTTCGACCCGGACGCCAAGCGCGACCTGAACTGGCGCCCGGACGGGAAGGGGATGTCGTTCCTGCAATTGGAGCCGACCGGCAAGGACGACAAGAAGGACGAGGCCAAGAAGGATGTGAAAAAGGACGAGGCCAAGAAGGACGACACGAAAACGGCCCGCAAGGACCGCGTGATGCAGTGGCTTCCGCCGTTCGGTAAGGACGACGCGAAGGTGGTGTACGAGTCCCCGAACCGGATCACCGCCGCGCAGTATTCAGCCGACGGCAAGTGGCTGTTCGTGTCGCAGACGGTCGATTCGGCGCGGCAAATCACGGCGGTCGATCTGGCCGACCCGAAGAAGAGTTATGTGGTCTCGCGCGGCGGGACCGGGTTCGGCGCGCCTAAAAAAGGCGACGCACCGCCCAAAAAGAACGAGCCGGCCGAGCGCGAACAGCCGCCGGGGTTCCGCGGGGGCGCGACGTTCGGCGTGGGGCTGCTCTCGAAGCCGGTCGCCGGCGGGAGCGCCGTTCGCGTGTCGGGCGCGGGCGAGGTGTACCTGTCCGGGACCGAGCGCGGCCGCGGCGCGGGCGAGGCGAGCCAGCCGCGGCCCTACATCGACGCGATCAATATCACGACCGGCAAGAAGACGCGGGTGTTCGAGAGCAAGTCCGACCTGCCCGAAACGGTTGACGCCGTGGACGGGGACGACATCACCCGCGTATTTACTACGCGGCAGAACACGAAGGTCGTCCCCAACTGCTTCATGACCGAACCGGCGACCGGCAAGGTCACCAAGCTGACCAACAACGTGGACCGCGCGCCGTGGTTCCACGAACTGAAGACCGAGCGGTTCCGCGTGACGCGGGTGGACGGGTTCAAGTTCTGGGTCAAGGTGACGCTGCCGCCGAAGGCGGAGGGGAAGCTCCCGGCGCTGTTCTGGATCTACCCGCGCGAGTACACGGACCAGGCGGACTACGACCAGAAGGCCGGGCGCGGCGGGGCCGCGGCCGTCGGCCCGGGGCGGTTCACCGGCCCGACCCCGCGCCACGTCGCGATCCTGACGCTCGCCGGGTACGCGGTGGTGGAACCCGACGTGCCGATCGTGGGGCCGGCGGGGAAGATGAACGACAACTACGTCTCGGACCTGCGGAACGGCCTGTGGGCCGCCATCGACGAGTGCGACAAGCGGGGCCTCATCGACCGCGACCGGCTCGCGTGCGGGGGGCACAGTTACGGGGCGTTCAGCACCGCGAACGCGCTGACCCACACGCCGTTCTTCAAGGCCGGCATCGCGGGCGACGGGTGCTACAACCGCACCCTCACCAGCATGACGTTCCAGAGCGAGCGGCGGCAACTGTGGGACGCCCGCGAGACCTACCTGGAGATGTCCCCGCTGCTCCGCGCCAACCAGATCAACGGCGCGCTGCTGATGTACCACGGGATGGAGGACGCGAACGTGGGCACCCACCCGATGAACTCGGAGGCCCTGTTCGCCGCCCTCGACGGGCTCGGCAAGCCGGCCGCACTCTACATGTACCCCTACGAGGGCCACGGGCCGATCAGCCGCGAAACCAACCTCGACCTCTGGGCGCGGTGGATCGCGTGGCTCGACACGTACGTGAAGAACCCGAAGAAGAAGTAAAGGGGCAGAAAGACTCACCACAGAGGCACAAAGGAAACACAAAGGAGCACGAAGAGAAGTGCCACGTTCTTTCGTGGTACGTTAGTAACGCGAGGGGCGTTGCGCGGAGTTTTGACGTGCAATGTGTTCGCGCCCTGGCACCTCATTCTCGTTTTCGTCGTGTTCCTTTGTGTTGATCGTTCTCCCGCACGCGGGGCTGCTTCGTGGTGAGTGCTCTGTCTTCTGCCCACCGGGCACTCGCAACCCCGCCATCACTTCGCACACCGCCGAGACTCCTTATGCGTCGACTCGTCGCTCTCGCACTCGTGCTAAGCGGGACGGTGTTCCTGTCCCCGCACGAGGCGCTGCGCTCGGCCGAACCCGCGCCAGCGCCGAAGGTCACCGCACCGAAGGCGCACTTCGGTTTCAACCTGGGTGACGACTACTGCCTGGCCAACTACGAGCAGTACGCCGCGTACCTCGCGAAGCTCGAAAAAGAGTCCGACCGCATCAAGGTGGTGGACATCGGCAAGACGGCCGAGCAGCGCCCCCAACTGATGGCCGTCGTTACCGCGCCCGCGAACCACAAGCGGCTCGCGCGCTACCAGGCCGTCGCGAAACAACTCGCGAACGCTGAGGGGGTCACGCCCGAGGTCGCGAAGCGGCTCGCGGCCGAAGGGAAGGCGGTGGTGTGGATCGACGGCGGGTTGCACGCCAGTGAGACCCTGTGCGCCCAGGCGCTGGCCGAAACGATCTACCGGTTCGTGAGCGCGACCGACGCCGAATCGCTCCGCATCCTCGACGACGTCATCATCCTGTTCGTCCACGCGAACCCGGACGGGCACGACCTCGTCGCGGACTGGTACATGCGCGACAAGGAGCCCAAGAAGCGTTCGCTGGGCGGGCTCCCGCGGCTGTACCAGAAGTACATCGGCCACGACAACAACCGCGACTTCTACGCCAACACGCAGGCCGAGACGCGGAACATGAACCGCGTGATGTACCGCGAGTGGCTCCCGCAGATCGTGTACAACCACCACCAGACCGGCCCGCCCGGCACGGTGCTGTTCTGCCCGCCGTTCCGCGACCCGTTCAACTACAACTTCGACCCGCTCGTCGTCAGCGGGATCGACGCCGTCGGCGCGGCGATGATGCAGCGGTTCTTGGCGGAGGACAAGCCCGGCGCCACCACCCGCTCCGGCGCCCGCTACTCTACGTGGTTCAACGGCGGGCTCCGCACCACCGCGTACTTCCACAACATGATCGGGCTGCTCACGGAGACGATCGGCAGCCCCACGCCGTCGCGCATCCCGTTCAACCCGGCGCTCCAACTCCCTCGGGCCGACCTGCTCGCCCCCGTCGCGCCGCAAGAGTGGCACTTCCGGCAGTCCGTCGAGTACTCCGTGACCGCGAACCGGGCGGTGCTCGATTACGCCTCCCGGCACCGCGAGCCGCTCCTGTACAACATTTGGCTCATGGGCAAGAACGCGATTGAGCGGGGCGGAAAAGATAGCTGGACCGTGACGCCCAAGGTCGTGGCGGCGGCGAAGGGGGGCCGCGGCACGGACGCGTACCAGAAGTTCTTCCGCGACCCCGCCAAGCGCGACGCCCGCGCCTACGTCATTCCGTCCGACCAGCCGGACTTCCTCACCGCCACCAAGTTCGTCAACACGCTCACCGGTACGGGCGTGTCGGTCCACCGCGCGACCGGCGCGTTCACTACCGGCGGGAAGAAGTATCCGCCCGGTTCCTACGTCGTGAAGTCTGCTCAGGCGTTCCGGGCGCACGTGCTCGACATGTTCGAGCCGCAGGACCACCCGGACGACTTCGCCTACCCGGGCGCGCCGCCGACCCCGCCCTACGACGCCGCTGGGTACACACTGGCGTTCCAGATGGGGGTTCAGTTCGACCGCGTCCTGGATGCCGTGACCGGGCCGTTCGAGGAGCTGAAGAACGAAATACCACCGCCCCCGGCACAGGTAGTCGACGCAGACAGGGCGGTCGGGTTCTTCCTGCACCCGCGGACCAACGACGCGTTCCGCGCGGTGAACCAGTTGCTCGCCGCGGGGGAAGAGGTGCGGCGGCTGACGAAGCCGGTCGCGGTCGGCGGCGTGAAGCACCCGGCCGGGATGTTCTTCGTCACCAAGAAGGCGGGCACGCAGAAGCGCCTGGAGGTGATCGCGAAGGCCCTGGGCACCCGCTTCGTGGGTAGCCCGGAGGCCCCCGGGGTCGAGGCCGTGGCCCTCAAGCCGGCGCGGGTCGCGCTGGTGGACCGATACGGCGGGTCGATGCCGTCCGGGTGGACCCGGTGGCTGTTCGAGCAGTTCGAGTTCCCGTTCACCGTGGTCTACCCGCCGGACCTGGACCGCGGCAAGCTACGCGAGCAGTTCGACGTGATCGTCCTTGTGGACGGCATGGGCGGTGCGCGGGGCGGCGGGGGCGGCGGGGGCGGGGACCAGCCGCCGGAATCGAACGTGGTGGACGAACTGGGGCTGCCGGCCGAGTTCCGCGGCCGCCGCGGGAGTATCACCCCGGCCAAGACCGTGCCTGAGCTGAAGAAGTTCGTTGCTGCCGGGGGCACGCTGCTCACCATCGGTAGCTCGACCGCACTGGCCGGTCAGCTCGGGGTGAAGATCGAGAACCACCTCGTTGAAAAAGGCGCTGATGGCAAGGAAAAGGCGCTCGGGCGGGACAAGTTTTACGTTCCGCCGTCGGTCCTGCGAATGAAGGTCGACCCGGCGCACCCGCTCGCGTGGGGTATGGGTGATGAGACGGACGTGATGTTCGCCAACAGCCCGACCTTCCGCGCCCCGGCCGCCGGTTCGGGTCTGGACCGCGTGGGGTGGTTTGAGAGCAAGGCCCCGCTGCGGAGCGGTTGGGCGTTTGGACAGGAGTACCTCGACGGCGGGGCGGCGGTCTTGGACGCCGCAGTCGGTAAGGGAAGGGTGGTGGTGTACGGGGCGCAGGTGCTGTATCGGGCACAGCCTCATGCCACGTTCAAGTTGGTCTTTAACGCGATTTGCCGCGCGGGAACGGGCGGATGAGGTGCGTAGTGTGGAACACCACGCAATAAGAGGCGATTTGGTGCCCCCAAATGAGCCCGGGGGTGGGAGGGATAGATCGGCCGACAACGGGACCAGCGGATCGCCCTGACTCGGCTGGCCGTCCAACACGGCAATGGAGTACCGGCACGTTCGCCGTGTTTGGGTGGTCGAGAACCGGGAGCGGTGCTTGACCGTTCCTTGTCGGGTGCCGCTTTCGTGCCCTCAAGGAGACAGCCGGTGCGAGCCGTGTGTAAGTACGCCAGGGGAGCCCGCGGGCGCCTTCTACCGGTGACTGCGGGCGTTCGCCACGCCCGCAGTGTGTTTGTGAAATCGGAAGGCAAAAACGTGATGGTCCACCGGTCCGCCTCGCCGTGGGGCGAATTGGCCCGACTCCCGATCCACGCGGATGAGCGCCAGGATTGGAGAACGAGCTGCTTGCCGGGGGAATACGGGCCGTCTTGGGGAATCAACACGACCACACGAGCGTACGCGCCTTCGCACACCGGTGGCTGGATCGCGCCGCTTGGGTCCTCGAGCCTCGCGGAATGTACGGCCGTGAACGATTACCGTAATATTCTTTTGCGATGCACGGCACCCGTGCGAGGCCAGGAGAAATTTCACGTACTACTTCTTCGAGCGGTTAGGGGATTGATTCGACGCACGCGAACCAATAGACTTCCCCAAGCGTTACTTCACTCGGTTTAAGGGCCGAACAGGGTGCTCTCGAAAACTGAAATGTTTTGTGGCTGCCTGCTCACAACAACAATTACATTGCTGGTTGTGTCGATTTTAGTAATGCTGAACGTCGATGGAACACTGGAATTGTCTTGAGTGTTTGCTTTTGATTGTTACGGAGAGGTGGCTGAGTGGTCGAAAGCACCGCTTTGCTAAAGCGGCGTGGGGGTAAAACCCCACCGCGGGTTCGAATCCCGCCCTCTCCGCTCAAATGACACTTAGTGTCGCGAAAACCCCTGGGAAACCAGGGGTTTTCGTTTCCTGGACCTCCTCGCGCCCTGCCACTCCGAGCCCTCCCGAGACAAGGGTTGCCACTCCACAACGCCTAAAATTGCATGCCGGGTTGCATGCGGGGTGACTTGCACCGGCCGCACGAAAGGCGGTGCTGCGGTGGCGAGCCTGCAAGAGGTCCGGTACGTCTACTGGCTCGACGCGAACGACAGGCGGGTCAAGAAGGGGACGCCCGGAGCGCGGAAGCACACGTAACTGAGCACTGAAGTTCCCCACGAAAGGTGGACAG